>JANPDE010000110.1:0-33023 GCA_031431315.1 Haliea sp.
GAAGCCACGTCGTGCGGCTTCCACTAGTGTATCTGTAACTTGTTTGGCCTGGGCAGCGAACATTGGGCAATTATGAAAGCGCCACTCTTGCAGATCTTCGCGCGACATTATCTCCCGCAATTTCCAAATATTAAAGGTCCACTGTTGCTGGGTTCCACCAATATCCATTTCAACCTCTCCCAGCTTGTCTACCACGGTGACCTGTATATTTGGCAATAGCTTTTCTGGTGCCGGCCAGTCAGGGCCTAGCAAGCTTTCAATATGATGTACCTGGGTCATCACCTGAAAGGTCTTGCCGATGCCAATAATCCATGCATTGTGTTGAGCCATGTAGTCAAAGGGCGAGTCTTTCCCCATACCGCTGGGTGTCAGTTCGTGGTGGCGGACCAGATTTTCAGCATGGGGCCCAAGGGCAGCTACCCGATAAACCGGGTGCCGACTTTGCAGCACTCCTTTTGAACGGCGAAAGAGTTCAGTCAATAGCCCCATTTGTGAGGGAGTTCGCTGCAAGTCAAACCGCGGGTTTCGCTTAAGTGTGTCGCGTGCACCTTCCCCGTCCTCGCCGAAATTAAATGCCGGCATTACCAGGGTACGATGAGGACCGCAATATTCAATCAGAGCCTTGAGTAACTCCAGTGGATTCCCCTTGTACATGGGCAACAGGTTATTTACGGAGCTGTGCACCATCAGAATTTGCCAATCCTTGTCCAGCCGATGGCCAATTTCAGCAATCAGATCATCGGTTGTAAAAGTGCCATAGATCAGGCAAAGGAGGGGACTAACCTGCTTTCTCAGCTTGAAGTAGAAGGACCGAATCTTAAGAAAGTACTCGCGAGGTAGCAGCCTCAGCAGGGTGGAGGAGAGGCTCTCGATAAGATTCATTGTTAACTTACATTCTCTGATTCCAGATATTTCAATATATCCGGTACGCTATCGAGTTCAGCGAAATCATCCACATCCATATACAGATCAAATGCCTGCTCGAGTGCAACCATGATATGTACATGACCCAGCGAGTCCCATTCCTCCATATCCTCCATCGTGGAGTTCTCCTTGATAGCACTCACTGGCAATTCCAGGGCGATTGCCATGATTTCCTGCAGCTTTTCAAAAACGCTCATTAGCAAACTGGTCCTTCAATCTGTATGGGAAAGTTATTGCCCGTACTGTGCATACTTCCTAGCAAATTCCTGACGTATCTGCCATCCGTAGTTTGACTAAACCCATTCTCCGGTAAAAATGTTTCCACCAAGACATTCTTGCGAGTGGGTATGTAGTCAGCTGAAAGCTCCTCAACTCCCCTGGATTTCAGATTGTGCAGGATTGTGCAGAGAAAAGCCTGCTCAGCCATGCGACCTATTATTCGGCATGACATCAGGAAGCTGTCGAGTCGGGCAGTTTTGCCCGACTCTCGCTCAATAATCGCCAGGCCGACGATGCCACTGTCACCGAAGTTGTCGGCTAGGGAAAAATGAAAAACGGAGGTATTGGCATTGCTGATCTTTTCCGCCATATCCTGCTCATCATAGCGCCGGGTGGTGAGGTTGAATTGGTTGGTTTTCTGGGTGAGTTGTGCCAGACGTTGCACATGTGACAAATCGTCGAGCCCTACCGACATCTTCATGTTGAGTGACTTCAGATAGTCCTCCACACTACCGCCCGATTTAGCCAACTCTTCCAGTTGGGATTTTCTGAGTCGCTCGTGTGTGTACATAGCAGTCTTCTCGAGATCTTCCCTGGTCAGCGCGCTAATCTCGAGTCGCGCCAGACTATCAAGGCATGTCGGTATCTCGGAGGGACTTGAGGGCATTTGAATTACCTCAACTTCCTGCAAACTGTGTCTCACTGCAGCACACTCGTAATCGCTGTCATCGACAAAAATGAACGAATCCAACCCGAGGTTCAGTTCCTCCGCCAGGGACCTGAGATTATCTGGTTTAGGCAGCCAGTTTACGCGCCGTGCGACGAAGTGCTCGTCTCGTAATAATTGGTGTGGATGATGTTGAAAAACTTCGTTCACATCTTCGGGGTTATTCTTGCTGCACAAGGCAAGAATAAAACCGCGCTGCTGCAAGCTTAAGATTCGTTTCTGGAAATCGACATAGACTCTCCCGGGATAATCCGGTCCAAGCGCAATACCGTTCATGCCATCCTCACCGATAACGCCCCCCCAGAGCGTATTATCGGCATCCAGCACGATAACCTTGGCCTTACTGAGAAGGATACTGGCCGCCATAGTCGTGATCGCATTGGAGATTGCAAGTGCTCCGGTGGGTGTGAACGGAAATGTCGATGAATACCATAAGCGTAAATCAAAGAAATTGTCACGTCCGACTTGCATAACCAACTGGTCTAGATCAAGGTAGCTGACACCACTGAGTTTTTCTCGCAGGTCGTTCGCCAAGCTGGCTTTGATTTGATTCCACCAATGCACTTCGGAATTCACTGCCATGCCATCGTAAAGGCCGAGACCTGGTGATAGAGTGCTTGGCAATATTGTGACAATGATGTGTCCCGGCACGTTTTCACGATAGCGACTGACCAGATTGTTCAAGGTCTGTTGAAATTGCTCTTGAATGTTCTGCCTGTCTGCAATCTGAATGCAGGCAGCCGCCACCTGGAAGGCCGGGTGCACGTCTTCCCTGGTTAGAAGAAGTAATGTGATGTCGGGTGAGTGCGCGGTTAAACCTGAATGTGCCGTGGCTTCCTGGGCCGTCACGCCGTAAGGAGCATGGTAAATATCTATGCCGAGTTGGCTCAATGCTGCGGAGAAATGCAGCCAGGGATCAAGCAGTTCACTGGTGTAGGTATGAACAATTCCCAATCGAATTGGTTGTTTTGCATGCTGAAGAGTATTGATATGCTTGAGAAGTTTATTCGCCTGCGCTAACGATGGCACCATGTTACGACGTAGCAACAGATTTTTCAGTTCCTGGGGAGACTGCAGGGCCAGCAGCTTCTCGAGTTGGTCGTCTGATATTTTCATGTTGGGTCAGTGGCTAATCGCAAAGCGTTCGCTAAAATCACTTAAGAAGCTTACACCCACGATTGGTATACCTGATAGCCGCAGTTTCCAGTGTGTGAATTGACTCGCAAAAGCATTGGCACAATCTAGTGTGCCGTGAGATTCTAGCATAGAATCTCAGGCTTGAATTGGTGCAGGTGAGCGCAATGTCACGAGCATTTTCACTTTATCTCGATGCTGTGCGGTTCACCGCTGCAATGCTTGTCCTGCTTTACCATGCCACTGCGATTCACAAGACCGGAACCATATTCAGCACTCTCGGGCATGAAGGGGTAGTCATATTCTTCGTGTTGTCCGGGTTTGTTATTGCCTATGTGGCCGACACGCGTAAGCAGGATTTTCGAGGCTTCCTGGTGGATCGCGGCGCTCGAATCTACTCGGTTGCTATTCCGGCGATTATCTTGACTGCAGTTCTGGATTTTTCCGGCTTTCATATCGACGAATCTGCCTATCCCGAGGGTTATCGTTCCTGGGACTTGCCAGTTATACGCGTAATTACCAGCACGCTTTTTCTGAACCAGATATGGACACTGGGTATTCAAACATTCTCCAATAACCCGTATTGGTCTCTGAACTATGAAGTCTGGTACTACGTGCTCTTCGGTATACTTTTCTTTGTCGAAGGCAAACGGCGCTGGTTGATTTTTTTGCTGCTCTGCCTGGTGTTGGGACCAAAAATACTCCTGCTCATGCCCGTGTGGTGGCTGGGTGTCTGGGTTTACCGGTCTGACTTCCTGGCCCGTTTACCTACCGCCCTGGCGTGGTTGTGCCTGGCATTGTCGCTCGGCGGAGCGTATCTGTATATTCATCTGAACATGGTCCAATTGGGCTGGGACTATGGAGAGCAGCTACTGGGTGAGAGATTACATTCACAGCTGTCTTTCAGTCGTGAGTTCGTCGGTGACTACTACCTGGGCTTGATGCTGGCATTGCACTTTATTGGATTGCGAATTCTGTTGGCGCGTATAAGCCATCTGCCCAAACGACTTGAGATTAGCATTCGCTTTTTGGCGGGAGCAACCTTCTCTATCTACCTTTTTCATCAGCCGCTTTTATGGTTCTACATTGCAGTCTTTTCTTCGGTGGAAGAAGGCCTTCCTCGCTACCTCGTGGTGGTGCCGTTAACGCTACTCTCGTGCTTCATATTGTCTACATTCACTGAGAAAAAGAAGAATGTATGGAAGGGTTGGATTGAGCAACTGTTGCAGCGGATCGAGTACGCCGGCTCTAGATTTCGTCAGGCTCTCGCGCGTTAGTAACTCGGGATGCGGCGCCATTATACGACTTCCGTAGTTGATCAATAATCACATTCAGTGTCTTTTGTTCATCAGTATCTCGGACACCGCTAGTTTGATCTGTGTGCAATCTTGGGAGTCGCGGAGCAACCACCCTCCAATTGCGGTGGGATTTCTCGAAGCTCCGTACAAAAGCTTCTGCAGCTGCCTTGGCGGCGATATACTCATCAAATCCTTTTATGGCTTGCTCGAGGAAGACGCTGGAGGGAATAAACAGCTGAAATTCTCGTTTTTCAATTCCGGATTGTCTAACCTGCTGCAGCAGAGTCGCCAGGCCATTAATGTAGAAGTCGCAATAACGCGTAAATTGTGCGTGATCCCACCGATTGCTGTCACTTTTTGAAATGGTAGGTGAGGCCAGGTAGTAAATATGCGTTACTGAGGCGCAAAACTCGATTATCTCCTTGCTGAATGAACCGTCGAGCACATTGTAGAAGCAAACTGCTGGTGCTAGCCGTTCCTTTCCGATTTCGTCGGATACTCGGGCGGCATCGTCCCTGCCCATGGCGTAAGTCATCATGATTCTGGCCCCGCCGGCGGCAAGCACCTTGGTTATGACCTCGCCTAGCCCTCTGGATGCCCCGACAATTAAAGCATTCTGATCGCTGAACTCGCAGTTTGACACCATCGTTGCAATCTGTCGGAAGCTCGCCTGTTGTGCGGGAGGAGGTCGGAAGAATGCTTCGATAGTGCCTTTTGCATAGGCATTGTCTATGCCTATCTGCACCCGATCAAGGCGCTTGTCGGCCTGCAAAATCCTGTATGCCAACTGCGGATGCTCGCTTGTGCCTACGCCATCCGGAGCCGTATTGAAGCGCAGATCCAGGCGAGCGAACACCGAATGCAGTCCTGGGCATCTCATTCCAACGATTTGGGTGCTGGCCACCAGTGTGGCGAGTTGCCGTTCGGGTAGATACCTGGTGGCACTGGGGAACAGGGCCTGCATGACGGCATCATCCCACAACAAATCGACCGCACCCGACAAACCCGCGCAGGCGTCGATGGAGAGGTCCATACAGGCGCCGGCGCTGTCTGTGTGAGTCGCGAACATGTGCTCCTGCAGGAATGGTGCTGTCGAGGTCTCCCGAAGCTCAACATCGATGATTTGGCATCGCACGCCTTCGGCGAACACCTCGAGGCGCGTAATGCCGTCGGTGGTCTCCCCGAAAACCACCAGTTCCTGGCCCTGGGTGGCCGGCTTGCTGTATGTGACCTTGATGCTGAGCAGTGTGGCGTGCCTTTCCCCCTGTTGCAGCAACAGATCAAGTGCTTTGACCGTTCCGCAAACGCCATGAATCAACGTTTGGCCAAATCGAGTGCGTCGCGCTGCGACCGGATCAAGATGGAGTGGATTAAAGTCGCCGGAGGTGCGTGCGAAGTCGCGGGACTCCGCCGAGGTTATGGAGAAACTCCCCAGGCTCTTCATGTCGCCCTCGTTATAGTCATTTACAAATCTGTTCCAGCCAACAAAAAAGCCCGCGGGATTTCTCCCGCGGGCTTTGATGATGACCAGATTATGCGTTACTTGGAAGAGGAATCGCAGTCCGTGCGGCGGATCACGACGCGACGGTTCTCGGCACGACCCTCTGCGGTATCGTTGCTAGCAATCGGTTTGGCTTCGCCGAATGCTTCGGTGGCGAAACGACTACCCAGATTGACGCCCTTGGACTGCAGGTAGCTAGCTACCGACTCGGCACGCCGCTTGGACAGGCCCATGTTGTACTCGGCACTACCGATGCTGTCGGTATGGCCTTCAATCACGCCACCGATCATCCCAGCTTTCGGGTCGGTCAGGATGGGTATGAGCTCATCAAGCTGTGCCATGTCACCAGCCGACAGTTTGGCTGAGTCAAACGCGAACTGTAACTGTAGGGTGAAGTCGCAATCGCAACCAATGGTTCCAACTCGGGTACCAGGCTTTGTGTCGGGACACTGATCGACGGTGTTGCAGACTCCATCACCGTCTCCGTCGGCACATTTTTCAGGTACTGCAGCTACCGGTGTGGCGGCTACGGGTGCCATTTTGTCGCTGAAGAACCGATAAGTTATGCCAGCGGACAGGAAGTAAAAGTCATCGACTTCATTGTCGTCGAAGCCTTCAGCTTCAACGCGCAGGCCCCAATGACCTATACCGAAGTTGTAGGCAGCGCCCACGCCGTAGGCTAATTGCGTGTCATTTTCACTACCAGAGTTCTGGTAATTCGCGATGTTTGGCCCACCAGCGTTCACTTTGCCATCAAGCGTCAAACCGATCCCACCAACCTTGGCGAACAGATCAACCGGCCCGACTGGCAATGTGCCAACCAGAAAGCCGTCCCAGCCGGTGAGGTCTACATCGCTCCTCAGGCTGGAGCCGTTATTGCCGGAGTAGCTGTTGGAGATGCCGCCGAAATCCTTGTAGCCCGCCTCAACACCGAGCCAGGGCAGGAATTGGTAGCCGACAAAGGCCTTCCAACCCCAATCGTCACCGTCAATCTTGTAGTTGGTGTTAAAGCCGGGAACATTATCATCGAAGCCAAATGAGCCGGCATCCCCATCTACTGTGGTTTGACCGCCGCTGGCGCCGAGGTAGAAACCGGGCTCCGCCGCGTAGACTGATCCAATCGCCAGCGCGGGTGCGAGGAATGCCGCAAGCGCCAATTTTTTGTTGATAGACATATGGTATCTCCCTGAGGTTTTCATTGACTACTTGTTAAGCGAGGCGTCTCGGTTGACGTCTTGTTCCGCGCGTACGTTTGCGAAGCACAGGGATGATAGCCAACCTTCTAACTAAAATACATTGTTTTTGTTGTCAAATTATATGGGTTATTTGCCCATTCAACATCACCAAATTTTATGGGGAGCTGAAATATACACGGACAATTGGCATATCAAGGCATGAATGGTACCGGAGGCCGGACTCGAACCGGCACGCTTTTAAGGGCATCGGATTTTGAATCCGACGTGTCTACCAATTTCACCACACCGGCCTGGAGGGATTAAGAGGCTGTCAAAAAGTGACGCCCCTCTGGAGAGCGCGCGATTATAGCAATCGAGGGTGAAAGTTCAATAAATTTCCTTAACGTACAGGGGCTTTGTCTGTAGACTTCACGCTGGTTCCTTGTTCAACCCACATTGGGATACTCCCCCCTACGTGAGTGATCCCTACAGTAATAGACAAATCGAGTAAGCCCATGAAATTACTAAAGAAAACAACACAGTACAGTATCTACCAGCGTGGTGACGCCCGCTACGCGGTCAAGGACGCCCGCAAGCAGCCTGTTAACGGCGCGGAAAAGGCACGCATTCTTTTGGCGGAAGAACTGATAAAGGCAACCACGCCTGCGCAGCCGGCTGTTGATTTAACCGCGGGTTCAGCGGACGCCCCCGCGGACGATTCGGCAGAGTAATTGGATAAGTAAGCTTTATAGCTTGCGCCAGAGCCGGCCATGAGCCGGCTTTATTTTTCCATGAAACGCAGCGACTTCAATTTCTACCTGCCGCCGCAGTTGATCGCCCAGCATCCGCCTGCAGAACGAAGTGCCAGCCGACTAATGGTGCTGGACGTGAACAACGGCGCCGTCGGACACCAGCATTTTCGCGACCTGCCTGATTTTCTCAGACCAAACGATTTGCTGGTTCTCAATGACACCCGGGTCATACCCGCGAGACTGTGGGGGCGCAAAGCAACAGGCGGTAAAGTGGAACTCTTGATAGAACGACTTACGGGTCCCTATACTGCGTTGAGTCATATCCGCTCGAGTAAATCTCCAGGTCCCGGATCGGTCATTCATCTTTGCAAAACAGTGACTGCCGTTCCAGGCCCCTACCAACTGACTGTCACCGGGCGCAAGGGTGAGTTGTTCTGTGTCTCATCCACACAGGGCCCGACGCTCTCTGAGATCCTCCACAGTATTGGCCATGTGCCACTGCCGCCCTATATAGACCGAGAAGATGAGGACAGGGATCAGGAACGCTACCAGACTGTCTATGCTCGGCGCGAAGGGGCTGTGGCAGCGCCCACTGCAGGCCTGCATTTTACCGAGGCGCTGCTGGCGCAGCTCAGTGCGCGAGGCATCCGGCAGGTTGCCGTGACCCTGCATGTGGGGGCGGGCACCTTCCAACCCGTGCGGGAAGACGATATTGAACGGCATCTGATGCATAGGGAATTCGTCGAGGTCGACGAGAGTGTGTGTACTGCCGTGCGCGAGACGCGAGCCAGGGGCGGCCGAGTGGTCGCGGTGGGCACTACAGCGGTTCGCGCGCTGGAGTCTGCCAGCCTCGCCACCGGGGAACTGCTGCCCTTGCGCGGCGATACCGAAATTTTCATCTACCCTGGCTATCGGTTTCGCAGTGTGGATGCGATGGTCACCAACTTCCATCTCCCGGAGTCGACGCTGTTGATGCTGGTGAGTGCCCTCGCGGGCAGGGAACATATACTGTCTGCTTACGCGCAGGCTATCGAGGCACAATACCGTTTTTTCAGTTATGGCGACGCCATGTTTATAACGGCTAACCCACAAAAGCAGAACCGTCCATGAACCACCAGTGCGACATGCACTTTGAGCAATTGGCGAGGGATTGCCTGGCCAGGCGCGGACGCCTGTCGTTTCCCCGGGGCGTGGTGGAGACACCGGCGTTTATGCCGGTGGGGACATACGGAACCGTGAAGGGAATGTCGCCCCGGGACATTCGTGCCAGCGGTGCCGAAATTCTTTTGGGGAACACCTTTCACCTGTGGTTGCGCCCGGGTACTGCGGTCATAGAGCAGCATGGGGACCTGCATGATTTCATGGGTTGGGACGGTCCTATCCTGACGGACTCCGGTGGGTTCCAGGTTTTCAGCCTGGGCGAAATGCGTAAGATCTCGGAAGCGGGCGTGGCGTTTCAGTCGCCGGTTGATGGCGCCAAAGTCTTTCTTGATCCCGAGACCTCCATGCGCATCCAGCGCAGTCTGGGTTCGGACATTGTGATGATCTTCGATGAATGCACGCCGTACCCGGCAACTGAGACCGAGGCGCGCCAGTCCATGGAGCTGTCCCTGCGTTGGGCAGTGCGCAGCAAATCTGCCCATGGGGACAGCCACGCGGCGTTGTTTGGTATTGTGCAGGGCGGTATGTATTCGCAGTTGCGTCTGGAATCCCTGGCTGGCCTGGTGAACATTGGATTCGATGGTTATGCGATTGGTGGGCTGTCGGTTGGAGAGCCCAAGGATGAAATGCTCAGTGTGCTCGACACGCTGGGGTCTGTAATGCCCGCGGAAAAACCTCGTTACCTGATGGGTGTAGGCACGCCGGCGGACCTGCTGGAAGGGGTGCGCCGCGGGATCGATCTCTTCGATTGCGTCATGCCCACCCGTAATGCCCGCAACGGCAATCTCTTTACATCACGCGGGGTGCTGAAGTTGCGCAATTCCCGCCACAAGTCCAGCACCTTGCCACTCGACGAGGAGTGCGGTTGTTATACCTGTCAAAATTTCAGCCGTGCCTATTTGTACCACCTGGACCGCTGCAATGAGATATTGGGATCCCAGCTCAACACCATCCACAATCTGCATTTTTACCAGCGGCATATGTCCGCAATCCGCAGTGCAATCGAAGCGGGACAACTCGAGCAGTTTTCAGAGGATTTCTACACGCGGCAGGCGAGGGGGGTGTGATGTATAAGCTCTGCTTTTATGTACCTGAACTTCACCTGGGGCAGGTCAAGACAGCGGTATTCGCAGCCGGCGCTGGACGGATCGGTGACTATGACAGCTGTTGTTGGCAGGTGCTGGGACAGGGGCAGTTTCGCCCGCTGGCCGACAGCAGGCCATTCCTGGGCCGGCAGGACACTGTTGAATTTGTGGCGGAGTATCGGGTGGAAATGGTATGTGAGGCTCAATACGTGCGGGCTGCGGTGGCCGCTTTGGTGGACGCCCATCCCTACGAAGAACCCGCGTGGGATGTCGTGGCTCTGGTGACGGAGTTACCTGCTTGACGGAGGCTTCCAGCACTATCCTGAAGAGCATCGCAGCGCGCCTGCCGCTAGGCGTGAACAGCTGGAAATATCCCGTGGGTGAGGGTCAGTGGCCGCAGGCCTCGGTGCTGGTGGCGCTCACTGCGGAAGCTGAACCTCATGTGTTATTGGGTCGCAGGGGAATGCATCTGCCTTTGCATCCCGGTGAGATCGCTTTTGCCGGAGGCAAACGCGAGCCAGAGGATCAATCTCCCTGGCACACTGCAACGCGCGAGGCAATGGAAGAAGTGGGTTTGTCGGCTGCGTTGATAAGTCCCCTGGGTGAACTGGAACCGTTGATCACACGTACTGGTTTTGAGGTCTTTCCCTGTGTCGCAAGTGTACCTGCCAACCTTGACTTGGTCGTTGCTCCGGATGAGTTTGACAGTGTGTTTTTTACGCCACTGGCTGTGTTTGCCGATGCCAGCTTATTTCGTCTGGAGACTATGTCTTACGGGAGTAGAACTCGTAAGGTTCCGCACTATCAAATAGGTGATGACAATGTCTGGGGGCTCACCGCCGCGATACTGGTGCTATTGGCCAATGTCGCCTACGATGCCGGATTCGACTTGCAACGGGACTGGAAGCAACAGCCATGAAATATACCCTCGGTGATAAACGGGTAACGCTGGTGGGCAACGGACATTTCATTGCGCCCAACGCGGTGTTGATCGGTGACGTCATCCTGCATGAAGACAGCAGTGTGTGGTTCAACTGTGTACTGCGCGGCGATGCGGACCGTATAGAAGTCGGCGCCCGAAGCAATATTCAGGACGGTACGGTGATGCATGCAGACCCAGGCTTTCCGCTGACTGTGGGCCAGAATGTGACCGTGGGACATAATGCCATGTTGCATGGTTGCACCATCGGCGATGGCACTCTGGTGGGCATCAACGCAGTTATCCTCAATGGCGCCAGGGTGGGCAAGGGTTGCCTGATAGGGGCCAATGCGCTGGTGACTGAGGGCATGGAAATCCCCGACGGCTCCCTGGTGTTAGGCACACCGGGTAAAATCAAGTCGCAGTTGTCCGCCGAGCAGCAGTTGGAATTGCTGCACAATACTGAGCATTACATCCGCAATGCTCAGCGTTATACCGCGCAGCTGGCGGAGCAGAAATGAATGACACTGAGCCCCCCCGCTCCCCCTGTATTTCCGTGTGCGTCCTGAACGACCTCGATATCTGCACCGGCTGTTACCGCTCTGCTACGGAAATCACAGACTGGTTCATGGCCACGGATGAGCAAAAACGCGAAATACTGCGCCGGGCGCGTGAGCGATTCCAGACCAGCTCCACTATTCGACTGAACTAGTTGCACGAGCACTCAGCGCGATCAACACTATTTACACACGGTGCAGTATCAGTTCAAGTACGAGTTTCGAGCCGAAATAAGCCAGCACCAGTAGCGCGAACCCCGCAAGAGTAAGGCGCACAGCCGTTCTACTGCGCCAGCCCAGTTGGTAGTGCCCCCACAGCAACGTCGCGAATAACAGCCAGGCGGCGATGGTGAGCACGGTTTTGTGTACCAGTTGCTGGGCAAACAGATTGTCGATGAATACTGCCCCGGAAACGATGGCGATTGTGAGTAGTACCAAGCCTATCCAGAGCAGTTCGAACAACATACTTTCCATCTGTTGTAACGGCGGCAGTATCTGTACAAGTCCGCGGGTGTGGCGCTGTTTCAATTGGTGATCCTGTACTGCCAGCACCGCCGCCTGAACCGCGGCCAGCGTGAGAACAGAATAAGCCAGTATGGAACTGATGATGTGCAGTATCATGCCGCCGCTGAGTTGACTGATGACCGGAGCTGTATCCGGTGCAAAGGTGGACACCAGCACCGCCAGGGCCGACATGGGGAACAGCGTGATCAGCAAATTTTGCAAGGGTCTGCGTGTCAGGGATGTAATACACGCCAGGTTGATCACCAGAAACAGCAGTGCAGCTATCTTGAAAAAGCCCAGGTCAACGCCAGCACTGGTAAAGGCGATTTTCCAGACGATAATCGCGTGTGACAATAGCGCCAGCAGTCCCAGCGTGAATACGCCTCTATCAATCTGTTGGCGTCGTTGCGAGAGATGCAATAATTGCAGGCCGGTAGCGGCCAGGTACAGCAGCGCGCAAAGCGGGGCGAGTAAAGCGATCGACATCGGTTTGAGGCTTGTGACCGGATTAAAGTATACTGCACCCTTTGTACCGGCTTGTCACATCAGAATCAATAGCGACCACCACGGCTTGCCGCGTCCCCGGAGAGAGACATAATGTTTGAGAGCCTGAGCGAGCGACTTTCCTACAGCCTGCGCAGTATTACCGGCAAGGCGCGCTTAACCGAGGAGAACATCCAGGAAACGATGCGCGAGGTGCGGATGGCCCTGTTGGAGGCCGATGTGGCGCTGCCGGTCGTCAAGGAATTCGTGGAGTCAGTCAGGCAGCGAGCGCTGGGCCAGGATGTCATGAAGAGTCTTAGTCCCGGCCAGGCATTCCTGCGGATTGTGCAGGCCGAGCTGGAAACTGTTATGGGTTCAGCCAACGAGGGGCTGAATCTGGCGACATCGCCTCCCGCTGTCATATTGATGGCAGGCTTACAGGGTGCCGGTAAAACCACCACAGTGGCCAAGTTGGCCAGGCTCTTGAAAGAACGCGATAAGAAGAAAGTGATGGTCGTCAGCGCTGACGTATACCGTCCCGCGGCGATCAAACAGTTGGAAATGCTCGCCGCAGAGGTGGGTGTGGATTTCTACCCCAGCGATAGCGGACAGAAACCGGTCGCTATCGTGCAGGCGGCGCTGGCGCAGGCCAGGATCAAGTTCAATGAGGTATTAATTGTCGATACTGCCGGTCGCCTGGCCATCGACCAGGACATGATGGCCGAAATTGCCCAGTTGCATGCCGCAGTGAATCCCGTGGAGACCCTGTTCGTGGTGGATGCCATGACCGGTCAAGATGCGGCCAACACAGCCAAAGCCTTCGGTGCGGCCCTGCCACTGACCGGGGTGATTCTTACCAAGGTGGACGCTGACACGCGCGGCGGAGCCGCCCTGTCGGTGCGCTCGATTACTGGCAAACCGATCAAGTTCCTCGGGGTTGGCGAAAAGTCGACGGCACTGGACCCCTTCCATCCGGATCGCCTGGCGTCGCGCATCCTGGGGATGGGTGACGTGCTGTCCCTGATCGAGGAAGTCGAGCAGAAAGTCGATAAAGAAAAGGCTGCCAAGCTGGCGCGTAAGGTTAAGAAGGGTCAGAAATTCGACCTTGAGGATTTTCGCGACCAATTGCAGCAAATGAACAATATGGGTGGTATCACAGGCATGCTCGACAAGCTGCCTGGCATGGGCAACCTCGCTCAGATGGCCCAGCAAAATGTGGATATAAAAATGTTTGCGCGAATGGAGGTCATGATCAATTCCATGACCCCCAAGGAACGCCGTAACCCGGACTTGATCCAGGGCACGCGCAAGCGTCGCATTACCCAGGGCTCGGGTACACAGGTTCAGGACCTCAACCGCCTGTTAAAGCAACACAAACAGATGCAGAAGATGATGAAAAAGATGAAAGGTGGTGGAATGGAAAAGATGATGCGCGGCTTGGGCGGTATGTTGCCCCCGGGTGGCACCGGCGGCGGCTTCCCGTTTCGGTGATGTATAAGTTACGGAGTAGCTAAAAAATAGCTTGGAGTGGGGTTTAATACCGGGCGCTTTTTCCGTATGATACGCAACCTTTCCGGCCCACCAGCCGGTGTTCGCCGTGGGCCCTGATGCAAAACACTGCCTTTCCCCACTCATTTCTAGGAATTAACGCACAATGGTAATCATTCGTCTTGCTCGAGGAGGCGCCAAGAAGCGCCCTTTCTACCACCTTACAGTGACCGATAGCCGCAATGCACGCAATGGCCGTTTTATCGAACGTGTCGGCTTCTTTAACCCGACGGCGCGTGGCCAGGAAGCACGTCTGCGGATCGACACCGATCGCGTAGAGTACTGGCAGAACCAGGGTGCTCAGGTTTCTGAGCGCGTGGCCAAGTTGCTCAAGGATGGCGCTGCTGCGGCTTGATAGCCCGGGTCCGGCGGCACACGGACTGCGATGATGAGTGAGGCCACTGCCGACGGGATGCTGGTAGTTGGCAAGATTACTGGCTGCTATGGCGTTAAGGGCTGGGTGAAGATCCACTCGTATACTGAAACACCGGAAAGTTTCCTGGGGTTTGGTGCCTGGCAGTTGAAACGGTGTGGGAATTTCGAACCTCTCGAATTCGACGCGGTTAAATGTCATGGCAGGGGGCTGGTAGCGCACATCGCAGGTGTGGATGACCGCACCTTGGCGGAGTCGTACCGGGGGCTGGAACTGGCAGTATCGGGAGATGCACTGCCGGCACTGCCGGAAGGAGACTTTTACTGGCACGACCTACAAGGCTTACAGGTGTGGTGTCAGGAGGGAGAAGGCAGGTTGCTGCTTGGTACCGTGGACTACCTGATCGAAACCGGAGCCAACGATGTATTGGTGGTAAAAGCCTGTGACGGCAGTATAGATACGCGGGAACGCCTGATTCCTTACCTGCCCGGAAATACAGTGATCCGGGTAGATCTGGAGGAGGCACTTATTGAGGTTGATTGGTTCGTCGACGACGAGTGAGGAACCAGGCGGGAGCCCCGGGGCAGGACACAATGCGCATTGCACTGGTGAGTCTGTTTCCAGATATGTTCGCCGCAGTGGGTGAGCATGGGGTCACTGGTAGGGCAGTCAGGCTGGGCCAGGTGAGTCTGAGCCACAGCAATCCACGCGACTACACCGTGGATACCCATCGAACGGTGGATGACAGGCCTTACGGCGGTGGCCCGGGCATGCTGATGAAAATTGATCCCTTGCAGCAGGCGATTGTTGCAGCGAGCAAGGCGGCTGGACCGGGTGCCAGGGTCATTTATCTGTCACCCCAAGGGCAACCGTTGCACCATGGCAAGGTGCTGGAACTGGCGCAATTGCGCGGACTGGTGCTGATCGCAGGTCGCTATGAAGGTGTGGATGAACGCCTGATAGAGGCAGAGGTGGATGAGGAGTTGTCCATCGGGGATTATGTATTGAGCGGTGGCGAACTGGCCGCCATGGTAGTGATCGATGCCGTGACACGCCAATTGCCCGGGGTATTGGGGCATGAATCCTCGGCACTTGAGGATTCCTTTGTGGATGGCCTGCTGGACTGCCCGCATTACACCAGGCCGGAGTCGTACCAGGGTATGGACGTTCCGGAGGTATTACTCAGCGGCAATCATGCCCAGATTCGCCGCTGGCGCCTGAAACAAGCGCTGGGAAGGACCTATGAGCGCCGCCCGGAATTGCTCCGGGCCAGGGCCATGCAGGCCGAGGAAGAATTGTTGTTGGCGGAATATCTCCGCGAACGGGAGTTATCAACAAAGCGCCAGCTGTAAAGCTGCGAAGTTATATAACAGGAGTACCACATGAGCACTAACAAAATCATATCCCAGATTGATGCGGAACAGATGGGTAAGGAACTCCCTGAGTTCGGCCCTGGAGATACCGTGGTCGTTCAGGTGAAGGTAAGCGAAGGTACCCGCGAGCGTTTGCAGGCGTTTGAAGGTATCTGTATCGGAAAACGCAATCGCGCACTGAATTCCGCTTTCACTGTGCGCAAGATTTCTCACGGCGTGGGCGTGGAGCGTACTTTCCAGACCTACAGCCCGACGGTCGAGAGCATCACTGTGAAGCGTCGTGGCGATGTGCGTCAGGCGAAACTTTACTACCTGCGCGAGCTGAGCGGTCGCGCCGCGCGTATCAAGGAAAAGCTGTAGACTCTGGTGCGCATGCTCGCAGGCTATCGAAAGCGGCCCCCAGGGCCGCTTTTTTGGTGGGTTCAAGACCATGGTCGCCCGGTTACACCCCCATATTGTACGGTTTTTAGACCCCAATTGGATGGAAAAGGGATTGAGTAATAATACCCTGTCCTCCTACCGCCGTGACCTCAGGCAATTCAATGACTGGTTGGTCAAATCCAATGCCAGTCAGATCACTGCGGCAACGCGATCCACACTTCAGGCTTATCTGGGTGTGCGTCTTGAGCAGGGGCATTCGCCTCGCTCCACTGCACGGTTTCTGTCCTGTGTCCGAGGTTTCTTCCACTACCTGTTGCGCGAGGGGAGTATCACCGTTGACCCTACTCTCAATATCGAAAGCCCGCGCCTGGGTCGGCCTCTGCCAAAGGCCTTGTCTGAAGCGGACGTGGAACTTCTGCTGCAGGCGCCGGATCTGACGCTGGTATTGGAATTGCGCGATCGCACCATGCTGGAGTTGCTGTATGCCTGCGGCTTGCGTGTGACGGAATTGACCAGCCTGCAATTGGCGCAGCTCAGCATGAACCAGGGTGTGGTGCGGGTATTTGGCAAAGGCAGTAAGGAGCGTCTGGTGCCTGTTGGCGAAGAAGCCCTGCGCTGGTTACAGCGCTATCTGGCGGGTCCGCGGGGCGAGTTACTCAAAGGGATACCCTCGGATGTGATATTCCCCAGCCGTCGCGGTACGCAAATGACTCGCCAGACCTTCTGGTATCGTATTAAAATCTACGCTCAGCGTGCAGGGATCAGGAAACACTTGTCGCCTCATACGTTGCGTCATGCATTTGCCACCCATCTGTTGAACCACGGTGCTGATCTGCGGGTGGTGCAAATGTTGCTGGGACACAGCGATCTCTCTACTACCCAAATTTATACGCATGTGGCCCAGCAGCGCATGCAGCAGTTACATGAGCTACACCATCCTCGCGGGTGAGGAACTAATGTGCCGATTTCCGCTCCAACGGAGCGTCGGTTGGTACGATAAATAGCAGTGGGTTAACCCACGATGACAGAGGATAGAAAATGATTTACCGGGTATTGAAATCAGCGTTGATGGCAAGTTTGGTCGTGATTGCCCCATTCGGCTCGGCGGGTGAGCCACTGAACAAAGCACAACTGGATAAGTTGCGTGCCACGCTGGAGGTTCCCAGTGTCGGACTCAAAGTGGCAAGTGCGCAAACGAGTGAAATAGCGGGACTGTATCAGGTGCAATTTACTAATGGACCCCTGGTTTATTCCACCTTGGAGGGCAATTTTTTTGTGGTAGGCGACCTGTACTCCGTGAGCCCTCAAGGTTATGTCAATCTCGCGGAAAAGCGTCGCGATGGTGAACGCGTGGAAAAGCTGGCAAAAGTAAATCGAGACGACATGATTATATTTTCCCCCGAAGGTCCGCCCCGCGCCTATATCAGCGTATTTTTCGATACTAGCTGTCATTACTGCCAGAAACTGCATGAGGAGGTAGCACAACTCAATAAGAACGGTGTCGAGGTGCGGTATCTGGCATACCCGCGCGCCGGCCTCGGATCGGACACTTTCAAGCAATTGGCCAGCGCCTGGTGTGCTGACAATCCTCAGGATACATTTGCCAAATTGACCAATAAACAATCGATTCCGGAGAATGTCTGCAAGGACAACCCGATTGCAGCGCAGTTTCAGCTTGGCCAGGAACTGGGGGTGCAGGGTACGCCAGCCATCATTACGCAGACGGGGCAGATGATCCCCGGTTACCAGACTGCGGATGAACTGATGGTGACCCTCGGATTGAACTGAGAATCCCGTCAATAGTGCCCTTGCGCCCCGCACTGCGTTGACAGTGTGGGGCTGACTCAGTACTGTTTCCTCCCTTTTTTGAATCGCGGCGCCTTCGCCTGAGCGCCCTATAGAGTTGGATTATCGTGGACGATCAATTTCGGCGTATTGAGCGCCTACCGCCTTACGTGTTCAATATCATCGGTGACCTCAAGCAGCAGGCCAGGGCGGCGGGCGAGGACATCATCGACTTCGGCATGGGCAATCCGGATCAGCCGACACCGGGCCATATTGTCGACAAACTGGTGGAGACGGCCCGTCGCGGTGATACGCATGGCTATTCACAGTCCAAGGGTATACCGAGACTGCGCAAGGCGATCTGTGACTGGTACCAGCGTCGCTTTAATGTAACTCTGGATCCTGCGTCTGAAGCGATAGTTACCCTTGGCTCCAAGGAAGGCCTCGCACACCTGGCGTTGGCAACGACGGGTCCCGGAGATGCCATTCTGGTGCCGAATCCGTCCTACCCCATTCATCCTTACGGTTTCGTGATTTCCGGTGCGGATATCCGGCACGTCCCCATGGGTGACAATGAAGATGATTTTTTTGCGGAGCTGGAAAAGGCCATTCAAACCAGCTGGCCGCGGCCCAAAATGCTGGTGTTGAATTTTCCCTCTAACCCCACCGCACAGTGTGTCGAGTTGGAGTTCTATGAAAGAGTGATCAAAATCGCCAGTGAGCATTCCATCTGGGTCATCCAGGACCTGGCCTATGCCGATTTGTGTTATGACGGCTACGTCGCACCATCAATCCTGCAGGTCGAGGGCGCGCGGGATGTCGCAGTGGAATTCTTCAGTATGTCCAAGAGCTACAATATGCCAGGTTGGCGTATCGGGTTTTGTTGTGGCAACAAAGTATTAATAGCCGCGTTGGCGCGAATGAAGTCCTACCTGGATTACGGTATGTTTACGCCGATACAGGTGGCGGCTATCGCTGCCCTGGAAGGAGATCAGACTTGCGTGGCGGAAATCAGCGCCATGTACCAGTCCCGCCGGGACGTGTTGTGCAGCGGCCTCAACGCCATCGGTTGGCCGGTAACCCCACCCAAGGCCACCATGTTTGTCTGGGCCAGGATACCCGAATTCTATCGCGCATTGGGTTCCGTGGAGTTTGCCAAGAAATTGTTGGCACAGGCGCAGGTGGCGGTCTCGCCGGGCATAGGGTTTGGCGAGTACGGTGAGGGTTACGTGCGTTTTGGCTTGATCGAGAATGAGCACCGTACCCGCCAGGCGATTCGCAATATCAAGCGGATGATCAAAAACGACGGCTGCGCCTGAGCAAAGGCCTACCCGTGAAGACAGGAACGAGTTTGAAACCAGTAAAAATAGGCATCTGCGGCCTCGGTACCGTTGGCAGTGGCACCCTGAGCGTGCTGCGCGACAACGCTGAACTGATCGCCGCGCGGGCGCAGGCCCGACTGCAGGTCATTCATGTGGGTGTGCGTCGCGACAAACCCGCGTTGGACCTGTCGGGCATCCGCGTCAGTCACGACATTTTTGCCGTGGCCCGCGATCCCGAGGTGGAGATTCTCGTCGAACTGATCGGCGGCACTACCGTGGCCAGGGAGCTGGTGGAAGCGGCGATTGTCGCAGGCAAGCATGTAGTCACTGCCAATAAGGCCCTGATCGCCGAATTCGGCAACGAGATTTTCGCCCTGGCGCATGAGCATGGCGTGGAGGTGCGCTATGAGGCTGCGATCGCCGGTGGTGTCCCCATTGTCAAAGCACTGCGCGAGGGACTGGCGGGCAATCGCATCGAGTGGCTGGCGGGCATCATCAACGGTACCGGAAATTACATCCTGACCGAGATGCGTGACAAGAGCCGGGAATTTGCCGATGTGCTGGCTGAAGCCCAGGCGTTGGGATACGCGGAGGCGGATCCCACGTTTGATGTCGAAGGCATAGACGCAGCGCACAAGTTGGTCATTCTGGCATCACTGGCATTCGGCATACCCTTGCAGTTTGACGCTGTTTATACCGAAGGGATTACACAGCTGACAACGCAGGACGTTGGCTATGCCCGTGAGTTGGGCTACATCATCAAGCATCTGGGAATTGCCAAGCAAAATGCTGAGGGTGTGGAGTTGCGCGTGCACCCGACGCTGATACCCGATTATCTGCTGCTGGCCGATGTCGACGGTGTAAAAAACGCGATACTGGTTGAGGGTAACGCGGTGGGCTCCACCCTGTATTATGGTGCTGGTGCAGGCGCGCTACCGACAGCCTCGGCCGTAGTGGCCGACCTGGTCGATTTGGCGCGTGACTTCGGCGTAGGTCAGAGCGGGCGCGTGCCCGCCCTGGGCGTGGCGCGGACCAGCCTGCGCAACCTGCCGATCATACCGATGGCGAACGTAAAAACGCCCTGGTATTTACGCATGGAGGTGGAGGACAAACCCGGTGTGCTGTCCAGGGTTGCCAGTATCTTCAGTGAGCAGGGTATTAGCATAGAAGCATTGATCCAGAAGGCCCCCGCTCAGGGACAGACCCGGGTGTCACTGATCGTATTAACCAACGAGGCGCCACAGGGCAGTGTGGAATTCGCGGTGCGTGCGATCGAGGCGCTGGACACGATCAATGGCAAGGTCACGCGCATTCGAGTTGAAGCGCTGGACGGCTAGATATGTTCATGGACCGGGACAAGCGACGTTGAAATACATCAGCACACGGGGCCGGGCACCGGCACTCGACTTTGAACAAGTCCTGCTGACGGGGCTGGCTGCGGATGGCGGCTTATATGTGCCGCAAACCCTGCCTGCGTTCGGCCGCGAGGAGATCGCAGCCATGGCAGCACTGGATTACCCGCAGCTGGCACAAAAAATCATTACGCCGTTTGTTGGGGACTGCATCGCAGCGGAAGACATGCGCATTATTCTGGCAGACACCTATGCGCAGTTTCGCCACAACGCTATAGCGCCACTGGTACAGATCGGAACAAACCAATGGGTTCTGGAGCTGTTTCACGGCCCGACCCTGGCCTTCAAGGACTTCGCGCTGCAGTTGCTGGGGCGCCTGCTGGACTACGTGCTGGAACGCCAACACCAGAAAGTGGTGATTTTGGGCGCCACCTCGGGTGATACCGGATCGGCCGCCATCGAGGGCTGCAAGCACTGCAAGAACATCGATATTTTCATACTGCATCCCCATGACAGGGTGTCGGACGTGCAGCGCCGGCAGATGACGACCGTGCCGGGCGACAACATCCACAATCTGGCGGTGAAGGGTAATTTCGACGACTGTCAGGCCATGGTGAAAGCCAGCTTTGGCAACCAAAGCTTTTTGCCCGATGACCGAGCCCTGGTTGCGGTAAATTCCATTAATTGGGCGCGCATCATGGCCCAGATCGTCTACTATTTTTATGCCGCACTGGCACTCGGCGCACCGGCTCGTCCCGTGGCCTTTTCCGTGCCCACAGGCAACTTCGGTGACATATTCGCCGGCTATCTGGCTCGCCAAATGGGGTTGCCGATTGAGCGCCTGATCATCGCCACCAACCGTAACGACGTGCTGCATCGTGCGCTGACCAGTAGCACCTACGGCCGCCAACCGCTGGCACACACCCTGTCGCCCAGTATGGACATCACGGTTTCGAGTAATTTTGAACGACTACTGTTTGATCTTTATGATCGTGACGGTGCTGCCATCGCCGACCTGATGCAGCGTTTTGACCTGGGTGATATCAGCTTTACTGCGACCGCTATGCAGCGCGCCCGCGCATTGTTCAGCAGTCACTGCGTGTCCGATGAACAGACCTGCCAACAGATTGCCAGTACCTGGCATCAATGCGGGTATCTCCTCGACCCGCACAGCGCGATCGGTGTGCATGCCGCACTGGCCAGTGATGTGGCCGCTGGCATACCATTGGTGAGCCTGGCGACTGCACATCCCGCCAAGTTTCCCGGCGCTGTCAAACAGGCAGGGCTGGACCAGGAAGTTGCCCTGCCGCTACATTTGCGCGATTTGTACGAGCGCAAAGAGCGACTGGAGGTGCTGCCCAATGATCTGGCCGCGGTCCAGGGATTTATCGCGGCCAATCTCAACGTCTGATCCGGCGTCCTGCGACGTGCAGAAACTCATTCGCCGGCGTCAGGTTCCAGCTCATGCACCTGCACTGACCGGTGAGATTCATCCGGTATTGGCGCGAGTTTACCGCGGACGCGGGATTGAAACCTCCGGGCAACTGGACCTGTCCCTTGCGCACCTGCTACCGCCAACACAGCTACTCAATGCCGACCGCGCCGCTCTCCTGCTGGCGGACGCGTTGGCCCAGGATAGGCGCATTGTCGTTATTGGCGATATCGATGCCGATGGTGCCACCAGTACGACCGTCGCCGTGGCCGCGCTACGGGCTTTCGGCGGCCGTCATGTGCACTACCTGGTGCCGAATCGCTTCGAGTACGGTTATGGCCTGACTCCGGAGATTGTTACGCTCGCCGCCCGGAGTAACCCGGATATCATCATTACCGTGGATAACGGCATATCCAGTCTGGAGGGAGTGGCTGCGGCCCGGGAGATGGGTATCGCCACCCTGATTACTGATCACCATCTGGCGGGTCGTGAACTTCCCCAGGCCGATGTCATTGTGAATCCCAACCAGCCCGGCTGCGGGTTTCCCAGTAAATATCTGGCGGGCGTAGGGGTTATTTTCTACGTCATGCTGGCGTTGCGGGCTGAACTGCGCAACAGGGCATGGTTTACCCAGCGCGCCGAGGTCAACCTGGCCCGGTACCTGGACCTGGTCGCCCTGGGCACGGTTGCTGATGTGGTGCCACTGGATCGCAACAACCGTATTCTGGTGGCGGAGGGCCTGCGACGAATTCGGGGGGGCCAGTGCTGCCCCGGCATTCTGGCGCTGCTGCAGGTGGCATCCCGCCAGCCGCAGTCCGTTGTGGCCGCGGACCTGGGCTTTGCCGTGGGGCCACGTATCAATGCGGCAGGGCGCCTCGAGGACATCTCCATCGGTATCGAATGCCTGCTATGCGAGGACCCGGCCGCAGCGCGATCCCAGGCGGTGAAATTGCACCAGTTGAATCAGGAACGGCGGGTCATCGAACAGGATATGCAGGCAGAGGCC
This sequence comes from Haliea sp., assembly GCA_031431315.1. Classification (GTDB taxonomy): domain Bacteria; phylum Pseudomonadota; class Gammaproteobacteria; order Pseudomonadales; family Halieaceae; genus Marimicrobium. The sequence goes on from JANPDE010000110.1 coordinate 23,012, forward strand.
TTGCAGATCCTGGCGCAGTTGCCCCTGCGCGAGACTGCTGATCTGCCCGTCGCCATGACGCTCTACCAGCGTGGTTGGCACCAGGGGGTGATCGGTATCCTGGCGGCGCGCATCAAGGACCGCCTGCATCGTCCCACCATCGCCTTCGCCGATGGCGATGCCGGCCAACTCAAGGGTTCAGCACGCTCCATTCCCGGTATTCATATCCGCGATATCCTGGATGCGGTTGCCACCCGCCATCCTGGTCTGATCACTCGCTTCGGAGGTCATGCTATGGCGGCGGGCCTCACACTGCCAGCCGCGAATTACGAGGAATTTGCCGCGGCTTTTGTCGCGGAAGTCGCACTGCACGCCCTGGATGTGCAGCTGCAGGCGCTGATTGAATCCGATGGTGAGTTGTTACCGGCGGACCTGCACCTGGCGTTGGCGACTGAGCTGCGTTTCGCCGGCCCCTGGGGCCAGCATTTCCCGGAACCGGTTTTCGATGGGCGCTTTGCGGTGGTGAGCCAGCGTTTGGTCGGTGAGAAACATTTGAAACTTGTGCTGTCCCCAACCGGTGGTAACAGTTTGACCGATGCCATAGCGTTTAACGTCGATCTGGCTGTCTGGCCGAATCCCGCCATCGAGCACGTTGAAATCGCCTATCGCCTGGATATTAACGAGTTTCGTGGACAGCGCTCGCTGCAGCTGATGGTTGAGCACCTGACTCCATTGTAAGTGTTGTCGGAGAAGTCGGCAGGTCGCCGATCCCCGCCTTAATCCTTCTCTAATCCCATATAAACTAGGCTTGACCTTACAGTTACAGGAAGGTTTACAGTGACTCCGAGACCTTTCCGAGGTGCCTATGAATATCTCCGAAGCAGCCCGACGCAGTGGGCTCAGTGCCAAGACCATACGTTATTACGAAGATATCGAATTGATCGCGCCGGCCACGCGCGGTGAGAACGGCTACCGTCAGTACGACGCCAAGGCTGTGGAGGAATTACACTTTCTGGCGCGAGCCAGGGATGTCGGGTTCGATCTGCACGAGTGTCGACAGCTTCTGGAACTGCAGCGGGACCGTTCCCGCCAGAGTCGCCATGCCCGTGAGCTGGTACTGGAGAAGAGCGAGCAGTTGCAGGCACGGGTCGAACAGTTGGTGTCCATGCAACAGGTACTACAGGCTATGGCCAGTCGCTGCCGCGGGGATGAGGGGCCTGAATGTGCCATTCTCGACGACCTCGCGCATGCGTCGAAGGACAACCGTTGAACCATTGTGAACATGAGGAAAGGACGTTAGCGGTAGCATCTGCCACCGCCTGTCATGCTCCTGCTGCGAGAGCCTGTCATGGCGCCACCGCCTGTTATCCAGAGGATGCTGCGGTCCAGGACGATTGCTGCGACATCCCCAAGCGCCGCGACTACCTGTTCTGGGTCAGCCTGATCACGGTGGTGATCGCTTACCCGGTGGGGGCGCTGCTGCATCACGATCACGTGTCCATGCTGGGCATTTTTACCGGCGGTATTTTTGAGTTGTTCAATCGGATGTGGTGGGGGATTGCCATCGGCGTGGTGTTTGTCGGCATACTCGGTCGACTGCCGCGCGATCTGGTGATGGGTATGCTGGGCCGGGATGGGGGTGTCACTAGCCTGTTGCGGGCGGTGCTGGCAGGGGTATTTCTGGATCTGTGCAGCCACGGCATCCTGGCAGTGGGTATGAAATTGTACGAGCGCGGCGCCAGTGCCGGGCAGGTCATGGCCTTCCTGCTGGCCAGCCCGTGGAACTCTTTCTCCCTCACACTCATTCTGTTCGGCCTGATTGGCGTCAGCTGGACGCTGCTGTTTATCCTGCTGTCGTTGGTAATTGGGATCATTACCGGCGCGATCTTTGATCTGCTCGTGCGACGCGGGCACCTGCCTGCCAACCCCTGGCAGGAAAAGCTCGGCGAGCGACAGCCATTGGGCGTGTTGCTCAGGGAATTCCGCCAGACCCTGCGATTTTCTCTGGCAGGTACCGCGGACATCATACGCGAGGGTTTTGCGGGCTCGCGGGTCGTGATCAGGTGGTCGCTGTTCGGGCTTGTTCTGGCGGGATTGATCCGCGCATTGTTGCCCGAAGCCGCCTTTGCCACGTGGTTTGGTGCGACCATGGGAGGTCTTTGGTTGACGCTGCTGGCAACGACGGTGATTGAAGTTTGCTCGGAAGGGTCCACGCCCATCGCCGCCGACCTGCTGAACAGGGCAGGTGCGCCGGGCAATAGTTTCACCTTCCTGATGGCGGGCGTCGCCACCGATTACACGGAGGTGATGTCGATTCGGGATACGACAAAATCCTGGCGCATAGCGTTATTCCTGCCGTTGATCACCGTGCCGCAAATCGTGTTGATCGGCGCCGTGCTCAACCATTTTTAACAGCATGCATGCTCGTGTGGGTGTGTTTGAGCCCTGAAATACTCTGTCCCGCTGTCAGGTGCTGGGTTAGAATGCCCCGCTTTGCTTCCATCGGTTTTGTACTATGCTCGAGATAAATCCTCTTCTTACGCAACTCAAAGATATCGAGGCTCGCACCGGCGTGCTTAGGGGGTATCTTTGACTTTGATCTGCGCAAGGAACGTCTCGCAGAAGTAGATCTGGAGCTTGCTGAACCCAGCGTCTGGGAAGATCCGCAGCGCGCCACAGAGTTGGGGCGCGAACGGGCAGCGCTGGAAGACACTGTAGGCACTATCGAGAAGCTGGACGCCAGCGCCGCCGATGCGCGTGATTTGCTGTTAATGGCAGCGGCGGAGGACGATGAGGCCACCGTTGCAGAAATACAGGCTGAGATCGCCACGCTGGTCGCACTGCTAGAGCAGTTGGAGTTCCGGCGTATGTTTGCCGGTGACATGGACGCCAATAATGCCTACCTGGATATTCAGGCGGGCTCCGGCGGCACCGAAGCCCAGGACTGGGCGGAGATGTTGCTGCGCATGTATCTGCGCTGGGGCGAGGACAAGGGGTTTGCCACCGAGTTGATTGAAGCCTCTGGCGGGGAAGTGGCGGGGATCAAAAGTGCCACTATCAAGTTTGAGGGGGCATACGCCTTCGGCTGGTTGCGCACCGAGACCGGAGTGCATCGCCTGGTGCGCAAATCTCCCTTCGATTCTGGCAATCGTCGGCACACCTCCTTCGCCTCCATTTTTGTGTCACCGGAAATTGACGACAATATTGAAATCGATATCAATCCGGCGGACCTGCGCACTGATACCTACCGCGCCAGTGGCGCCGGTGGCCAGCACGTCAACAAGACCGATTCGGCGATACGCATCACCCATAACCCCACCGGCACCGTGGTACAGTGCCAGACTGAACGCTCCCAGCACCAGAACCGCGACAATGCCATGAAAATGTTGCGCGCCAAACTGTACGAACTGGAAGTGCACAAGCGCAATGCGGAAAAGCAGATCATGGAAGACAACAAGGCGGATATTGGCTGGGGCAGCCAGATTCGTTCCTATGTGCTGGATGATTCCCGCATCAAGGATTTGCGTACCGGAATAGAGACGAGCAACACCCAGGCAGTGCTTGACGGTGATATCGACCGGTTTATAGAGGCGTCGCTGAAGAGCGGATTGTGAGAGACGGTATGAGTGAGCAGGAGCAGGGGGCGCAGCCCAATCGGGAAGCCAATGAGGCATCCGAAGACAATAAATTGGTGGCCGAACGCCGCGGCAAGTTATCCGCCTTGCGCGAACGGGGCAATCCGTTCCCGAATGATTTTCGGCGCACCGCCATGGCTGATGATTTGCAGCGTGAGTTCGGCGTTTGCACCAAGGACGAACTGGAGCAAGCGCACCGGGTATTCGCAGTGGCCGGGCGCCTGGTTCGCAATCGCGGAGCGTTCCTGCTGCTGCAGGATGGCTCCAGCCAGATTCAACTCTATATCAACCGCCCAGTATTGGGCGAGGATACGCTGGCCCAGATCAAGGGTTGGGACCTCGGTGATATTGTCGGAGCCAATGGACCGCTGCACAAATCCGGCAAAGGCGACCTGTATATTAATATGGAGGAAGCGCGTCTGCTGACCAAGGCGCTGCGTCCATTGCCTGACAAATACCACGGTTTGGCCGACCAGGAATTGCGCTATCGCCAGCGCTATGTGGACCTGATCGTAAACCCCGAGTCGCGACAGGTTTTCCGCACGCGCTCCAAAATCATCGAGTTCATCCGTGGCTACATGAGCAATCTGGACTTCATGGAGGTGGAGACGCCGATGATGCAAGTTATTCCCGGTGGTGCCGCGGCCAAACCCTTTGTCACGCACCACAATGCGCTAGATCTCGACATGTACCTGCGCATTGCGCCGGAGCTCTATCTCAAGCGCCTCGTGGTGGGCGGATTCGAACGTGTGTTTGAAATCAACCGCAGTTTTCGCAATGAAGGGCTCTCCACGCGCCACAATCCAGAATTTACGATGTTGGAGTTCTACTGGGCTTTTGCGGATTATGAAGACGCCATGAATCTCACGGAGGATTTGCTGCGCGAGCTGACGGCCTCGGTATTGGGAGATACCTCGGTACACTACCAGGGCAGTACCTATGACTTTTCCAGGCCATTTGCGCGCATGACCGTAGTCGAGGCAATATTGCAGCATAACCCCGAGGTAAGCGCACAGCAGCTTGCCGATGTGTCTGCGGCGCGCCTTATTGCGAAGAACCTGGGCATTGAACCGAAGGAGGGCTGGGGCCTGGGTAAGCTCCAGATCGAAATCTTTGAAAAAACCGTGGAGCATTTACTGGATCAACCCACATTTATCACCGCCTACCCTACGGAAGTCTCACCACTGGCACGTCGCAGCGACGCAGACCCTTTTGTTACTGATCGCTTTGAGTTCTTCGTCGGCGGGCGTGAATTGGCTAACGGCTTTTCCGAGCTGAACGACGCAGAGGACCAGGCGGCCCGATTTATGGAGCAGGTAGCGCAGAAGGAAACCGGGGACGAAGAGGCGATGCACTACGACCACGATTACATCCGTGCACTCGAGTACGGTCTGCCACCTACGGCAGGCGAGGGTATAGGCATTGATCGACTGGTGATGCTATTCACCGACTCGACTTCGATTCGCGACGTGCTACTGTTCCCGCACATGCGTCCCGAGTAGCGTGTCCTGCTCATAGCAGCGCACGCTGTATTGTCCAAGGCCCCATCGGCGCCGTGCCAGAGGGAATTGAATGCGCTACACTGGCGGTGATTGATCCCGCAAGAGGAAGTTATATTGCGTAAGTCCCGATTACACCTGTGTGCCGCTGCTAGCCTGGCGGTCCTCCAGGCTTGTGTAGCTGCGCCTCCTGCCAGCGAGCAGGCAGTAACCCAGCCGGTGGTCCAAGCCGCTGCGCCCGAGAAAAAACCGGTTACGGACCTGACCCTCAACTTACCCGAACAGGCTACGCAGAGTTGTGCCTGTACGCCGGAAACGGGTGTCGACCGTACCTTTCTGGACAAGGGCTTCAGTGCTCTGGTAGAGGGTGACCACAGGGAGGCGGTGAATTACTTCAGACGCTATCAACGCCTTGAATCATCCCCCGTCGTGGATTGGGAGGCAAATATTGCTATTGCCTATGACAAGATGCTACCCGACAGTCCCTATTACAACTGGCGCGCGGCGCGAGAATCGTACCTGCGCCTGATGCGGGAGCAGCCCCAGGGGTCGTCATTGCACCTGCAAATACTGTTGATGCGGGATGCCCTGGCAATATTTTCGGACCTGCACGTGCAGATCAACGACTTGCAAAAAGACCGCGATGTCCTGAGCGAGAATTTGGAGAAACGTGAGGAAGCGCTCAGGCGTCTGCGAGAGCTAACGTTGGGTCAGAGGGGAGTAACACCGTAAAGGTCGAACCCTCGCCGACAGCACTTTCCACCGTGATAATGCCGCCCATGAGGGTGCAGAAATCCCGGCAAATCGCCAGGCCCAGGCCAGTGCCGCCGTAGTTTGCGCTGATCGAGGAATCGGCCTGCACGAAGGCATCGAAGACGCGCGAGAGTTGTTCGCTGGTCATGCCTATCCCGGTATCGCGTACAGCAAACTCCACCCAGCCGGGGCGTTCAGGCAGCTCCCGTGCACCCACACTGATGTAGCCCCCCTTGGTAAATTTGTTGGCATTACTGAGCAGGTTGGTGAAGATCTGCCGGAACTTGGCGGCATCGTTGTACAGTGCTGGCAGGTCGCGGAGGTTCTCGAGTAGCAGCTCGTTATTATTGTTTCGCAGCAGCGGTGCCAGGTCTTCACATGCCTGTGTGAGAATTTCTGTCGGATTGAATGTTTCGCGGTGCAGGGACATTTTCCCCGTCTCAATTTTCGACAAATCCAGAATGTCATCGATCAGGGTGAGCAGGCGTCGCCCGGATTTGATAATAATATCCAGGTCTTGTTGAAACTGTGGACGATTTAGCTCACTTTTATCCCCCAATTCATCGTGCAGCATCTCGCTGTAGCCGATAATCGCATTAAGCGGCGTGCGCAGTTCGTGACTGACATTGGCCAGGAAAATACTTTTGGCCGCGTTGGCCTCGTCGGCGTCATCCCTGGCCTTGCGCACGTCGTAAATTGCGTTGCGTAACTTGTCGGACATGTCGTTGAACGCATCCGCCAGATCACCCAGTTCGCCGGTATCGTCGATATCGTCTATGCGGTAATTGAGATCGCCACTGCCAAAGCGTTCAGTGCCCTTTTTCAGTCTCTTCAGGGATTTATTGGTGTAGCTTACGAGGTAGTAGCCCAGGGTAGCAGTGAGGAATATCGATGCGAAAAAGGCGATTATCGTGATCCTGTCCGTCAGCGAAATGGTACGGTCAATAATGTTGGCGCGCTGGTCTGCAATGAAAGCCTGGCGCTGCTCCAGTTCCTTCAGGCGTTGGCTAGCCTCAAGGAAGGGCAGTGAATCATTCATATCCATGCTGAAATCGGGATTGTTATAATTGCGGTAGAAGTTGAGCCAGAGTTTCAGCAGGTGGCTACTGCTCTCCCACAGCAGTTCGTAGTTCAGCTCCGTAACACTGTGGCTCAACTTCCCAAGTTTCTGGATCTTGTCATTAATCGTGGCGATGGCGGCCTCAGCCTGTTGCAGCTCAGCGTCCTCAAGCCGGTCCTCGGTGGTCTCACGCAGCGTGGCGAGTATCAGGATCTGCTGCCGCTGATCTTCCAGCAGTTGCTCCACTTCCGTGGATAGCTGGGTGGCGGTAACCGAATTGCGGTAGGCGATCATACTCTCGCTGCGCGCATAACTGCCCCAGAAATGCGTGCCAACGTTGATAGCAAACAGCATCAGGATGGTGACCAGCGAGAGGGTAAGTTGGCGGCGTAAGCTCATGGGCAGGTAAGCTTTCTGATCTTGATCAACAGGCCCGGAAAGTCCACAGGCTTGGTGGCGTAGTCATTGCAACCGGCCGTCAGGGCATACTGTCTGTAGTCTTCGGTGGCGTGCGCCGTCAGTGCAATGATAGGGATGTGGCGAATGCGCTCATCTTCCTTGGCCTTGCGACTGGCAGCCCAGCCGTCGAGGATTGGCAGGTTCATATCCATTAATACGATACCCGGCTGCACCGTGTGCATGAGATCGAGGGCCTGCTGCCCGTTGCCGGCCGTTATGACTTCAAGCCCGGCGCGATTGAGGCGCCGGACCATCATATCGCGATTGAGCTCGTTGTCTTCCACCAGTAAAACGACCTTGCCTGGGTTCATGGATTGCTGCCCGTGATCTGGTGGACCACGATGGTTTCCTCAATGCCTTTTACATTGACTTGCTGGCTGCGACCGAGTGAAAAGTTACCCTTGAGGCTTCGTAGTGTGCTATCGGAAATGAGGACTTCGCCGCCCCCGGTAATATCCTCGATGCGCGAGACCACGTTCATGGGATGACCCACGAAGCCGTATTTGCTGCGCCGTTCCGAACCGATATTGCCAGCGATAACATCGCCCGTGTTGATCGCGATGCCCGTGTTGATAGAAGGATATCCGTCCGCTTTGTTGCGGGCGTTAATCTCAACCATGGCGGCTTGCATGGCCAGGGCGCAGTTGACGGCGCGGTCCGCGTCGTCGTCCCTGCGCTGGGGAGCGCCGAATACTGCCAGGATCGCATCCCCAATGAACTCGTCGATAGTGCCGTGGTGCGCCATGATGATATCGGTCATCGCGCCCAGATAGCGGTTGAGCAGGGTGACGACCTGAGCCGGCGCCAGGTTTTCACTGAGCGATGTAAAACCGCGTATATCGGACATCATGATACTGACCCTGCGCAGGTCGCCGCCCAGTTCCAAACCTTCCGGGCGCTCCAGGATGTCGGTGACTATCTCGTCGGAGAGGTAGCGCCCAAAGGTCGCCCGGATAAATTTCTCGTTGCGCTCCAACTGCTGTCTGTACAGTTGTTCCTTGTCGTGCCAACGCTTGCGTTCTATCCCGGCCTTGATGCGAGCCTGTAACAGCACAGGGTTGAATGGCTTGAACAAGTAATCATCGGCACCCGCCTCGATGCATTCGATTATTCCATCCATATCCTGGTTGCCCGAGATGACGATCACTGGCGTGGCTCGCCAATCGGGGTGTTCCTTGATGCGGTGCAGTACCTCGCGGCCGTCCATACCCGGCATCAGTAGATCCAGCAACACCACGTCGACATCACTCTGTGCCAGCGCCTTGAGTGCCTCCTCGCCACTGGCAGCGGTGATCACGATGTGACCGCTACGCGACAGGTTGCGGGCAACCAGTTCCCGGTTTTCCAGTAAGTCATCTACTGCTAGGATGAAGCCTGGCTCCGATTGGAGCATTCGGTGTGCAGCGTTGGCTTGCCCGTTATTGCCCGTGTGGGCAAGGTGTACCGCGGCCAGCAGCGCTGAGAGCGTGGCATCAAGACTGGGGTGTGCAGCGCCGATATCCTCCCGCAACAACTCCGCGTAGCCGCGCAGCGCAGTAAGCACATTCATCAGATCGTGGTTGCTCGCGGACTGGTCGGTAGTTTCCAGCATCTGCTCCAGGCGGTTGGCGGCATCAAAGAGGTGGCAGAAATCATCTACCGTCTGTGCGCCAAGATGTTCCTGCTGGTTGGCGAATTCACGCCGCAACATACCGAGCTCGCGCAGCAGTTGCTCGCTCCATGGCGGTGTGATTTGGCGGGTGTTGGTGGTCATGTCTTAGCGTATCCGGCGTTATTGCTCGCGACGCTCCATCGAATAGTGTATCCAGAGTGTACCAATTTTGCAGACAGAGGTGCGCTTTCCTAAAACTTTGAGGTAGTATAATCGCCAGGGCTATAGCAATCGGGCTTGAAAGGGGCGGGTTTCCAGATGTTGCAACAAGTTGAGATATTCAGGGGTCTGTCGCCGGAAGAGCTGGACGCCCTGACGGCCAGCAGTACCAGTCGTTCATTTCCCAAAAATACCGTAGTCATCCACGAAAACGATCCGGCTGACTCGCTGTTTGTCATCGAGAGCGGTAAGGTCAAGGTCTACTGCAGCGACAAGAACGGCAAAGAATTCATCATGAACACCCAGGGTGCCGGTGATTACTTCGGTGAGTTGGCCCTGCTGGATGACTCTACCCGTTCCGCATCGGTACGCACGGTGGAAAAGTCCACGTTTTGCATCATTTATAAAGAAGATTTCAACCGCGTGCTGGACCAGCACCCCAATATCGCGCGACAGCTGGTGCGCAACCTTTCGCAGCGCGTGCGTAAACTGACGGCTGATGTCAAAAGCCTCGCCCTGCAGGACGTCTATGGCCGGGTCGCCAATGTACTGATGGACCTTTCCGAGGAGCGGGGTGACGGTAGCCTCTATATACCAGAGAAGCTCACGCAGCAGGATATCGCCGACCGGGTGGGCGCATCACGCGAGATGGTGGCGCGCATTCTCAAGGACCTGACCATCGGCGAATATATCCGCTTTGAGGGACGGCACATTATTATCAATTCGCGGTTGCCGGCGAAGTATTAGAACCTTCTTCGTTTTCCCGCAGTTACCGCTACGGTGAACCCCCAATCGGTTGAAAACCGAAAGCCACGCC
>JANPDE010000111.1:0-1773 GCA_031431315.1 Haliea sp.
ATCGCTCGCGTGGCGCGAGTGGATTGGCTTTCCCGGTCTGAACATTCAAAAAATTAAAGCCAAAATAGACACCGGAGCCCGCACCAGCGCCCTGCATGCGTTCAGGGTGGAACCTTTCACGCGCGACGCACAACTCTGGATACGTTTTGCCATTCACCCCATACAGGGCGATACGGACACCGTGGTGCAGTGCGAATCACCTGTCAAAGATCGGCGCATGGTACGTGACTCGGGTGGCCACGATGAGCTGCGTTACGTCATTGACACCACTATTGCCATAGGGGATGACCTGATTCGCTGTGAAGTCACATTAACGGACCGCGATACCATGCTGTTCAGGGTGCTTCTGGGACGCACCGCGCTGCGCGCACGCTTTGTCGTTCACCCCGGCAGGTCGTATCTCCAGGGCAAACCGACTGGCGCCAAACATGACAAGCACCTAACATAAAAAAGTGTCAGCCGTGCTGGCACGAGAGAGTGTTCGCGGATGTAGCAATGGGTATAATGCACGCCCTTCGCACAACCACACAATCGCGCAGTCGTCCACGAGGAATTTAAAATGAAGCTTGCCATCCTGTCCTGCGCGCCCAACTCGTACAGCACGCGTCGCCTGAAGGAAGCAGCGCAGCAACGCAATCAGCACGTGGACGTACTTAACACCCTCAAGTTTGCCATCGATCTGGATAGTGGCTCGCCCGACCTCTATTACCAGCAGAAGCAGCTAAGCCATTACGATGCCGTGCTACCGCGGATTGGCCCCTCGATCACTTACTACGGCACAGCCGTGGTGCGCCAATTTCAGGAGATGGATGTATTTTGCGCGAATACCGCACACGGCATTGTGAATTCTCGAGACAAGCTGCGCAGCCTGCAGATCCTCAGCCGGCACCATATAGGCATCCCGCGCACCACATTCGTACGCGATAAAAAAGATGTACTGCCGGCGATTGAGAGGGTGGGCGGCGCCCCCGTTGTCATCAAGTTGATTGAAGGCACACAAGGTATCGGCGTATTGCTGGCGGAGTCGGTGCAGACCGCCGAAGGTATTATTGAGTTGCTGCAAAGTCAGAAGCAGAACGTGCTGATCCAGAAATTCGTGGCCGAGAGCAGGGGGCGGGACATTCGCGCCATAGTCGTCGGTGATCGGGTTGTAGCCGCCATGCGGCGCGTCGCCCAGCACCAGGAGTTTCGCAGTAATGTGCACCGCGGTGGCGTCGGTGAACCCGTTGAACTGAGTGAGGAATTTCGTGAGACTGCTGTGCGTTGCACACAGATACTGGGCCTGCAGGTGGCTGGTGTCGACATGCTGGAGGGCAGGGACGGGCCGCAGGTCATAGAAGTCAATTCATCCCCCGGACTTGAAGGCATAGAAACCTGTACCGGCCTGGATGTGGCCGGCGCGGTGATTGAGTACATCGCCGCACAGGTGGACTTTCCTGAAATAGACGTCAGGCAGCGCCTCACGGTCAGCAAAGGGTATGGGGTCTGCGAAATCTCTGTCCCCGAGGGATCGAAATTTGTTGGCCAAAGGATCAATGAAACAGGGTTGGCGGATAGCGATATCAATGTACTGACACTGTCCCGTGGCGCCAAAGTGATACCCAACCCCCGCGCCGACCGGGTATTGGAAGCAGGGGACAAATTGCTGTGTTTTGGCAGACTGGAATCCATGCGCGGCATGATCCCCGCCAGAACAAGGAGCAGACGGCATCCCGAGGTGCTGGAGCTCGACACCTTTAAACTGCCGACGGTCGAAGCGTTGGAATTTGGGGG
>JANPDE010000112.1:0-5574 GCA_031431315.1 Haliea sp.
CCCAGCTTTACCGTGAGGGCAATGACAAGGCGGCCGATGGCGTGCCGATACTGGGTATGGAAAGTATTTTCCGCGCCGGCTTCAAGGAGTTTTCTCGCCTGGCCCAGCAGTCAGAAATGGACTCCGAGGCCGTGATCGAAGGCTCGCGCCGGGCCATGCGGGTCGCAGTCATGCGCGAGGAGGAGCGTCTGGAGCGCCACCTTGCGTTCCTGGCGTCGGTCGGCTCTACCAGCCCCTATATTGGTTTGTTCGGTACGGTGTGGGGGATCATGCACTCCTTTCGCGGGCTGGCCAATTCCACACAAGCCACGCTGGCCACTGTAGCACCCGGTATTTCAGAGGCGCTGGTAGCTACCGCAATGGGGCTATTCGCTGCCATTCCCGCCGTGTTGGCCTACAATCGCTTCGCCTCCAAGGTCGAGGTACTCAGCAACCGCTATGACACGTTCATGGACGAGTTTTCGGGCATCCTCTATCGTCAGGCCTTCGCCCTGCGCTCACGCGAGAAGAAGGCGGGGTAGGGCGCGGTGTCCAGGAATCGCACTAAACGCAAACCCATGTCGGACATCAACGTGGTGCCGTACATCGATGTGATGCTGGTGCTGTTGATCATTTTCATGGTCACGGCGCCCATGTTGATGCAGGGAGTAAAGGTCGAATTGCCGGAAGCCAGCGCCGACCCGGTCGAAAAACAGGACAGTGAACCGCTGATCGTCTCCGTGGATGCTACCGGACAACTCTATCTCAACCTTGGTGACGAGAAGCAGGTGCTCGCACTGCCCACCATCAAGGATCGCGTGTCCAAGGTCCTGAAACGCAATAAGGACAAACCGGTGTTGATCTGGGGCGATAAGGCCGTCCCGTACGGCGAAGTGGTGACCGTCATGGTGGCGCTGCAGGAAGCGGGCGCCCCAAGCGTTGGTCTGGTGACTGAAAATCCTCGGTGAACACGTCTGTTTACGCCAAACCCGTTATGCCGCGTATTGTCCTGCGGCCGGCCCTGGCCACGCTGGTGCTGCACGGTTTGTTGCTCTATGTATTGACGGCCAACTGGACTAACAGCGAACGGGAGGTCATCCGGGTCAAGCCTGTGCCAAACCTGATCAACGCCCGTCTGGTGGATGTCAGTGAACTGCAAGCCCAACCCAAGCCCAAACCACCCACACCCGCGCCCAAAAAGCCGGAGCCCAAAAAGCCCGAGCCGAAAAAACTAGAACCGAAGAAGCCCGAGCCAAAAAAACCTGAACCGAAAAAACCTGAACCGAAGCAGCCCGAACCCAAGCCGACGCCTAAACCGACACCAAAGCCGACGCCCAAACCGGCACCGAAGACAGAGCCCAAGCCGGAACCGAAACCCGCGCCCAGTAGTGCTCGGGATGAGTTGGCCAGGATAGCCGCCGATGAGCTTTCGACAGTTACGAAGCAACAGCCGCAGGCGGCGGCTACCGCGACAGAGGTCACTGCTACAGCGGGCGAAATGTCGGCCAGCTTCGTCGCCCTGATCCAGCAGACCGTAGTAAACTACTGGAGCCGCCCTCCCAGCGCGCGCAATGGCATGGAGGTCGAACTGGCGATACAGTTGGTTCCGACCGGGGAGGTGGTCAGCGTTACCATAATCAGGAGTAGCGGGAATTCCGCCTTCGATAACTCAGCGGTTAACGCAGTGCGAAAGGCGGGCGCCTTTCCCGAACTGCAAAAGCTGCCTGACGGGGAATTTGAAAAAACATTCAGGCGTTTTCGCCTGCTATTTAAACCAGAGGATTTGCGATACTGATGAAACGGCTACTAGGTATTCTAACGGGCGTCGTCCTGGCGGTAAGTGCATTGAGCGCACAGGCCGAGCTGACAATCGAGATTTCCCAGGGTTCGGATAACCCCACCACGATCGCCGTCGTGCCCTTTGCCTGGCAGGGGCCGGGTTCGTCACCGGAAGACCTCGCCGCAGTAGTGGACGGGGATTTGGCCCGCAGTGGCCAGTTTGCGCCGATAGCACGAACCGACATGTTGGGCACACCCAGTGCGGAGACTGACGTTTTCTACCGCGACTGGCGTTCTCTCAATACCGAGTACCTGCTGATAGGGCGCGTCTCGAACCCGGGTCAGTTGCGCATCGATTACGAGCTCTTCGATGTGCTTCGCCAAACCAAGATCCTGACCGGTTATGAAGCCGGGGCGACCAGTGATGCACGTATGCTGGCCCACCGTGTCGCCGATGCGGTCTATGAAAAACTGACCGGCGTGCCCGGCGCATTTGCCACGAAACTGCTGTACATCTCCGCCACCCGCGTGTCTGGTGGCAAGGAACAATCGCGCCTGACCATGTCGGATTCGGACGGCGCCCGTGCGATAGTACTGCTTGAAACGAAAGAGCCGCTGCTCGCTCCCACCTGGGCGCCGGATGGCAAGAATATCGCTTATGTGTCGTTTGAAACTGGCCGGCCTGCCATTTATCGCCAGGAGTTAGCCACCGGACGGCGTCAGCAGTTGACCAACTTCCAGGGCATTAATAGTTCGCCTGCCTGGTCGCCCGACGGCAGGACCATGGCGATGGTGTTGTCAAAGGATGGCAACCCTGACATCTATCTCATGGATCTCGCTACCAAGCAGCTCAAGCGCATTATCACTCACTATGCTATCGATACCGAGCCGGCCTGGATGCCGGATGGGCAATCCCTGCTGTTTACGTCCGACCGTGGTGGCAAGCCGCAGATTTACCGCTATTACCTCGGCTCTGGCAAGATCGACCGGGTTACCTACGAAGGTTCTTACAATGCGCGCGCACGCGTGTCGCAGGATGGTCGCAGTGTCGTGATGGTGCATCAGCAGGATGGCCGGTTTCATATCGCCCTGCAGGATCTCGTGACCAGCCGTCTGCAGATCCTGACGTCCACTGAGTTGGACGAAAGTCCCAGTATCGCCCCAAATGGCTCTATGGTATTGTACGCCACCAAATACGCAGACCGTGGCATTCTGGCTGCAGTGTCTGTGGATGGCGGCGCGAAGTTCAGGCTGCCTGCCCGCGAGGGCGACGTGCGCGAGCCTGCGTGGTCACCTTATTTGAGCCGCTGATAGCGGCGTGATTCTGTTTCAACTTAACCAAAAAATGAAGGAAGGACTTAGGACTATGAAACATCTACCTATCGCCGGTAAGGTCATCGCATTGCTGTTTTCGGCAGCCTTGTTGGTAGCCTGTTCTGGTAGTGACACAAAAGAACAGGATGAAGCCGCAGCCGCCGCGGCTGCCGCAGCGGCTGCCAGATCGGCCCAGGGCGGTGCTACTTCTTCTGCTGAATTGGCTGCGGCGCAAGAACGTGCCGCTGCTGCCGGCAACGTATTCTATTTCGAATTCGACAGCTCTAACCTGACTCCGGAAGCGATTGCTGCTGTTGATGCACATATTGCAGTCCTGCAGCTCAACAACGAAAACGTGCGTTTGGAAGGCCACACGGATGAGCGCGGCACCCGTGAGTACAACATCGCCCTGGGTGAGCGCCGGGCAAACTCTGTGCGTGATTACATGGTGGCCAATGGCATCTCCAGCTTCCGCATCGAGAGCGTCAGTTACGGTGAAGAGAGTCCCGTGGCCTATGGTTCCGGTGAGTCCAATTGGGCGCAGAATCGCCGCGTAGAGCTCAAGCCGAATTAAGCTATGCATTCATCCGTAAGCAAAACGCTTGTGGCATGCGGGCTGGTCATTTTGACCGGCCCGTTGTGCTTTATGACCTGGGCCCAGAGCTATGTAGACCTGGAAGCCGAGCGTGCGGCCGCGCAAGCCGCTGGTCGCGGGACTAACACCAATGCGTCTGCTCCCACCGACCCCTATGGCGCCCCGCCGACCCAGGAGTATCCGGCCACCAGTTACGGCGTGAACAATGCGCCGGCAGCGCCGACTGGAACCGACGAACCTGCCTTCAATTCTGCGTCCGCAACCGCTGCGGCGGTTCCGGCCTCGGCGGGTGGCAGCCAGACGGCAGGCTCTGACCAGGGCAGGTTGTTCCTCCAGTTTCAGCAATTGCAGCAGGAAGTCATGCGCCTCAATGGCAAGCTGGAGGAGCAGGCGTTTGAATTGAAAACGCTGAAGGAGCAGAGTCTGCAGCGCTACATGGACCTGGACAAGCGGCTGGGTGGTGCCGGTGTACCGGCTTCCACTACTTCTACCACCACTGCGCCGGGCGGAGCCGCGGCACAACAGACACCCAAGCCGGTGGCCGGCACTCCGGTGGCCGGCTCAACGGATGCCATAGACGCCTCGGCGCCAATAGCCCCACCCGCCGGCAATCGTTCCGCGCCCGGGAAGGAGCAAGCCGGTGAAGCCAGTGCCTATGGTGCGGCTTATGCACTGGTGCAGGGCCGGCAGTTCGACCAGGCGATACCGGCATTTCAGCAATTCCTGCAGCGCTATCCCGATGGTGCGTACACCGCCAATGCCCATTACTGGCTGGGCGAGCTCTACCTGGTGAAGCAGCCACCGGATCTGGAGGCATCGAGACAATCGTTCGCAATGTTGTTGAGCCAGTACCCGGATAACAGCAAGGCGCCTGATGCGCTGTACAAGCTGGGCAAAGTACAGTTCCTGAAAGGCAATCGCGAAAAGGCGAGGGAATACCTGGATCTCGTGATCAAGCAGTACGAAGGCACCAATAACGCCGTCGTAAAAATGGCCAAGGATTTTATTGCGCAGAATTATTGACCTTTGGCCCCGTGACCAAGCCCCCCACTTTCAACACCGCTACCCCCCCCCGTAAACCAGGATCCGATACAGCGGGACAGACGTTGCCTGATAAAGCGGGGCAGGCTCTGCCCGATAAAGCGGGGCAAGCTTTGCCCGATAAAGTGGGGCAGGCTCTGCGTATCACAGAAATTTTCTACTCCCTGCAGGGCGAGGCGCGCACGGTAGGCCGCCCCACTGTTTTTGTGCGCCTCACTGGATGTCCGCTACGCTGCGTGTACTGCGATACGGCCTATGCTTTCAGCGGTGGCGAAATGCAGAGCATCGCGCAGATCGCCGCGCAGGTCGCCGCCTACGCGCCGCGCTTTGTAACCGTGACCGGCGGCGAACCCCTGGCCCAACCCAACTGTCTGCCGCTACTTGCGACACTGTGTGATGCCGGCTACGAGGTATCACTGGAAACCGGGGGTGCCATGAGTCTGGCGGGTGTGGATGCGCGGGTGGTGACGGTACTGGATTTGAAAACCCCCGCCTCTGGTGAACTGCAGCGCAACGACTACAGCAATATTGCAAGGCTGCGCGCTCACGACCAGGTCAAGTTTGTGATCTGTGATCGCGCGGATTATGAGTGGGCCCGCTTCAAGCTGGATGAATATCAACTGCAGGAGCGGGTCGCGGACGTGCTGTTCTCTCCCAGCTTCAATCAACTGCCCGGGCGGCAATTGGCCGAATGGATTCTGGCGGACAACCTGCCGGTCAGGATGCAATTGCAGCTGCACAAGCTGCTGTGGAATGACGAGCCGGGGCATTGATGACGATGAGCGAGCAGAAACGCGCCGTCATACTGGTCTCAGGCGGACTTGATTCCACTACCATACTGGCGATGGCCCGCGCGCAGGGCTACG
>JANPDE010000113.1:0-11320 GCA_031431315.1 Haliea sp.
TCCATGTTGATGTAAATCCTGCCTTTTGCGCGATGACAGGTTTTTCAGAGTCGGAGCTTATTGGCAGTGGCCCTGAGCATTCCTATTGGCCCCCCGAGGAGCGTGAGAATATTCAGCTTCTCCTTGTCAAAGCCCTGCGTGGTGAGTTCGCTGAAATTCAATTGATTTTGATGCGCAAGGGCGGCGAGCGTTTCCCAGTTCTTCTTAATCCCTTTGCCATCCGGGACGGCAATGGCACGATCGCTTTCTATGCTACCACGGTGAAGGACATCACCAAGCGTGTAAAGATGCAGCGCGATTTGCAGGAGAGCGAGGAACGCCACCGCGTCCTCTTTGAAAGTGCCAGTGAAGCCATTGTCATACTCGAAGGTGAGAAAATTATTGATTGTAACGAGCGCACAGTTCAACTGTTTGATATGGCTTCGCGCGATCAGTTATTTTCTCGTGCTTCCTTTGAGTTTTTTCCACCGACCCAACCGAATGGACAGGATTCGCGCGCGTTCTCAATCGAGAAAGTAAAGGCATTGCGTTCTGGACAGCCGCAATTCTTTGAATGGACACATGTGAAGCTTGATGGTACACCCATCAACACGGAAGTGAGTTTGAGTACCTTTCAGGTAGGCGAAAAGACCTTTATCCAAGCAATTATTCGTGATATCACCCAGCGCAATAAAATGGAGGAAGACCTGAAGGAGAGCGAGCGGCGTTTTCGTGCTCTCTTTGAGAGTGCCGGTGATGCAATCATGATCCTGAAAGATGATCAAATTATTGATTGTAACGAACGGACAGCAGAGCTAACGGGTCGCTCGCGCGACGAAATTATATCCAATCCCACAGTGGACTATTTTCCACCGACCCAACCCAATGGGCAGGATTCACGCGAATTTTTTGCCGCACAGGTTATCGCCTCGCGTTCAGGAATTCCCCAGACCTTTGAATGGACTGGTTTTATAGCCGATGGTACTTCTCGTAATACCGAAGTGACTCTGACTACGTTTATGCTGGGTAACACGCTTTATACACAATCAATCATTCGTGATATCACCCAGCGCAAGCAGTTGGAGGAGGCACTGCAGGATAGTGAGGTGCGCTACCGTACACTCTTCGAAAATGCCGGAGACGCGATTTCGATCATCAAGGATTCTCGAACCATTGACTGCAACAAACGGTTGCCGGAGCTCTATGGTTTTTCGCGCGAAGAGATACTCTCTGCCAGCCTCGGTGAGTTTTTTCCACCGACTCAGCCCAACGGACAGGGTTCGCGCGAATACTTTCTTGAAAAGGTAAGAGCTTCACGTTCAGGTATTCCGCAAATCTATGAGTGGCATGGTCGGAATAGAGATGGAGCCCCCGTCAATGTCGAAGTCACCTTGACCAGCTTGACGCTTGGCGGCGAGATGTATGAGCAAGCCATCGCTCGAGACATCACCCAGCGCAAGCAGATGGAAGCGGCATTAGTTGGGCTGAACTTGAACCTGGAAGCCCGTGTCGCGCTGCGTACCGACGAACTCGAGAAGACCAATGCCGAACTCCTTCAACACACTGCCGATTTCCGTGCGCTGGCCGCACAGCTGATACTGGCCGAGCATGAGGAACGCAAACGCATTGCCCGATTTCTTCATGACAACCAGCAGCAACTGCTCGTGGCGGCCAAGTTCAGAGCTGAGATGTTGCTAAGCGACTCGTATGATTCCGACGTGAATGGCGCAGGGCGGAATCTGGTGGGAATTCTAAAGCAGGCGCTCGAAGTTTCGCGCTCGCTCACCATGGAGCTTGCTCCGCCCATCATTTACGGTGCTGGATTGGTGGTCGCGATACAGTGGCTGGCGCGGTGGATGGAGGAACATCATCATCTGGACGTTGGGGTGATTGGGACCCTACCGGTAACTCCGCTACCGACTGACTTGAGTATTCTTGTTTTTCAGGTTGTTCGAGAGCTATTGTTGAATGTTGTCAAGCATTCTGGCGTCAAACAGTCCCGCGTGACGGTGTCATTGGCCGACCAACAACTGTTGGTGGAAGTTGCTGATGAGGGGGTTGGCTTCGATGTCGATGCTGCTTTCGAATCTCCACGGTCGCTGGGGCTATTTGGTATTCAGGAGCGGTTGGGCTTGTTGGGTGGCCGACTGACAATCATCAGTGTGCCAGGGCGCGGTACCACCAGTACCCTGTCGGTGCCTGTGGCGGATCCACAGCTATCGCTTGCTGTCCCGGCAGTATCGGGAAGTAGCCCTGTGCAAACGCACGCCCGGCAGGAGTATCGTGGAATCATCCGCGTCCTGGTAGCCGACGATCACACCGGGGCGCGCGAGGGCCTGGTGCAGATGCTCGGCCTGGTGGATGATTTCGCTGTTGTCGGGCAAGCGGTGGATGGGTTGGACGCAGTAGAGCAGGCGGGGCTCTTGATGCCCGATGTGGTTTTAATGGACATGACCATGCCGCGACTGGACGGGCTTGCGGCAACCCGCCGCATTACATCGGAATTACCCGGCGTCAAGGTTATTGGATTCTCAATGCATACCAGGGAAGAAATGCAGCCACAGTGGGCGGAAGCTGGCGCACTGTGTTACGTGCAAAAGAGTCCCGCTGTGAACGAACTCATCACGGCGATCCGCGCTGCCATGACCGGCATTCCAAACGGACGACCTGACTAAGTGACTGTTATATCCCCTGGCCGGTAAACTTGACCTCTTTGGAGCCGGCTGGCATTGAGAAGGAAGTGCCGTCCTGCCCGAGCGTATAGTTGGGAAATACGTCGTCAACACCCACCAGCCAGGCGGCTTCCATGCCTGGCAGGATAAGCGGCGGTACTATGTGGTAGTAAAGTAAGTGGCCTACACCCGCATCGCGGGCGATCTCGGCGGCCTCTACTGGGGTGGCGTGGTAATTCTGGATATCAGCCGTGATCTTCGCCAGATTCTCAGCGCCTACTCTGGCAGCGGTGTCATGCATCAGGTCCACGATGTTGCGCGCCAGCGCCTCGTGTACTAACAGATCGACTCCTTGGGCAAAATGTTGCAGGTTGGCAGATTTTGACGTGTCGCCGCTAATCAGCACCGTGCGATCCTTGTAGGTAAACAGGTAACCCACTGCCGGTTTGACCGGGCCATGGTCTACAACCAGCGCCTGGATTTTTACCTCTCCTTCGTTGTAAACCGTTTCAAGTTGACCTGTAGCAGGCACCGGGAAGGGGCGCGCAATCATGCCAAATCCGGAGAGTGGTGCCACCTTGTCCCCATGGTGCCCATTGCGACCCATCGAGTCCTGTTTATACGCGATATTGAAACCCTCGACGACCTGTTGCACACCCTCGGGGCCTATCACCGGCAGGGGTTGGGTATTGTTGCCGTTGACCCAGCGCAGTGTGGACAGCTCGCCCAAACCGTCAATATGGTCCGAGTGAAAATGCGTGATTAGAACAGCCTGGATTTTTCCTACCGGGTAACGCATCCGCAGCAGATTCCGCAGGCCGTTGGTGCCCGTATCAACGACGAACAATTGCTTGCCCGCAACCACGGCCACGCAGGGGCCGGAGCGTTTGGGGTCGGGTAGCGGGCCGCCGGCGCCGCACAGGGCGAGGTGCAGGCCATCCACCATGCCAGCGGTGGCGTCACTGGTCATAACTTCTTCCGCGCCTTTGGCCATCACGCGCATGGCGATGGTTGCTCGTTGGCTGTAGGCGATAGCGCCAATCACTGCAATGGCTGCCAGCACTATGACGGATTTTCTCATGCGGTCTCTCCTCGTCGTCGGTTAAAGCATCATGGTGTCAGTGTCAAACGGTGGTATTGCCACGCGGTTGACCTTGCTGTCCAGGGGCTCGGTCATCCAGCGACCGTTCAGCGTCGTAAACCGATAGGGAATACCTTTCGTGCGCAGGTACATCTTCAGCTTGACGGTAAAGTAGGAAATATTGGAACCATAGACCGTCAGTGGCAGCAATGAACTTTGCGCCGCACTCACGGCGCCGCGCCAGTTAATTTTTGCAGCAAGCGGTTCATTCCACCTATCCAGCGATCATAGTCGGCACTCTTGCGCTGCATATACACTTTCACTTCATCGTGGGTAAGGATCAGGAACGCATCTCGCGCAAGGTGTTCCACCACGATGTCGGCCAACTGGTCGGGCTCCATCATGCCGTCGGTGCCGGCCGCCTGTGTAGCCGGATCATCGGCGTTGGCAGTCATCGCCGTATGCACCGCCTGCGGGCACAGCAGGGACACCTTGATACTCTGGTGGCGATAGGTCAGCGCCAGCCATTCGGCAAAACCCACGGCGGCATGTTTGGTGGTGCCGTAGGCTGCGCCGCCAATCTGGTTGAGCAATCCGGCGGCTGAAGCGGTATTGAGAAAGTAGCCTCCACCGCGCTGTATCATGCGCGGTACCAGATGTCGCGCGGAATACACATGCGACAGCACGTTGACTTCCCAGCTCAACTGCCATTCCGAGGTGGATGACTGTTCACTGGCGCCGATGGCGACTCCAGCGTTATTGCAATACAGGTCGATAGGGCCGATGTCGTTTTCAGTGTCTTCAATAATGCGGATGACATCGTCTTCCTTCGAGACATCGGCACACATGGCGAAACAGCCGAAATCGGCGGCGGTCTGCGCGGTGGTTTCGGCATTGATATCGACCGCGACCACGGCTTTGGCGCCTTCGGCACAGAACTTTTTTACCAGGGCTTTGCCAATCCCGCCGCCGGCACCGGTCACCACAATAATCTTGTCCCTGATTTGCATCTTTAAGCCTCCAAGTTACGTAGATTCACCACTTACCAGCACTACTAAGCATAGAACGTCAGTTATACGAAGGCTAAGCGCTTCGGGCCAAATGTAGCATGGCAGCGATCAGCGCGATGACCAGCGCAACCACAACCCGTGGGCCGCCGAACATAAACCAGGGTGAGCCTGGGAAGGCAAAGGTTTTGTCCAGGGCGGCCAGCTTCAAGCCGTGGTGCTTACTGCCCACAGTGGACGGCAACATCTCCATAAAATCCCGGCGGCTACGGTAGCGCACCATGCCTGCAGCGGTCCAGTTGTCCGCATGGTCACAGGCGACGTTCTCGATGTTGCCGGTCGCCGCTCTTGCTAACATCACCGGGTGGCCGGCTTTGCGCAGCAGAGCGCCCAGGAAAATCTTCTGGTAGGCCTTGAGGTTTTTGTGGGACTCACGCAGCGGCGCTTTGAGATGTAGCAGATTGACCATGACGAAATCCTTGCCGTCGTCGTTGGTCAGGAAGCGGCGCAGATGTTCGAGTTGCTGCGGAGTCCCGAACTCATGCGCATCAAACAGGCGCATGGTCTCCTCAACTTCGCGCGGAGTAATTTTTCGTCTGAAGCCGACGTACCAGTACCAGAAAATGGTGTAGGTGATAGCGGCCGCAGCCCATATAGCGCTTGGTGTCATCATCAAAGCTCGCTGTAGTTGTGGGGTCCAGCGCTTGGCCGATTGGGGACAACGCGTGCCTGACCAGACCTTAAACTATTGGCAGTAATAACGCCAATAAAATACCGGTAAAGCAATATAACAGGCTGCATCCCAATCCAGCGTAATGCAGTCATCGACAACAATCCGGCTCATCTGTGTGACAAGCAGCAGCAGGCCTGCGTTGCTCAGAGCATATTGGGCAGGCTGCGGCTTTGCCTATACAGGCCGGTTATGCTACATATGTTCAGTATGTATTCGCACAAACGCTACTATTTTGGCTATCAAAATTTCCCCCATCTCGTGGCGGCGCAATGAAAAAGCTGTTCGCAGAACTGCGCCGTCGACATGTCTTCCGGGTAGCGGGCATTTACGCTCTGGTAAGTTGGCTGCTGGCGCAGGCGGCGGTGCTGGTCGAAGCCCCGTTGTCGTTGCCGCCCTGGTTTGACACGCTCGTCCTCATCCTGCTGTTGCTCGGCTTCCCGCTCGCCATGGTGCTGGGATGGGCCTTCGATTTGACGCCGGACGGCGTCAAGCGTACCGAGCCCTTACCTGCTACGCACCCAGGTGCCGATGCCTCGCAGCTGTCGCCATCTGACGCATTCAAAGAGAAACCTGGCGCCGGCGCAGTCGATGATGCAGCCATTGCGACCGCCAGCGCACCAAGCAAGCATGCCATTATAAGGCCCGGCATCGCGGTCCTGCCCTTTGCCAACATGTCGACCGACCCCGAGATTGAGCATCTTGCCGATGGGCTCACTGAAGATCTCATCACCATGCTCTCGGCGAACCGGCATTTGTCAGTCGCAGCGCGCACGTCGAGCTTCGCCTATAAAGGACAGCCAGTGGACATTCGCGCCGTCGGTGAAGCGCTAGGTGCCCTCTATGTAGTCGAAGGAAGCCTCCGCAAGACCGGACAGGACGTACGCGTAACCGTGCAGTTTATCGAAGCCCAGTCAGGCTCGCATATCTGGGCCAGGAAGTTCGACGAGCCGCTGGCTGCACTGTACGGCTCGTCCGATGATCTCATCGAACGAATCGCGGGCGCCTTGTTTGCGCAATTGATATGGGCGGAAGCGGAGCGCGCCGAGCACGCCCCGCCCGCCAGCCTCGGCGCTTGGGAATATTGCCAGCGCGTGAGTACCCGCATCAGCCACGCGGCGGGTTCGGTCAAGACGCAGCGATTCACCATCACCGAGATCGAGAAGGCGCTGGCGATCGAGCCGGACAGCGGTATCGCCCATGCTCTGGCGAGCTGGGTTTATAACGCGGCGATTCTCAATGGGACTTGTGAAGATGACGAACAGGCGTCCTACGTTGCGCGCGCCAAGCAACATCTGAAACGCGCGCGTGAGCTGGCGCAGGACGATCTGCTCTGTCTTACCTATATCGGCGGTGCCGAGAATTTCGCCGGCATGCAGGAACGCGCCCTGCATACGCTGCAACACGTCATTGCGCGAAATCCTGCAAGCGCCGACGCCTGGTACATCCTGTGTCAGGTTTACGCGTATCTAGGACGCCATGACGAGGCGATTGCAGCAATCGATCGCGCCAGCGAACTCGCGCCGGAGGCCGGTTTTGCGCCTATGCACGGCTGGTATCGTGGCCTTGCCCTATTTCTCGCGGGCGATTATCAGACCGCCAGGCCTCTGCTTGCACAAAAGGTCTTGGAAACCCCGGAGTATGGGTATGCAAATATTCTCTGCGCTATTTCCGAGGATACTTTTGGTAACAACGATGCGGCGAGTAAATACATAGCCAGAGCGAAAGAGCATAACCCGCAGCTGCGCCCTCACAAGGTCGCGGGTATGCTGCTGACGCAGGCAGACAAGGACAAAGGTGCCCGCGAGTACGCGACACTCGAGCGACTCTGGAACGCCCCAGTCACAGTTCTCGCGTAGGCAAGATTCCAACGCCATGCGATTGAACAAGTACATCAGCGAATCCGGTTGGTGCTCGCGGCGCGAAGCCGATGAGTTGATCAGCCAGCAGCGCGTTATGCTAAACGGCGAAATTGCCGTGACTGGGGCGAAGTGGCTGGAAGGTATGACCGTGCTGGTGGATGGCCAGACCGTCAAGCAAAAGTCCACGGCGAAAAACAAGCGAAAGCATGTCTATATCGCGCTCAATAAGCCGGTTGGCATTACCTGCACTACCGACGAAGCGGTGGAAGGCAACATAGTCAATTTTGTCGATCACAAGGAACGTATATTCCCAATCGGCCGGCTGGACAAGAATTCAGAGGGCTTGATTCTGCTGACCAGAAATGGCGATATCGTCAATCAGATCCTGCGCTCGGAGAACAAGCACGAAAAGGAGTATCTAGTTGGCGTGAACAAGCCCGTCAACGATGTTTTTTTACGTAACATGGCGCGTGGCGTGCGTATTCATCACCAGATGACCCTGCCATGCAAAGTATCCAGGCTGGCCAAGTACGGGTTCAGGATTGTGCTGACCCAGGGTTTGAACCGGCAGATTCGCCTGATGTGTGAAGCGCTGGGTTATAAAGTAGTGGAGCTGCGTCGCACATGCATTGTCAATGTGAAACTGGGTGCGCTGAAGCCGGGCGTGTGGCGCAATTTGACGGACGCTGAACTGTCCGGCCTGTTACCGAATGTCAAGGAATGGTAAGGCGGCGCTTCTACTGGGTTAGCACCAACTGTTTAGTCTGAGGATCAGCGTGCAGGACATACCGACCATTGACTTTGACGATCTTGAAGGCGCATCCACACGGGAGGTCGTCGATCGCGCCTGTCGCGAGTGGGGCTTTTTTCACCTTACCGGCCACAACGTAGACAAGCAGCTCACCATTGGCATGCAGGCGGCAATGCGCCGCTTTTTCGCATTGTCGCCTGCGCAGAAGCGGACTGTCGAACGCACGGCCGACAATCCCTGGGGTTTCTATGATCGGGAGCTCACCAAGAACGTGCGCGACTGGAAGGAGATTTTCGATGTCGGTCCGGATATTCCAACCGATGGGTTGCAAGGCGCGCAGGCGCAATGGCCCGAGGAGACGGGGCAGAGCGAACTGCGTGACTTTCGCAGTACACTCCGGGCGTTTTCTACCTCCTGCGAAACAGTGGCACAACGGCTGTTGCAAGCTGTCAGTGAGAACCTGGGTATGCCGGCACAGTACCTGAACAGCTGCTTTGACGCTGCACAGACGAGCTTCCTGCGCCTAAACCACTACCCGCTTTGCGCCCATGCGGCACCCGCCAATGCGCCAGGTCATTCGTCGCAGGGACACTTCGGTATCAGCCACCATACGGATGCGGGGGCGCTTACCGTGCTGCTGCAAGACAGGCAGCCCGGACTGCAGGTGCTGCACGGCGCTAAGTGGCATGTCATTGCGCCGCGCGTTGATGCGTTGTTGATCAATATTGGAGATATTGTTCAGGTGTGGTCCAACGATCGCTATCAGGCGCCATTGCATCGGGTGCTCGCCAATGGCTCGGCGACGCGCTATAGCGCTGCCTATTTCTACAATCCAGGCTATGCCACCGTGTACGCGCCATTGGCAGGTGTCTGCGATGCGACGCGCCCGCCGCTGTATCGGCCGATAACCTGGGGCGAGTTCCGTGCTGCGCGTGCCGCCGGTGACTACGCCGATGAGGGCGAAGAAATACAGATCAGTCACTATCGAATCAGCGGGACTACTACAAGCGCTCGGCAATAGGGATGGTAAAGACAGCAATCGCATCCGCGAGATATTTTTGCTGGTTGCGCCGCATGCCATGCAGGTAGCTGTCGGACAACAGTCGCATCCTGCGTATCCGAAGGTGACATAATGGCATTTAGTGTGTCAATATAATCCCGCCATCCCAACAGCAGACGTTGCGCGTTCAATTGTGCACTGCCCTGACCACCAGGAGAGTATCTATGTCCACCCAGGAACGACTGCGCCTGATTGGCGGCACTGGTTCACCCTATACACGCAAGATGGTCGCGCTGCTGCGCTATCGTCGCATTCCCTATAGCATCACTTGGGGAGATCCCGTCAGTACACTGGATGCGCTGGGTATCGAAAAACCCAGACCCACGTTTCATCCCACGTTTCTGTTCAAGGGAGTGGACGGCATCGTGCAAGCAGTTTGTGACTCCAGCCCCATTATTCGCCGTCTTGAGGGCATGTACCCGGATCGCTCGGTGCTGCCGACCGATCCGGCGCTGGCCTTCATCGATTACCTGATCGAGGATTTTGGTGACGAGTGGTGCACCAAGTATATGTTTCATTATCGCTGGTATCCGGCGATGGACGCGGATAATGCCGGCACGCTGCTGCCACTGGGCATGGATGTCACTACCCCGGCAGCAACGCTCGAGATGTTCAAGAAAGTATTCACTGACCGACAGGTGGGACGCCTGTATGTGGTCGGTTCCAATGACACCACCGCACCAGTCATCGATGCCAGTTACCGGCGTTATCTGGCCGCCATGGAGGCGCACCTGGCGCAGCAGCCGTTCATGTTGGGTAAGCGACCCGGTGCGGGCGACTTCGCCATGTTTGGCCAGTTGACGCAATTGGTGGGCTTTGACCCGACCCCTCGCGCCATCGCCCACGAGGTCTCTCCGCGCACGGTCGCCTGGGTGGACCGCATGGAAGACCAGTGCGGCCTGGAACCGCAGGACAGCGACTGGACCCGGTTGGAGGCTATCCCGGCCACGCTGCAGGGGCTGCTCAGTGAAATTGGCCGGGTCTATGTGCCAGCCCTGCTGGCCAACGCCAATTCAGTAGCGGCAGGGGAGAAAACCTGGAACGCGTCGATCGATGGCGCGCGCTGGACACAACAGAGTTTTTCCTATCAGGCCAAGTGCCTGAAGTGGATCAACGAGCATTACCATGCCCTCAGCGCGACAGACCGCGCCCGGGTGAATGCTGTGTTAGCGGGCACCGGTTGTGAAGCTCTACTCACTGCGCATTGAAAATGCACATCACTAAATAGAAGGAGTGTGTACATACCATGATTGATATGGCGATCAGCAACCGCGTGACGGCCATGACCGGCACCGCGTACCCGATCATCCAGGCTCCCATGGGCTGGATTGCGCGGGCACAGTTGGCCTCTGCAGTGAGCAATGCCGGCGGCATGGGCATTATCGAGACCTCCTCAGGCGAGCTCGACAATATCAAGGCCGAGGTCGCAAAGATGCGCACGCTGACGGATAAACCGTTCGGCATGAACGTGGCCCTGTCCTACGTGAAGGGCAGTAACATCATCGACTTTGTCATCGAGCAGGGCATCAAGTTTGTCACGACCTCGTCCGGCAGCCCGAAAGTCTGTACCGCGGCGTTCCAGCAGGCGGGTATTAAAGTCTTCCATGTGGTACCCAAATTGGACATGGCACTGAAGGCCATCGACGCGGGTGTTGATGGCCTGGTAGTGGAGGGCGGGGAGGGCGGTGGCTTCAAGAACCCCAGCCCGGTTTACACCATGGTATTGCTGCCCCTCATTCGCTCCCGGGTCGATGTGCCGATCATCGCCGCGGGTGGCATGGTCGATGGCCTGTCCATGGCCGGTGCCTTCGCGATGGGCGCGGAGGGTGTGCAGATGGGGACCCGTATGCTGTCCTGCGCCGAGTCGCCGGTACACGCGAACTGGAAGCAGGCCGTGCTCACTGCGGCCGAAACTGATACTGTCTTTCTCAACCAGGAAGCGCGTCCTGCCCTACGCGCGTTACGCACGGCACGTACCGCCGCGCTTGCTCCGCTGGGCAAGTTCAATGTGATGGAAAATATGGCGGATCTGCAGTCACTGTATTTTGGCGGGGATATGGAGGCGGCTATTCCATTGTGCGGGCAGGTGTGCGGGCGAATTGACTCGATCAAGAGTGCGCGCGACATCGTCGAAGAAACCATGGCGGGGTTTCATGAGGTTATGCGCAGGTTGGCTAG
>JANPDE010000114.1:0-8912 GCA_031431315.1 Haliea sp.
CTGGATGAGATCTAATAGAGTTGGTTGTATAAACGTTGGGGCTTGTTCTGTAACCAGCGTCAGCTTTCTACCAATACCCCTGACTCCCACTGGGGTAGAGATACCGAACTCAGCCAGCAGTGCCCGGGCTTCACAGATTCGAGCAACACGTGCCCGTTTCCATTGTTCACGAATTCGATGTACACCCTGAAGCGCTTGCAGTTCTTCGCGTTTGACCGGTATGGGGTGCAGGCTTTTATCACTATCGGCAAGGATCAGGGCATCTGCATCGGCGGCGTCTGTTTTTGTGCGCCGGACGTAGGCCTTAACATACTTCGCATGCAGCAACTTGACCTCATGACCCAGTGACTGGGCCGTTCTCGCCCAGTATTGGGAGGTGCCACAGGCTTCCATGACCAGGCGAACTGGTTCAGTTTGGGCCAGAAAACGATGAAACTGGGCTCGATTGAGCCGTTTACGATCAACAACGTGATGCTTGCCGTCAGCCAGTGATAATTGAAAAACGGATTTGGATAGATCGACACCTACAACTGAAATAGCCATATCGTATACTCCTGTTCAGTGAATGGGCTAAAACTGCAGCCCATTCAAAGGGTAGATCATCTAAGAGGAGTCCATCCTATCGCCAGGGACAGGCACGATAAGCGGAATTTTTCCGGTCCGGTAATCCTCTATCAGCATGCTCAGGCGCTGATAAAGTCTCCAGTGAGTCGTTGCAGCGGCTGTCGCCCCGCATTGTCATACCGTTCTCCGATGGTGGAGGCACGTTACCCCTGAAACGGGGGGCGCGGCCACTTCACAGGTCGACGCCCTGGTAGTCCCTGTACACCTGTGCGATATCGTCATCGTTGCGCAGCTTGGCCAGGGCGGATCTCTCCAGTTGCCGCACCCACTCGGTCGACATCTGCATCTGCAGCGCGATCTCGGCCAGCGTCAGTGGCGCGCTCTGGTCCAATCCCCAGCGCCGTATCACGATGCGCTGTTCGTTCGGTTCCAGTATCGCCAGCCGTTGCATCAGGCAGCGATTCAGCGAGACTTGCTCGGCTGCATCCGGAGTCGGGTCGAAGGGGCCGCCCGCCAGCATGTCGCCCAGCGATGGCCCATCGGTCTGGCCATCGGGCAGCGCATCGAGTGAGACGGACAGGTTGCCTACCTGTTTAAGTTGCTGCAGGGCCTGAGGCTCCATCTGCAGGCGTCCCGCCAGTGCCTGCAGGTCCGGCTCACGGCCGGTGGTGTTCAAGAGGTGCATGCGCTCCCTGTGCATGCGGGCGATCTTCTCGTTGACGCCGGAGGGATAGCGCACGATGCCGCGCTGATCCTCGATCGTTTGCCGCACACTCTGGTTGATCCAGTTATATGCATAGGTGCTGAAGCGATATCCCTGCTGATGCTGGAATTTCTCCGCGGCCCGGATTAGTCCGGGCACGCCATTCTGGATCAGGTCCCTGTAGGGGACGCCACGGCCTGTCGCGTGCCCGGCGATGGAAAAGACCAGTCGCAGGTTGTGGTTGACCAACTTCCCGCGGGCAGCGTAGTAGTCCGCCAGGTGTTCGCGTATACGGTCCCGCGCCTGGGCGTCGATGCAACGATGGGCGGCCTGTGACTTGGCGGGCCAGAGCTCGTGCCAGTACTGTAGGGCGGCGGCGACGCCGCGCGGCTCAGCCTCGCCGGCCAACGTTTCGGCCAGGCCCGCTATCAGGCCGGCCGGCAGATGCAGGGCGGTGATCGCGCTGCAGTCGCGTTTTTCCCGCAGTGGCCCGGCGAGGCACTTGCTGAAGCGGACCAGTTCCTTGCGCCGTTCACCTCCTGCGAGCAGGTCGACCAACTCTCGCCTGAGCAGGTTGTAGTGCTCCCGGATGGTGAAGTCATTCAGGCAGGGCGGATTATTCAGTGTAGCCAGTGCCCAGTGACGCAAATAGGTCCTGCAGTCGTAGTCTGCCAGGAACAACTGCTGAAGGTGCTCCAGGGCGTGCCATTTGCTTCTGTCTATGGTCTGCTCTTGTGCCGCGCTGAGCAGTGGATAGCTGCGTGCCCTGGTAAATACCCACTCCAGGGCCGCATCGTCATTGTCCTTTGCCTGCTGTCTCATAGATCGTTACTCCTTGTTGCATGGTGTATACGCAGGAGCAGGGGGTTTCCGACCACTCTTGTTGTGCCCGTGGGCGAAGCCGATGGTTGATGGAGAGGGCGCTGGATCTTGTTTTGGTCGGGTCGGCCTATTATCAGGCAGTTGGCTTGAATAATGCTTTTTTTTCTGCCACTCTGGTTTGTGTCACGACATCAGGATAATGACCAGGTATCCCGTTATGCGACGTCAGCTTGTTTTCTTTTTGCTCCTGATTCTGCAACTACTATCAAGCCCTGTTTACGCCGTTGGTGAACCGTCGGCTGGCGCGGGCTTCTTTTATGGTTACGTGTCTTCCGCGGGCATCCCCGTCAAGGGGGCTATGGTCACTTTTTCTCACGGCGAACCTATCCATTCCCTGAGCGTCTTTGCTGACGAGCAGGGGCGCTTCCTGTCGCCCGGTTTACCCTGGGCAGAGGCTTACACGATCCGCGTGCGCCGGGCGGGCTGGAAAGATGTCGTCCTGGAAAACCAGAGTCCGCAACCGGCTGGGCACTGGCTTCCCCTCGACATGGTGCGTATCAGCGATCCGGCGGAAATGATCCAGCAGTTACCCAGCAACTACTGGATGAACCTGGTGCTGGAGGAGTTCGACAACCGCGACCATTTGCTGGAATTCAAAATGCAATGTACCTACTGTCACCAGCAGGGTTCGCCGCTGACCTCGCGCCGGCAATTTACGCGCCAGCAGTGGGTAGACATTATTCAGGATATGGGTCGGCGCAGCGCCATCATCACTAACAGTCTCAAGGCCGAATTGCCCGATCACCTGATGGCGGCGTACAACGATGCCAATGTGCTGAAAAAGCTGCCCGCTTACGATGGCGAATACGGGCCGCTGCCGGTGCCCTCCGCCGCAGTGCGCAAGGCGGTTATCGAGGAGTGGCAGTTGGGTGGCCCGACCTCGGGGCAGCACGACCTGATGGTTTACCATCCTGACGGTTCCATCTGGACGGTCGATGGTCCGATCGACACCCTGCATAAGATCAGTTTCGACAAGAATCCCGACGGGGATCGCAGCAGTTACAAGATTCCGCGCGGCGACCATAAACTGGGTGGTGTCTACTGGAAGATGGAAAAAACGAGTAACAAGGGCAAAGAGGAGTCCTACCTCGCCCCGCACTCGCTGCAAACCGCGCCCGACGGCATTATCTGGCTGACGCTGGCCTCCGGTAACCAGTTGGCGGGTTTTAATCCGGCCACGGAGACTTGGGACATGGTCGACCTAAAGGAGGGTATCAATCCGCACACCCTGCGCTTCGATAAGAAAGGGCGGCTGTGGTATACCATCACCGCGACCAACCACGTCGGCATGTTTGATCCCAAAACCCGCGAACAAAAATTCATCCGGCTGGATTTCCCCGATCTCGAAACACGCCTGATCACCTGGTTTACGCCGTTCTTTATTGAGCATGCCGACCTGTTCAAGCTGGAAGATCGCTCGGCGGATATGGATGGCATCACCATGCCCATGCCTTACGGTATCGACATCAGCCCCATCGACGGCAGTGTCTGGTTCAGCCAATTGAATATGAGCCATATCGGCCGTATCGATCCGGAGACCCTGGAACTCACGTCTATTGCTACGCCCTTTGTCACACCCCGTCGCCTGCGCTTCGACTCGAAAGGCAACCTGTGGGTTCCCAGCTACGCCGAGGGCACCATCAACCGCTTTGATACCAACACCATGGAGTGGAAGGAAAGCTATGTGATTCCGGTGGAACCCCTCGGCAGCGAGGTGCCCTACGCAGTATTTGTCGATCCCAAGACCGACCATGTCTGGATCACCGGCACGCAGAGCGACACTCTGATCCGCCTGGAGCCCGCCAACGAAAGTTGGACGATTTACCCGCTCCCCACCCTGGTCACGTACACGCGGGAACTGGATATGGACGATCAGGGCGATGTGTGGACATCACACTCCAGCGGCCCGGCCTGGCATGTGGAGGGCGGCATACCCAAAGTGACCCGACTGAATCCCACGGGCGCACCCGATATCGAGGCGTCCGGCCTGTTCAATGGCACAGGCCCGGCGCGTGTGGCGGATGTCCCGGCGGAAGCAGAGGCTCCCTAACCGGACGCAGAAATCATTCGGATGAAAGAACTGTTAATGATTGCGGTGTTCCTGTGCGCGGCAGCTGGCGCGCAGGCTGAGGTCAACACCGGCGGCTGGCCGGTGTGGGGCGGCGATGCCGGGGGCACACGCTTCTCGCCGCTGCGGGACATCACGCGAGACAACGTCGATCAGCTGGAGATGGCCTGGGAGTATCACACCGGTGACTCCTCGGAACTGAAACCCGATATGCCTCCCAGCTCCTTTCTGGCTACACCGGTCCTGCACAACAACACGCTGTATTTCTGCTCCGGCCTGAGTCGCGCGTTTGCGGTGGACGCAGAAACCGGGCAGGAGCGCTGGGTGTTCGACAGCAAGCCCAGTGTCAAAACAAATTCCTGGACAACCAGATGCCGTGGTGTGGCGTTGTGGCAGGACTCCACCGCAAACGCAAACGCAAACGCAAACGACGCGACTGGCGGTGTCGGAACGCCGTGCAGGACGCGCGTTTTCATGGGCACCCTGGATAGTCGGCTGGTGGCGATTGACGCCGCTACCGGCAAAGCGTGCGAGGATTTTGGTGTGCAGGGCGCTATCGATCTGCGCGCCGGCATGGGCAAAGTGCTCAACAATGAAATGGCCATGACGTCGCCGCCGCTGGTTTTCAACGACCTCGTGGTCCAGGGTGCGATGGTCATGGACAACCAGCGCGCCGACTCTCCGGGCGGGGTGATTCGGGCCTGGGATGCGCGCACCGGTGAGTTGCGCTGGGCCTTTGATCCGGTGCCGCCGGGCGCGCCTTCGCCGCAAGCCATCGGTGCGCCCCCGCAACAGATTTATCACCGCGGCACACCCAACTCCTGGGGAATATCTTCCGCCGACCCGCAGCGCAATCTGATTTTTGTTCCCTTTGGCAGCCCGGGACTCGATTTTGTCGGGGGCCAGCGCAAGCAACATGGATTTGACCTCGCGTACTATGCGAATTCCGTTGTTGCCCTGAATGCACTAACTGGCGCAGTGGTGTGGCATTTCCAGGTCGTGCACCAGGATTTGTGGGATTACGACATTGCCGCGCAACCCGTGCTGATCGATCTTAAAAAGGACGGCGTGACCATTCCCGCCCTGGTGCAGGCCACCAAGATGGGACACCTGTTCATACTCAACCGGGAGACGGGTGTGCCGGTCTATCCGGTTGAGGAGCGCCCGGTGCCGCAGACCAAAATTCCAGGGGAGTACACATCGCCCACCCAGCCGTTTCCCACGTTTCCGCAGCCACTGCACCCGTACGGCTTGAAAGCCGATGATGCCTGGGGTTTCACGTTTTACGATCGCCACGCCTGCCGGAAGAAAATCGAGGAGGCGGACAATGAGGGTATCTTTACGCCGCCGGCGTTAAACAAGCACAGTATCGAGTATCCCGGTGTCGCCGGCGGACAAAACTGGGGTGGGTTGGCCTACGACAGCAACAACAATTTACTCATCATGCCGCAGAACTATGTGGTGACCTACAACGAGCTGGTGCCGCGTGAGCGGGTGCCCCTGGCCGCCCAGGAGTCTGAACACACAGACTACTCGCCCAACCTGGGGACTCCCTTTGTCGTCAAGCACGAAATCCTGCTCTCGCCCTTCGGCGTGCCCTGTGTCGCCCCGCCCTGGGGAACGCTGCTGGCGGTCAGCCTGGAGACCGGTAAAATCCGCTGGGAGATTCCCTTCGGCACGCCCAGGGATATGGTGGCGGCGATGTCCTGGTTTCCCTTCTTTCCCAACATGGGCCTACCCAGTGCCGGTGGTCCCATTGTGACCGACAGTGGTCTCGTATTTGTAGGCGCCACGTTGGACAATTACATCCGCGCCTTTGATGCAGTAAACGGCGCACAGTTGTGGCGGCACCGCCTTCCCGCCGGTGCCCAGGCGACGCCGATGACCTATCAGGGTGCGCGCAGTGGCAGGCAATTCGTGGTGATTGCGGCCGGCGGGCACGCCACCATGCGCACGAAGCTAGGCGATACCTTGATAGGTTTCAGCCTCCCGGACAACGGCTCAACGAGAGTTGCACAGTGAAAGCGTTCAAACAGCCTTCAACCCCCCAGGAACTCATGTCCCTCGGCCCGATCGATCCGGTGGAAAATCCCTACGACATTTACAAGACGCTGCGCGAGACCTGTCCGGTAGGTAAGTTCGGACGCAATTACTACATATCGTCTTTTGAACTGGCGTCACAGGCGCTGTTGGACGACGCGTCGTTTTCCAGCAAATCCAATAGTCCGGATTATCCCGGTATCGGTATGGTGTTCGGACAGACCATCGTCGGTATGAACGGCAAGGAGCACCTCAAGCACCGCAACCTGATAACGCCGGCACTGAGACCCAAGGCGATGGGCGCGGAATTCAGGCAGCGCGCCCGCAATACCGCCGACCGGCTGATCGAACTATTTGCTGACAGCGGACGCGCCAACCTGGTGCCGGATTTTACCTTCCTGTATCCACTGTCCGTCTTCGTGCAGATCCTGGGTTTGCCGGAGGAGGATGCCGGCGACTTTCACCGCTGGGGTATTGATCTCACACATGTCGCGGCGGACCCTGCGCGTGGCTTGCGTGGCTCTGCCTGCCTGGCGCAATACCTCGATCCGGTCGTCAGGGAGAAACGTGACAATCCCACCGGTGACCTGATCTGCAAGTTGATCGAAGCGGAAGTCATGGGCGAGAAGATGACGGACGTTGAAATCATCAGCTTTTTGCGCCTGCTGATTACCGGGGGCGCGGACACGACCTACCACCTGCTGGGTAACGTACTGCACACGCTACTCAATGACGCCGCGTTACTGGAGCGGGTCGCGAATGACCGCAGCAAGTTGGAACCACTGCTGTGGGAGTCCCTGCGCTGGGAATCC
Source organism: Haliea sp. (assembly GCA_031431315.1). Taxonomy (GTDB): domain Bacteria; phylum Pseudomonadota; class Gammaproteobacteria; order Pseudomonadales; family Halieaceae; genus Marimicrobium. The sequence continues at coordinate 7,070 of JANPDE010000114.1, forward strand.
CCGGTGCAATTTGTGTCGCGCCAGACGGATAGGGAGACGGAGCTGGGTGGCGTCACCATACCGGACGACGCGCCTGTGCTGATACTGCTGGGCTGCGCCAACCGTGACGAGAAAGTGTTTCCGCGGCCCGAGGTGTTTGACATTGACCGGGACAGGGAAAAATCCCTGGCCTTTGGCTACGGGCGGCACTATTGCGCCGGTGCCGATTTTGGCCTGACCGAGGCGCTCATCGGGCTCAACGCCCTGCTGGACAGGCTGCACGACCTGCGCTTTGATCCCGCTGCGGATACCGTGAGCAAGATACGCGGTGTGGCATTTCGCGGGCCTTCCCACCTGAAGGTGCTGTTCAATACCTGAGCCGCTACCATTCCTGACGAGGAGCAGCATGGAGCAACACGAACAATTCAGGACTGCAGTCCGGGCCTGGCTGGAGGAGAACTGTCCGGCGAGCATGCGCACCCCGCTGGCGGGTGATGATGATATCTGTTGGGGTGGACGCAAGTTCGCCTACCAGAGTGCGGAGCAGAAATTGTGGCTGGACCGCATGGCAGCCCAAGGCTGGACGGTGCCGGAGTGGCCGCAGCAGTACGGCGGAGCGGGTCTGGACCGCGCACATAACAAAATACTACAGCAGGAAATGACCCGTCTTGGCTGCCGGGCACCGCTGACCAGCCTGGGTGTCATTATGCTGGCCCCGGCCCTGTTCAAGTTCGCAAGCGAGGCGCAGAAACTCGAACACCTGCCGCGCATCGCCTGCGGTGAAATTCGCTGGTGCCAGGGCTACAGCGAGCCGGGCGCCGGTGCCGACCTCGCCAGCCTGCAGACCACGCCGCAGGACTTGGGCGATCACTACCTCGTCAACGGTTCGAAAATTTGGACCTCCTACGCCAATATGGCCGACTGGATTTTCTGTCTGGTGCGCACCGATACAAAAGCGCCGAAACGCGACGGTATCAGTTTCCTGTTGTTCGACATGGCGTCGGAGGGTGTAAGTACCGCGCCCATACAGTTGCTGAGCGGCGCCTCGCCTTTCTGCCAGACCTTTTTTGACAACGTGAAAGTGCCCAAGGAAAACCTGGTCGGGGAATTGAACAAGGGTTGGACGGTCGCCAAATACCTGTTGCAACACGAGCGCAATATGGCAGCGTCCGTGGGGCGCGGCGGTGGCAAGAAGAAATCCATCGAACAGACCGCAGTGGAGATTCTGGGTGCGCAGGACGGTGTGCTCGCGGACCCGGTGTTGCGCCAGAAGCTGGCCCGTTGCCAGATCCGCGAGCAGGCGTTTATCCTGACCATGCAGCGGGTGGGTGACGAGATGAAGGCCGGTGCCGATCCAGGGCCCGCTTCGTCACTGTTGAAATACTACGGCTCGGAGCTCAACAAGGAGCGCCAGGAATTGAACCTGGTCATAGTCGGCATGGACAGCCTCGGCTGGGAAGGCGAGGTGTTCGATGAAGGCCGCATCGCGCGCAGCTGGCTGCGCAGCAGGGCCAACTCCATCGAGGGCGGCACTTCGGAAATTCAGTTGAACATCATCGCCAAGCGGGTGCTGGGTTTACCCTCCAACGATTGAATTGCAGCAAGGTACAGCGGTATGCCACTGGTTTTGAATGAAGAGCAGACTTTGCTTAAGAGCACGGCGGAGGATTTCTTCCGGCGCAAAGCACCGGTCAGTGCCTTGCGGGCCCTGCGCGATGCCAGGAGCGCTGACGGTTTCAGTCGGGAGCTGTGGCAGGAGATGGTGGCCATCGCCTGGCCTCGCGCCCTCCTGCCCGAGCAGTCTGGCCGCCCGGATTGCGGCTTCACCGAACAGGGACTGGTGATGCAGGCCGCGGGCAGGACG
>JANPDE010000115.1:0-2913 GCA_031431315.1 Haliea sp.
AAGTTAAATGGGATCATGACGAAAAGCGCCTCCTAGTCTATGCATCGGCGATGCACGGAACAAAACCTTGTGATCAACAGATCTACTGACAACCGTGCAACCCGCATGCATTCGATTTTCAATCGAAGCAGAGCTCAGGAGATTTGCATTACCTATAATTCAACCGAGTGATTCACAGCTAAACAATAGACCTGATTTTCCTTAAGCAAAACAGTGGAAAATCCAGTGTTGATAGACCGAGCGGGCAAATCTAAACCATGTGGAACGGGTTTTCAATGAACAGCCCCAGACATTTTCGGCTTTCGACCCCTGTGTGTACTTTGGTTACACTTTATATGACGGTGCCGTTTCAAGGTAACAACCCCGCCTGACCGGTCTTGGGGCTCACTTGGGGGCTAGTCAGCCGCGCGCTCGTAGCAAACAAAGCTGTAGTCGTAGGGGTTCGGGGCTTGTGCGGGGTGACGCTCCCGACTGACCTCCCGCCATTGGCTCCAGTCAATCGCCGGCAGCACGGCATCGCCCTCGACACTGGCGTGAACCTCGGTCACGTACAGGCGTGCAGCCGCGGGAAGAGTGGCCCGGTAAACCTCAGCCCCACCGATCACTATGACCTCATCTACGCCATCCTGCCCGGCGACATCTTGTGCCAGCGCCAGTGCCTCGGCCAGGGATAACACCACGCTTGCGCCCGCCGCCTGGTACGCGCTATTGCGCGTGATGACAATATTGGTGCGCCCCGGCAAGGGCTTGCCGATGGACTCAAAGGTTTTGCGGCCCATGACGACAGGTTTGCCCATGGTAACCCGTTTGAAATAGCGCATGTCCTCAGGGAGACGCCATGGCAAGGCATTGTCTCTTCCAATCACGCCGTTTTCGGCAGCCGCAACAATCAACGCCAGTCTGATCAAGCGGCGATTCCGGCGCTCACACGGCTACCGGTGCAGCAATATGCGCGTGGGGGCTGTAATCCAACAACTCAAAATCTTCGAAGCAATAGTCATAGATGCTGTCAGGCCGGCGCAGGATATTGAGGCGCGGCAGTGCACGGGGTTCGCGGCGCAACTGCTGCTGCACCTGCTCCAGGTGGTTGTTATAAATATGGGAGTCGCCGGTACAGATGATTATTTCGCCTGGCTCCAGATCGCACTGCTGGGCCAGCATCAACGTCAGCAGCGCGAGGCTTGCCGTGTTGTAGGGCAAACCCAGGAAGGAATCGCTGGAGCGAATCATCAACTGGGAGGAAAGCCGCCCCTGGGCCACATAAAACTGGTACAGCAGATGGCAGGGCGGCAGCGCCATACGCCCCGCCTTGACATTGTCCTGCGGCGACATGCGTTCATCGGGAAGGAACTCCACGTTCCAGGCGTGAAACAGGATGCGGCGGCTGTGCGGATTATTACGCAGGCAATCGATGACATAATCGATCTGGTTGATGGTGCCGCCATCGCGGGTAGGCCAGGCCGTCCACTGGGCACCGTAGATGGGGCCCAACTCACCCTCCTCGGTCGCCCATTCGTTCCAAATCGACACACCGTTGTCCTGCAACCAGCGCGTATTGGTAGCACCGCTGAGAAACCACAGCAGTTCGTTGGCAATGCTCTTGAAATGCAGCTTCTTGGTGGTCAGCAAGGGAAACCCGTCGGCCAGGTCGTGGCGGTACTGCCGCCCGAACACGGATAGGGTGCCGGTGCCGGTGCGATCACCCTTTTGTACACCGTGGTCCAGGATATCCTGCAACAATGCGAGATATTGCTTCATTTAGCGAGTTCCCCCGGACTTCCTGCGCCTGCTTTGCGATAAGCCGATGCAATCAGGTACACACCCAACGCGATCATAGGCAGCGACAGCAGCTGCCCGCGGGTCATCCAGCCCAAGGCCTGGAAACCAATTTGCTGGTCAGGCTCGCGATAGAACTCGGCGATAAAGCGCAGGCAACCATAGCCGAGGGCAAATACACCGGAAATCGACCAGGTGGGTCGCTCACGCGACGAGAACCACAGCATGATGACAAACAACAACATGCCCTCCAGGGCAAACTGGTACAGCTGTGACGGATGCCGGGCCAGTTGCAGGGGGTCATGCGGAAACACCATGGCCCAGGGCACATCTGTCGGTCGTCCCCACAGCTCCTGGCCGATAAAGTTCCCCAGCCGGCCCAGCGCGAGACCTACCGGCACCAGCGGCGCGACGAAGTCCATCAGGGCACCAAACACAATGTTATGGCGGCGGGCAAACAGGTACATCGCGAACAGTACGCCCAGAAAGCCGCCATGAAATGACATCCCGCCCTGCCACACCCGCAACATCCAGGCGGGATCCTGGACGAGTTTTTCACCACCGTAAAACACCGCGTAACCAATCCTGCCACCGAGGACCACGCCAAGGGCAGCGTAAAAGATGAGGTCGTCAACCTGGTCCCGGCGCACCACAGACCAGGGCCGCCGGGTGCGGCGTGCTGCCAGCCACCAGGCGAAGGCCAGTCCCGTCAGATAGGTCAATCCGTACCAATGAATCTTTAACGGCCCCAGCGCCAGCGCGACCGGGTCGATTTCAGGATAAGGCAGCATGGTTGCACATCAGTGAGTAGCCGTTGCAGGGGCTGGCCAAATGTCGGCCCGCAAGAGTAACAAGAGTGGAAAAACGGTATTATCATCCAGCACGCAGCGATGCACAATTCTTTCCCCATGCGCGCCGGTTACCCATTATGTGTCTGTTGATTCTTGCCCATCAGGTTGCGCGCGACTATCCACTGCTGGTGGCGGCCAACCGCGACGAGTTTCACGCCAGACCAACCGCCGTGTCCGAATTCTGGGATGTTTACCCCGAACTGTTGGCGGGCAAAGATCTGCAGCAGGGAGGCACCTGGATGGGGGTGACCCGTGACGGCCGCTTCGCGGCAGTGACTAACTACCG
>JANPDE010000116.1:0-7866 GCA_031431315.1 Haliea sp.
TGTCGTGCTAGTCGAGCGAGTCGAGCAGGTTGGGAGGCTGGTAGGGTTGGTGGAGGCCTCGCGGCGAACATCTCAGCCCTCTGAGCAAGCGAGGCCTCCACCAACCGGACCTGCCGGATGAGCAGCTAAAGCGCAGAGCGAATCGCTGCTACCGAACCGAGGGACTCCATCGCCGCATGCAGGCGCTCCAGCGAGGCCTTCACGTAGTTAACCGGTTGCCAGGCATCGCCCATCGCCAGGGTGACGGCAGCACCCACCCAAACGTACGCAGCGTGCCACTGGTACTGCTGCCACAGTTCCTGTGCGGACGGCGCCGGCGCACCGAGTTTCATTAGTTGATCGCGATAATAGGCCAGCAAGTCAGCGCCCGAATCGCGTTGGTCCCGCGGCGTCAGCGTACCGGCCAGGAAATAACCCACATCGCGCATGGCCGGTCCGCGCGCCACCATCGCCCAGTCGAGAAACCCGGGTTTGTCCGCGTCGTAAAACAGATTCGCATCGTGCACGTCGCCATGAATGACCGTCGGCGCGCCGCGCAGCCAGAGCTGATGAATAGCATCGGCATGCGCCAGGTAGAGTTCGCCCATTTCGCGAAACACGGGTGGCATGTCGGCAGCATGCGTTGCCAGCGACAGTTCGATCAGTTGTACAGCGATCTCGTGCTGCAGTGGCGGCTGCAGCCAGGCGAGATCAGTCGCAAAGCGCGGTGAGTCCCAGTAGGCAGCATGTAATTGCGCGAACGCGTCCAACACCTGGCGGATGTAATCCAGGGAGTAGCGTGTACTGGCGTTGTTGAAGGTGCATCCACTGTCCACCAAGTGCTCCAGCAGCAGAATGTAGGCCTCGCCGGCGTCATCACTGGCGGCAAAGTAACAACGCGGTACGCGCACCGGCAGCTCCCCAGAGAGGCTCTCATAGAAAAGGGCCTCGCGCCGCCCCATTCCGCTGGAGGTGACGAAGGCTCGTTGCATTTCATCCGTTGGCGGCAGCTTGGCGAACAGGCGACGGGGCAGGTCTACCGCTTCAGCGTAGTCGAGTTCCAGCACGGCGCGCCCGGTGGTGCCGGAGTTGGCATCGACCACGGTAAAACCACTGACGGGCGCGTCCAGCACATGGGCCAGCCAATCGCTGGACAGGCTGTTCAAATCTTTTGGTATCTGCAACATCGATACTCCAGGTTCTATCAGCGCACCTCGACCGTCACCGGAATCCAGCGATTGAGAATATAGCGCAGGCTGCCATTGCCTTTCATGGTGCGCAGCGCGGCATTGAGTGACTCCAGCATCCGGGTGTCATCCTTGCGCACCGCCCAGGCCAGGTTTTCGTGGGTGAGTGGTTTGTACATACTGATCAGGTCGCTGTTTTCTGTCACCGTCGCCAGCTGCCAACTCGTTGGTGCATCGTGAATGTACAAGTCGATGGCGTTGCTGCGCAGTCCGGCGAAAGCGGCAGCCGAATCATTGAAGAATTTGACCTCGGCATCTTTCAGTTCGCCCGCTGCAAACTGCGCTCCTGTGGTGTCAGGTTCCACGCCAACACGAACACCGGGCCGAAAAATTGACCAGGGTTGGGAAAACTGCGCCACTTTTTCCGTGGTCATGATCGCCATTTGTCCCATTTCCATGTACGAATCGGTAAAGGCAACCAGCGCACTGCGCTCAGGTGTTATGCTCATGCCGGACATGATCACGTCAATGTCACCGGCTTGCAGGGCGGGAATCAGCTTGGCAAAGGGCATGTCCACAAACATCAACTGCTGGCCCATAATTCCGCTCACTGCTGTGGCGTTGTCGGCTTCAATCCCCACGAAACGCCCGTCCTGCTTGTAAATCAGTGGTGGATAGTCGGCCGAGACGCCCACCTTGAGACCCGCCGCGAGGCTGACCGCGCTGAGTGTGCACAACAGAAAAATCAGCAATGTACGGAACATGAAACTCCCTTACCGGTCGATAGAATTTAGTATGGAATGCGGGCGACAATGTAGCACTGCCCAATACCCCTGGGGAAGCGGGCAGATCGCAGTCCGCACTGTTATCGACGGTTGCTCTTGTGGCGCGATGACTTACTGGCCTTCGGTTTGGCTTTAGCGCTGGCTTTTGGTTTCGCCTTGGCTTTGGCCGTGGTTTTCACTTTCGCCCTGCGCTTACCGCCAGTGCTCGATAATCCGGCCACATCTTCCAACTCGGCCAGGGACTCCTCCATGTAATCAATCAGGCGCTGCACATGGGGCATGGTACGGCGACAGGCGGTAATGCCGAAATCGACGTTTTTGTCGTAGGTCACCAGGGTGATATTCAGCGCCACGCCTGCGGTCACGATAGATGCAGGATAGATGCCGGTCAGTCGCGCGCCGTTCCAGTACATGGGCTGGCGTGGACCCGGCACATTGGAGATCACCGTGCTGTAGGGAGGAAAGCGGCTGATTAGCCCCAATGGCGCCAACAACAGGCCCGGTGCATGTATCAGCTGCAACAGCAGATTCGCCTCTCGCCCCGTCATGTCCTGATACAAGGATTTTCCGGCGCGCGTTGACGCCTGTATAGCGGCAAAGCGTTTTTCGGGATCGGCTATATTGGTGGCCAGGTCCGCACTGATGGCGCCTACCGCATTGGATGAATCGGCGTCTCCGGCAGCGCGCAGCGAGACCGGCACCATCGCCTTCAGGGACAGCGTGGGAAGTTCACTGCAGTCTTGCAGGTAGCGACGCAAACCTCCCGCGCACATCGCCACCACCGCATCGTTAAAGGTGCCGTCCAGCGCCTTGCCCACCGCACGAATGCGTTCGAGGGGCCATGACTGCGCGACAAACCGCCGCGCGCCATCCACCGATGTGTTAATGGCACTGTGCGGTACGTTCAGCCAGGGCATCATCAGCGGACCGCCTTTTCCCCGCCACGCATCGGCGGCACGCTTCAACGCGGAGTACATCTGCACACTACTGTCGAAATACGCCTTGAGTTGTTCCCCGACGTTGCGCAGTTCCTGGTCAGTCCAGGGTTCACCATGCTGTTCTTTCAACGCTGCCCGATAGCGTTCGCCCGCGCCCCGCGACAACGGTGAGTCCTGCATGCGCTGTTGGGCACTGGGGGAGTACATACTCTGCACCAGGTGCATCGCGCGCACGCCGTCGATCGCGGCGTGATGGAATTTCGAATACACCGCACACTGGCGATCCTGCAGTCCTTCTATCAGGTGCAGTTCCCACAGTGGCCGGTTGCGATCGAGCAGGGTAGCGTGCAGACGCGACACCAGGGCAAACAACTCACGATAACGACCCGGTTTCGGCAGTGCCGAATGCCGAATGTGGTAATCGATATCCAGGGTGCTGTCAGGTTCCCAGGACATTGGGCCGAACACTCCCAACGGCCCCATCTTGAGGTGATCGCCAAAGGGCGGTCGGAACTCCTCAGCGCTACGCAACACATGGGCGATGCCATGCAAATATTCCTGCTCATCCACACCCTTGGGCAGGGTAAACAGGTTCACACCACCCACATGCATGGGTGTCTTGCGATTTTCAGCCAGCAGGAAACCGCTGTCCAGGAGACTCAGTTTTTTCAACGCCATGTATTTCGGGATCTCATTGTGAAAGTCGGTCGCGAGCACATCCTACAACACAGAATCAGTGTAGCAGATGCAGAAACGGGTACGTGCATTACTTGACGTGTTTCACTCCTTTTGCCATGCTTCAGGCAGCTCGCAAATCGAGCCAATCACCCACCCCGCAAAGGAATTCAAATCATGAAAACGTTAATCAGAGCCACCCTGGTCTTTCTCCTGTTCGCCGTGACAAGCCAGATGGTGCGGGCCGATGAATACGAAGACGCCATCAAGAGTTTCAAGAATGCTGGAGAGAGCGGTGCCTTTTTCGAGAAAAGCGTTGGCTATGCGATCTTCCCCACGATTGGCAAGGGCGGTATTGGCATCGGCGGCGCCCATGGTTCAGGGCGAGTCTATAAAAATGGTGTGGTCATCGGTGAATCAAAGATGACCCAGCTCACGGTAGGCTTCCAGCTCGGCGCAGAGGCGTTTAGCCAAATTATCTTCTTCGAAAACGAGGCTGCCCTGAAAAATTTCACCGAAGGCAATTTTGAATTCAGCGCGGAAGCCAGTGCGGTGGCCATCACCGCCGGAGCATCGGCAACCGCCAATACTGGCGGCGGTGCTTCCACCGGACTTAGCGGTGGCAAGAACGATGCGACCACCAGCTCCCTGGGCTTTCGCAAGGGTATGGCCATCTTTACCGTGGCCAAGGGTGGCCTGATGTATCAGGCAACACTGGGCGGACAGAAATACAGCTTCACTCCCAAGTAATGACACCAGCAACAGTCACGAGGCTGTGACCGCGAGGTCGCGGCCTTTTTTTTCGTCGTTCACAATCGCTCCACCGTGCCTTTGTCACCATCTAGGCGTATACAATCCCCACTCTGGAAAAACCGCGTTCCGTCGCGGGTATTGACCACACAGGGCAGCCCATATTCGCGGGCAATAACAGCGCCGTGGGAGACGACGCTGCCCAGATCCGTCACCAACCCGCCTATCAGGCTGAAGTACGGGGTCCAGCCGATATCCGTAATCGGCGTCACCAGGATTTCTCCCGGCTGTAGCAGAGCCGCTTCCGCCAGCGTATGGGCGACCCGCGCGATGCCCTGCACCACCCCGCGCGATGCCGGGCGGCCGTGCAACACGCCATCGGTAAACTGGACGCTGCGCGCTTCCAGGGGGTGTGGTATGCCAACGGAAATCTCCGGAAACTCAAACTGTTGCTGGTAGGCCAGTGCCGCCCGGCGCGCCATCGCGCGATCCACCTCCGCAGCGCCGGGGCTGGCCACAAAAGCCGGCAACTCGTCCGTACTAAAAAAATTCACCAGGTCTGCATCGGGCAGTGCGCCCTCCTCCTGCAGCAACGTGCCGAGGTGACGAAAGCCACGCTTGAAACGGTGCGCGGCATCCACCAGCTGGGATTTCGTATGCTCGCGGCGCCGGATGGCATCGTGCGCCCTGGGCAATATCCAGCGCAGACCGCGACTGAGGCCGGACCAGTCAATCTCCTGCGGGTGCAGCGGCCGGTGCCCACCGGTCACCAGGCGCGCGTGTACCGCCGCCTGCATACTCTGGATCAGCGGCGCAGGGTCATCGCTCCACGCCGGGTCACGCAGGCACAACTCGCGATAACCGCGATGCCCGTGGTCAGACAGGAAGGCCGCAAATGCCGGTGCCAACCCAGGACAATTAGTCAGCCAGGATTGGGCATCCGCCGCCGCTGCCTGCTGGAACGCCCGCTGCGCATCGGGATGCGCGACGATGCGATCGATCAGGCCGTCCAGTTCCTGGAGCATCACGGCGCTCTCCACTCCCGTGGCGCCCGCCAGTAAGCGCACGGCCTCACCCTGTTCTTCACTGGTACTGTCATTGGAGCGGCCGGACACCATGTTCTCCACAATGGAACAGAGAAAACCCGATAGCGCGGACGACTGGATATGCACCGCCATGGCGTGGTCAAAGAAGGCAGACTTTTGCTCCAATTCCGCCCACATGCTCGCACTGTCCGAGGTGTGCGCGATGGTGAAGGCATCCAGCTCGCGACCGAAACGCGCCACGACCGCCGGCGCGCGCAGGCAGTAGCGCAGCAGTTTTACCGTGTTCAGCACGCGTCGTAACAGTGGCTGCAGTGGCAGCGCCTTGAGTTCCGGCACGATGCGTCCGCACAGGGATTGCGCGGTCTGCTCCACAGTGGAACCGAGCACGGCGGATGTCATCACGATGTTGCCGGTCAGGTTGAGAAACAAATGTCCGTAGGCCCAGGCGGTGATTTGCCAGTCCTTCTGAATACCCGTCCTGGCACCCACCGCAACCTGCATATGCTGCAAGCCGTAATCGATGCCCCAGCCGGTAAAGGAACCGGTCAGGGGACACACGGCGCCCGGCATCATCTCACTGACGTTGCTGATGGTCAGCACATCGTCCGGGCGCGGCAGGACAGTATCGAATTCGTTGAGATCGGCAGGCAAGGTGGTGACAGGCCTGGCCTGCAACCAGTATAGGTTGCCGTCCTGGTCGATCGCCCATTCCAGGTCCAACGGGTGGCCTTCGTGGGCCGCAGCCGCTAGTGCCTGCATAGCGATAGCGGTAATTTCAAGATCGCTGAGCAGGGGCACAGTGCCCGTCAACTGCCGCCGCACGATGGTGCCACCGCGGTGCACACCGTAGTGATCGGGCGTGGCCTCGCCGCTGACCAACGCCTCTCCCAGTCCGGCCACCGCATCGATCACCAGCAGATCGCGTCTGGCACTCACCGGGTCCGACGTGAATACCACGCCGGCCGCCCGCGCATCCACCATCGCCTGCACGACGACATTCATGGTGATCGTGTCGGCGCCCGACTGCTTCAGCTGATAGCTGCGGGCGCGTTCATTCGAAGCAGAAGCCACGCAGCGTGCGATAGCGTGACGCAATTGCTCAGTGCCCTGCACATTCAGCACGGTGTCGTACTGGCCGGCGAAGGAGGCGTCGGCGCCGTCCTCCCCTTGCGCCGAGGAGCGCACCGCGACAGCTGCACTGCCCAGGTCGAGATAGCTCTGGTCGAGGGCAGCGGGAAATGCCCCAGCGCTGGCGTTGCGCAGCACAAAGGCGGGCGGCACCGGCAGGCCCATGGCCACGAGGCGAGCAAGGCCATAGGCTTTGCCACCGGCGCTGGCGTCGGTAATTTCCGCCAGTGTACAGATTTCACAGCTCACAACGGTTGCGCCCTCCAGAGCGGCGGATATTTAGTAAAATATTGAACGGGTGCTGCGTGTCAGGTGCGCCCCAGGGCTACCGCTTCCGCAGCCAGTACCAGGCTCACGGCCGGGTGGGCTTTAACCCGTGCCATGAAGTCGACAAAAGTGGGCCAGCGCGCGGGGTCGACGTCATACCCGGCATAGGCAGCGTTGACAAAGGGACTCATCAGGCTCATATCGGCCATCATAAACTCGCCAAAAATAAAGCCCTCTGCGGGCACCTGCGACTCCAGGTAGTCGAGTATGGGCGGCAACTGCTTGTTCATGATCTTCGCGACCAGCTCCTCATCCGGCTCCTGTTTGAGCACCAGGGGGCGCATGAAACGCTGGAAAAATATCCCCGCTGCGAGTTCCGCCACCCGCGTACCGCCCAGCTCCTCCAGCCAGCGCGCTCTGGCCTTGTCCGCGCTGTGTTTCGGGTACAGCGGAACCTGCGGATAGGCGTCTTCAAGGTATTCGCAAATCACCGTCGAATCACAGATGGTGAGATCCCCATCCTGCAGGGTCGGGATTTTGCCGAGCGGGTTGATCTTCCGGTACTCCGCATCCTTGATAAACGGGAGTTGCTGGATCTGCTCGTAGGGCAATTCCTTTATGGCGAGTGCCACCTGCACCTTGCGCACAAAAGGGGATCCTGAGGTACCGTGAACGACGATCACCGTCGACCCCCAACATTCAGCGTGTCCAGCCACTGTGCCACGGCTTGTCCAATTTCCACGGGTGAATCCTCCTGAATAAAATGTGTCCCCTTGACCGTCACTTTGCGCTGGTTGGGCCAGCTGCGGCAATACTCCCGCTGCTTTCCGGTCAGGATGGAACCGGGCTCGGCATTGATAAACAGCTTGGGTAGCGCAGTGGTACCTTGCAGCCACGCCCCATACGCGGCCACCAGCGCCACCATCTCCGGCGGTTCTCCTGCAATCGGAATCTGGCGCGGCCAGTTCAGCGTGAGCTGGCGGTCATCCGGCGTGGTGAACGCCGCGCGGTAGTGCTGCATTTCCTCTTCTCCCAGGGGGCGCATCACGGAACTGGGCAGCACCGCCTCGACAAACATATTGCGCTGCAGCACCAGGTCTTCGCCCTTGGC
>JANPDE010000117.1:0-6082 GCA_031431315.1 Haliea sp.
CAGGACTTCCCTGTCGCCAGGTTGTCAATATCACCTGCCGCAAAACACTCGCGTAGTGCGGGAAAATATCATCTTTCACAAGGGCTTTTGCGCGGCTGCCGCGGTGCAGTGCTGACACCGTCCATGCGCTGGGTAGCCGCACCAGAAAGTTGGTGAAACTGAAAAGGCCCATAAAGCCGTGCAGGAGCAGGATATGAGGGCCGTTGTCTTCGTCGCCCTTACGTGTTTCCGCCTTATTATAGAGTGACTTTCCGTTCTCGGTGTACTTGAACTGTGTCTCTTCGAAATGCAGCGATGTTTCATCCGCAAAAATATAAACCTTGCGAGCGATGTCATACGTTTCGCGCAACATGCGCAGTGGCGTCTCCATGACGGTCTGCTCAAAATCCGCTGAATCCGATATTTCAAATCGACCCAACGCCCGCAACTTCAGATGGCCCGAGACGATGAGTGATATAGATTCTCCGTTTATCAAAACACCGCGGTTTAGCGCTACCCGCAGGGCATCTGCTCCGCGTCGAATGACAATCGCTTGGGGTTCCTTGACCGCGAGTTCGCGCATATACGGTTCAAATGTACCCAGTGTGCCGTCCTTGCCAATGCCGCTGATGATGTAGTGAAACTCCATTGTTGCACCCAGTTTATTCCGGATGTCTTTCTGGTAGCGCTCCGCTTCGTTGTGCGCCCTTTTTATGGCCAGAACATGGTTATTGTCATTCAGCGCTTGTTTTACCGTCGCCAGGTTAATGGGATTGACCAGGGTTTTAACCATCCGGTCGATGACATCATTCTCGTCAGCGGTGCTACCCAGCTTCAATTCCTGTAAGAGTGATCGCAGCCCTCGGATTTTGATGAGTTTGCGTGTCAGTGGGGAGATGAAATTTGTGATCAGGGATTGTTCCGGACTTTCCCACTCGGCTTCGCCAGTAGATTCCTCCAGAAAGAAAAATCGCACATGGCCCACCCAATCAAGATTGGTGTACTGATATTCCACCATGGCCTTGTATTGAGCCTTGACGGTATTCCCACCGCCCACTGCGATGGTGAAATACTGGCGTTTATAGTGACCCCAGGCAGCCAAGCGATCCCGCTCCCACCAAATTCTGTACTTATTCGCCAGAATACTGGCAGCCTGCTGTGCTGCCACCGGCAAGTCCGGGGAAATACTGATCCGGATGCCGGCTTCCTCCTGTACCAACCTGGGTGGCTTGTCATTTGACTCAAGCCCGAGAATCCGGCGCGCCATCTCCGTCGTGGACTGAATACGCTGCTTCATCTCCCTTGGCCCCATGGTCCTTCCTCTGCCGTGCGGGTTACCCTATGCCTGTTGTGAGCACATCACTGCCGCGTTATATCGCAGCAGTGTATTGACCCTGACAGGGTAAAATAGAATTCACAAAATAACGTTGATAGAAGTCCGCGTTTTTCAGGGTTTTGTGACGAAGGTCAACCCTGCAGGGCATACTCTGATTATCTGGCGGAGGCAGGGGAAATGCGGCAGCCTGAACTCAGGGGTGCCCCCTTGAATATTCGCTTACAATTGCGAGCAGTCCACGGGGTCCATGGCGTTGATCCAGTCGCGTATCAGCTGCACACCCTCGGTGTGGATACTCCTGACGTCAATTTAGAGTGCAAGAGCCAGGTGATTTTCTACAGGCTATCCCTGCGAGGTAACAGGAGTTTGCAGCGTGATTGGAAGTTTTCCAGCAAACGATCAATACGCCCCAGTGAGCCCAGACGCTCAACGAGGATGGCTTGGGCGTCTTCGTACAGTTTCATGTCCCAGTGGTTTTTCTGTCGAAATTCCTGCGCCAGGTCGGGCCCCAGTTCTTCGAACACGGCCTCAATCCGCTGCTGCAAATTGCCTGCGCGATCGGGAGTTTCGTTTTGGAGAATATACGATAGATCTATTGCAGGAAAATACTGCGCGAGATGGTTCTCAAGTAGAAGCATGCTCTCATCGTAACGCTCGACAATGACCAGCATCGGAATTTGGGTGAGCAGCCTCACACTGTCCAGATATTCCTGTTCTCCGATCTCGCTGTTGGGGATGCCAGTGCAGAAACTGCAGTGGAAATTGCGAATGGTCTGTCCCACGTCAGGCTGCATTCGCCACCGGACATACTCGGCGAACGAGTGCTTCTTCGCCTGAATGGCGCCGGGCGTAGTGGCTTCCTGGCGGCGCTCAAAATCGTAGACGGAACGTGCCCTGTCGAATGGATGTCGCAGGGCGATGATGGGTAGTGTTTGAAATTCCTCAGAGACAGGGAGTGGCAGCCGCACATGATGGCTCGAAATAGCTGACAACTCGGCATGGTGCTCGATGAAGGGACCGAGGTAGGAAGCGCCCTGGCGCATACTCGTATCGTCCCAGTGCTGCATGAATTGTGCGCCAAACTGTCGCTTCAAACTCCAGTCCAGAGTGGTGCCTGCATTTTTAAACAGATGGCAATGCACGATTACCGGTCGCGAACCAGCTGCTATCGAGCGGCTTTGGGGGTGATGTTTGCCAAGGACTTTTTCCAGTGCCGCTCGAATAGTGGCGGTGCTAAATTGCTCCCTGATAACCTGTCGGCTGTTAGTGGAAACTTTGTGCCACAGGAATTTATCGGTGTATAACTCAATGACTTTGCTGGCGAACTCCGTTTCGCTGTCGGAAATCAACGCATTGTGCCCATCAGTGAGCTGCATCCCTTCAGCCCCGATGCTGGTAGTCACAACGGGCAGGCCATAAGAGAAACTTTGCCCTATTTTCCCCTTGATTCCCGCTCCATGCAGAAGGGGAGAGACAAATACCCTGCTGTCGTTGAATACTCCGGATACGTCTTCCACGTACCCGGTGACGGTCACACCGTTGGATGCCAGGGCTTTGAGTCTTTCGGTCGGATCACTGCCGACAATCGTCAGGTGTATATCCGGGAGCTTTTTCCGGATGATAGGAAGAATGAATTCAATGAACCAGATAATGCCTTCTTCATTAGGTGGGTGGGCAAAGCCGCCTATAAATAACAGGCCGTGTCTTTCTTCAAAGCTGCGGGTGCAGGGTTCCAGGGAATGGATATTGGAAACCACCGCAATCTTGTCGGCAAAGGGCTCCGCGGCGAGCATTTTCTGCTCCGTTGGACTGACTACGAAAGTATTATCGGTCTCCTCGGCGAGGAAAAACTCGAGATTCTTCCAGTGCTGAACCTCCAGCTCCAGACGCCGCTGCTCACGCACAAAATGCAGGTCCACTGTGTCAAAAATTGTTCGGGCCCCGGAGTATTTCTTGACAAGATGCAGATACTTTTTAGCAGTCGCCGGTCGCGACATTAAGATGACGTCGAGGCTTTCGCCTCGTTCCCTGATAAAATCCTCAAAATTCAGGTCACCGTAGTAAGTTTCAACGCCGAGATCCTGTAATGCTTTGGTATATCTGGCGTCAAAAGTCAGATCATCTGGCCAGAATGACACTTTGTAATTCATGTCCCGCAATATCTGCACCATGTTGAGCATGCGCAACGAGCCGGAGTCCCGATCGAAGGTGGGGGCGTGATGGTCTATGATAAGTATATGCTGACCGTCAAATCTCTCTCTTGCCCTGGCCAATCCGGCAAAACTGTAGACATGGTCGCGGCTCAGCACATCGTGCCACTTAAGCACAAACTTGTGGCGATTGATGTCCTGATAACGCTTGTAACCAGAGCTGGTCTCCTTTCCCGCTGATGCGCCACCGTAGTGCACAACTCGCGCAGCGGGTTGGTAAATGACTTTATAGTGCAGGGCGCGCACGGTGAAACACAGGTCCGTGTCCTCGTAATAAGCGGGAGCATAGCGTTGGTCAAAACCGCCGATTGCTTCCCACAGCCGGCGGGAAACCATCAGGCATGCACCCGAGCAGTAATCCACCGCTCTTCGATATGAATACTGCGGCAGCTCGGGATTATCGCCATGGCCATAATTACAGCCTGTGCCGTCACGCCAGATGATGCCCCCGGCTTCCTGCAGGGTGCCGTCCGGATAAACCAGTTTAGCCCCGACGATTCCCGTGCTGGCGTCAGCAAACGGCGCCAACATAGCGTCGAGCCATCCCGGACTTACTTCCGTATCGTTGTTCAGAAATAGCAGGTAGTTACCCCGCGCGCAGCGTGCCGCCTGATTGCAGGCGTTGACAAAAACTTCGTTGGTTTCATTGGTGATGACGTGAATGCCTTGCATGTCAGTCAGTAATTGTGGCGTGACATCCGTCGAGTGGTTATCAACCACGATAACTTCATAGCTGCCATCCGTGTATTGGCAAACCGACTGCAGGCATTTGTAGGTAAATTCCCAATTGTTGAAAACCGGAATAATGATGCTGACAGCGGGGCTTTCGAGTGAGGGAAAAGTAAGAGGTTCCCACGGTGAGGCATTCACCGGAACGCTGGCCTTCGGTTCAGAAACATCGTTCAACGGAAGCTCAGCCATTATGTCCATGTTCTGCGGAGCTTCAGCCACTATGTTCTGGTTCAGTGAAGCATCAGTCGCGATGTCCTGCTGCTGTGTGGACTCCTCCTGCGCAATGGCAGGGGTGTTTTCCGCCACGTTCTCTGCCACTTCCTCTGCCACTTCCTCCGCCACTTCCTCCGCCACTTCCTCTGTCGCACTGTCTGCGACCGGCATCGGGTACACCAGCTCCTTGGCTTTTTGCAATAAACCGCGCCGCCCGCTGCCTGTGGGAAACAGTTGTTCAACGGTTTCCTGATATTTTTTGTAGACACGCCACGGCGGGCTGCCGATAAATTCATGGATGATGTGTTCCAGCTGGTTTACTCGAGAGTTCCAGTTTTCGATCTGGGTATCCCTGTCTAGAACCAGCTGGTTGATTTGGGTATCCCTTTCTAGAACCAGCTGGTTGATTTGGGTATCCCTGTCTAGAACCAACTGATTGATTTGGGCATCCTTGTCCAGAACAACCTGGTTAACTTGGGTTTCCCTGTCTTGAATCTGCAAGTGCAAGTCTTGAATCTGCAAGTGCAAGTCTTGAATCACGGACTGCAGTTGGGGAACTTCCTTGGTCTGGACCCGATAAAGGTATTCCGTGTTGGCGATATAGCGGTATTCTCTGAAGGTTTTATCTGCTTCAAACTCCTGCTTGATTCGCTTCAAGTCCGCCTCATACCATGCGGGTGCACCCTGCGCCTGAATACGTGCATGTGCTGTCAGAACATCGTTGTTATAAAATAATGTCTGATTGGCTTCAAACGTGCGGTAGAGTTCGTCCATGTGGTCGAGGTCATCTGGCGACGCTGCTTCCTGCGTGGAGACTTTGCACAGAAGTCGATAATAATCCGCAACAACTTTGCAGCACTGTGCGTCCAGTTCCTCCTCTGAGACCTCATAATGACGCATATTTCGATCAAGAAATTGAGCCAGTTCTTCTGAGCGGTCGTCGGAAAAATTGAGCGGTTCCAGGCCCGCACTGCGAAATACACGCTCTATGCTGTGTTGTGGGTCATGCAGGATGGATTCAAATCTGATAAATCCTCGTGGTAGTTGTCGGGTATGTTTCTCTGCATTCGACATGTATTGCATCCAGAGAATCAACGACTTTTCAGTCGAAAAGCCGTTCCGCCGTGACAGGGAGTGAGCGATCTCCAGTGGATTGCGAATTACCAGTGCAAAGTGGGGTGACACGCTTTCCGCGGTAAAAAGCGGCAGCCAGAGGGGTAACAATTTGGAGAGTCTGGGGTCCTTGAGCGCCGACAATTGATTTTCGGCAATATCGGTGCGTAGGAAGGCACGGATATCGTCAGGCAGTTGAGTGCCCGCAAATCTGCCCAGCCAGTTATTAGGCAGGGGAAACGTGTCGTCCCAGGAAGTGTTCAGCGTGTCGAGAATGCAATCGTTCGCCAGCACGACATACTTGTTTTCAAAAAATCCTTTGGGATTATCGGGTTGTGTCTCGAGCATTTTGGTGCCAAGGTTTACTCCCATAAGGTCTAGAATGCCGGTAAATGCGGAAGTACCGCTGCGATGCATTCCCAATACAATGAGGCAATTCTTCATAGTCTCTTCGTGAGGCGTCCGAGGTATTTATTAATGTATAGTGTACAATCACTAG
>JANPDE010000118.1:0-2760 GCA_031431315.1 Haliea sp.
ACTGATGAGCAAGGCTGTCAGGATAGTAAGGAACACGGTGAAGCCAATTGAAGAATACAGCTTATAACTGACCCAGACCTGTTCGCTAAATTCGTAGGCCACGAATAGATTCAGTCCGCCGACGATGAGAAAGTTTGTCACCCATAACAGGTTTAGCCTGGTCCAGACCCGTTTGGGCAACTGAATCTGGCTGCCGAGAGTGCGCACCATCAGGTTCTTGTCTCCGATGAACTGCGAGGCGCCGAATGCGAGGCCCAGGACCCAGTTGAAGATGGTCGGTTTCCACTGGATAAACATCTGGTTGTGAAAGACCAGGGTGGCACTACCAAACACCAGCACCGCCAGCAGCAACCATAGCAGGCGCTTCTCCAACCGGCGCGTCACGGCGTAGGACACGAGCACCTGCAACACCGTGGCCACCATCAGCGCCGCGGTAGCGGAGTAAATGCCATCAAACTGGTACGTCCAACCCAGCAGGGAAAGGCTCTGGCCATCCAACTGGTAGACAATAAAGAATAGGGCGATGGGAATGAATTCGGCAATTTGCTTCATGGATTCTGTCCTGCTGTGGCTGTTACCATGGGCGATGATCAAATCATTCCGCGGCCACATTACCCAAATATAAAGAAGCGAAGTGTAAAGACTGTGCTGATTGACTTCCACACTCACACCAGTGCCTCTGACGGCGCCCTGACTCCCGCCGAGCTGGTGGAGAGCGCGCTGGCCAGTAAGATCGAACTGCTGGCAATAACCGATCACGATACGGTGGCGGGTTACGAGGCGGCAGCAGCTTATCACAGGCAGCTACCGGGCGGTATGCGGCTCATTCCCGGAATCGAACTGTCGTGCCAGTGGTCAGGCACTACGATCCATATCCTGGGTCTGGGTATCGATTGCTCCCATCCGGCCATGCGCCATGCCCTGGGCAGTATGGCTACGGTACGTCAGGAGCGGGGCGTTACAATCGCCAGCCGACTTGCAGCCCGGGGGTTCAGCGGTGCCCTGCAAGGTGCCCACGAACAGGCCGGCGATAGCCAGTTGGGACGACCACACTTTGCCGCATGGATGGTGCAACAGGGTCATGTAAAAGACCACAATCAGGCGTTTGACCAGTATCTGGGTCAGGGCAAGATAGGCGATGTCAAGGCATGCTGGCCGACCTTGGCCGGAGTCACCCAGTGGATCACCGCGTCGGGCGGCGCGGCGGTGGTCGCCCACCCGTTGAAATATCGCTTCACCGGAATGAAATTGCGGCGCCTGATAGTTGATTTCATGGCCGCAGGGGGCTGCGGCATCGAAGTGGTCAGCGGCAATCAGACGACGGATCAACTCGCGCAACTGCAACGTCTGGCCCGGGAGTTTAATTTGGAAGTCTCCGTTGGCAGTGATTTTCACCGGGATGCTCCCTACAGCGCGCCTGTGGGTGTAGAATCTGCGCCCTTTGAGTGCTCGCGCGGCGTATGGGAGCGCTGGTCAGTCCCGCTCTAATCTGCACTCGAATAATAAAGAGAACTATTGTGAGCCAGTTTTACCAGATTCACCCCGACAATCCCCAGCCCCGCCTGGTCCGCCTTGCGGTAGACATTATTCGCAAAGGTGGGGTGGTGGTGTATCCCACGGATTCGGCGTATGCCCTCGGCTGCCAGATCGGCGACAAAAATGCCCTGGACCGCATCCGTCGCATCCGCAAACTCGATGACAAGCACAATTTTACGCTGGTGTGCAGGGACTTGTCGGAGATCGCCACGTACGCCAAGGTAAATAACACGGTGTATCGCCTGCTACGGCATACTACGCCCGGCCCCTATACCTTTATCCTGCGAGCCACTTCAGAAGTGCCCCGCCGCCTGCTGCATCCCAAACGCAAAACGGTAGGCCTGCGGGTGCCTGAAAATCCCATCGCCGCGGCCCTGCTGGCTGAGTTGGGGGAGCCATTGATGAGCGTGACCCTGATTATGCCTGGCGATGATCTGCCCCTGATCGATCCCTACGACATCCGCGAAACACTGGAACACGATGTCGACCTGGTTATCGATGGCGGATACTGCGGGATGGAGCCAACCACCGTCGTGGATCTGGCGGACGATACGCCAGTGGTGTTGCGGGCCGGCAAGGGCGATGTCGCGCCCTTTGAGGGCCGGGCAGCTTAATTGGCTAAGCCTGATAACATCCTGTGCAGCACCGCCATTTGCACCAGCATGCGATTGCGTGCCTCGGCAATGACGACACTGCGAGGGCCGTCGAGTATGCGCTCAGTCACCGTGACTTCCCGGCGCACGGGTAGGGCGTGCATAAAGCGGCAATCACTCGCCGCGTCATTGAACCAGGGTTCATCGACACGCCAATCGCGCAGCGCGTGTTTGAAGTCGTCCTCGGCGTTGTTGTCGCCATAATGGCGCTGCGACGTCCAGGAGTTGACGTAAATAACCTGGGCACCTGTCATTGCCAGCCGGCGATCATCGGTTTCTGTCACTGACCCCCCACTTGATATTGCCGCCGCGCGCGCTTTCTCCATAATCGTATCCGGCAGTCCGTATCCCGGTGGTCGTAATACCGTGACATCCATACCTCGCATTGCAGCCATGTGAACCGTAGCCGCCGGCACTGCCAAAGGCATTGGCTGAGGGTGCCAGCTCCAGGAAAGTACAAACTTGCCACCCCTGGTGGGAATATCAAGATCATCCATCGTTTTCCAGTCGGCAAGGCTCTGACAGGGATGATTGATGGCCGATTCCATATTGATATACGGAACATCAATCA
>JANPDE010000119.1:0-5724 GCA_031431315.1 Haliea sp.
TGGAAGGCAGGAGGATGCTATGCTGGTCCGCCTGAGAAAACGGCGGAAAGTGTAGCACGGTTGTTTACTCTCGCTCCCGTATCACTGCGCAATTTTTTTAAACTACTGACACCTTTTCAGATGGCCAGACTCATATTATTCAACAAGCCATTTAATGTGCTGAGTCAATTCACTGATGACCAGGGGCGAGCGACAGTGGCCGACTACCTGAGCGCGCCGGCCTTTCGGGTCGCCGGACGCCTTGACTACGACTCTGAAGGACTGTTGTTACTGACTGATGACGGTGGCCTGCAACAACGCATTGCCAATCCTGAATACAAGCAATGGAAAACCTACTTGGTGCAGGTCGAAGGCACTTTGGATGAGGATGCCGTAAATAAACTCGCAGCGGGCGTTATCCTGAAGGATGGACCGACCTTACCCGCACGCGCCCAGCGAGTACCCTCGCCCGATCTGTGGGACAGAATTCCGCCCATTCGAACTCGCAAGACGGTACCCGACAGCTGGCTGGAACTTTCTATACAGGAAGGGCGCAATCGCCAGGTGCGTCGCATGACCGCCATGGTGGGTTTCCCCACCCTGAGACTGGTGCGCACAACTATCGCGGAATGGTCTCTTGATGATCTGCAGCCAGGGCAGTACCGTGAACTGACCGTGCCCTTGCCGGCGGTAACAAGGCAGCACCTGAAACACCGGAGGAAACCCTAGATGAGCCAGTGGCCACCCCACGTTACCGTTGCCTGTGTCGTCGAAAAGGACGGCAACTACCTGATGGTGGAAGAGAGCGATAAAACCAGTGGCGAATTGGTCTTCAATCAACCCGCCGGCCACCTTGAGCAGGGCGAGTCGATCACTGACGCCGCACTGCGTGAGACACTGGAGGAAACTGGTTGGCAGGTGGAGTTGGTGGGTGTCATTGGCATCGCACTGCACCGCGCACCAAAAAGTGGCATTACGTATTACCGAACCACATTTTTAGCCAGGCCATTGCAGCAAGTACCCAACGCCGTCATCGACCCTGACATCCATGCCGTGCACTGGCTCGATTATGAAGCAATCCTCGCCCGCTCTGCCAGAATGCGCAGCCCCCTGGCCCTCGCTGTCGTCGAGAGACATCGCCAGGGCGTTTGTTATCCCCTGGACCTGATACTCAAGCCATGAACCCGAACCGCGCCAGCAAAGTCATCGTCGGCATGTCCGGCGGTGTCGACTCGTCGGTTGCCGCCCTGCTGTTACTCGAACAGGGCTACCGGGTGGAAGGCCTGTTCATGAAAAACTGGGACGAGGACGACGGTACGGAATACTGCACTGCCAAAGCCGACTTTGCCGATGCCCAGGCGGTAGCTGACAAACTGGGTATCGCCCTGCATGGCGCCAATTTTGCCGCCGAGTACTGGGACCATGTGTTTGAACATTTCCTGGCGGAATATAAAGCCGGCCGCACGCCTAATCCCGACATCCTGTGCAATCGGGAAATCAAGTTCAAGGCGTTTCTTGAGTACGCACTATTGCTGGACGCCGATTTTATCGCCACCGGACACTACACGCGCCGTGGCGAAGCGGATGGCAAGAGCACGTTATTGAAGGGTCTGGATGCCAATAAAGACCAGAGCTATTTCCTGCACGCGGTGGGTCATGCAGAGCTAGCGAAATCGTTGTTCCCTATCGGCGCCATGGCGAAACCCGAGGTACGGCGCCTGGCACTCAAGCATGGATTGGCGACCGCCCGGAAAAAAGACTCTACCGGTATCTGCTTTATCGGTGAACGCCGTTTCAAGGACTTCCTGCAACGGTACCTGCCGGCCCAGCCCGGCGCCATCCACAGCCTTGACGGTGCCATCCTGGGAACGCACCAGGGCTTGATGTACCACACCATCGGCCAACGCCAGGGACTGGGCATTGGCGGCCTGGCGCAGCGCCAGGAAGCGCCCTGGTACGTGGTGGAAAAGGATGTGGCGCACAATATATTGCGGGTAGCCCAGGGCAACGACCACCCTGCCCTGCTTACATCCAGTCTGCACTCCAGCGACATCTACTGGGTGTCAGGTTCGACCCCGCCACTGCCGCTACTGTGTACCGCCAAGGTGCGTTACCGCCAGCCAGACCAGGCCTGTAGTCTCACGTACACCACCGGGCAAGGTTATCGCGTGGACTTCGAGACACCGCAACGGGCGATCACGCCGGGACAATCAGTGGTATTTTATCAGGGCGAACGCTGCCTCGGCGGCGGCATCATTGAGAGCACTGGAACCTAGATGAGCGACACAACCCTCTCAAATCTGGAGCAACAGGCTGTCGCACTGGCCGGTGTGGCGCAGGCGGCACGGCTGGTCGATCAGATCTCCAAGACCGGCAGTTACCCGCTGGACTTTCTCGAGACGTCCATACACAGCCTGTTCGTGTTCAACCCCGACAGCGCCGCAGATATCTTCGGTGGCATTCCCGGTGTCAAGCTGGGCCTGCACAATCTTAGCAACTTGCTAGCGGACAAAAATGCGCGCGAGAACCATGATCTGGTACGTTACGTGTTCAGCCTGATCTATCTTGAGCGCAAATTCGCCGCCAACCCGGACATGATGGCAGTGGTGCGCTCCCGCCTGGAACACACCAGTTTCCGCGCCGAGCATTTTTCCAGTAACGTCGGCGAACTGTGCCACAGTATTTCCGGTATCTACCAGGATACCCTGAGTCAGCAGCGCTTTCGCATTAAGGTCACCGGCAGCGCGCAACACCTGCAGAATTCCAATAACGCCGACATCATCCGCGCATTGCTATTGGCGGGTGTCCGTGCCGCCTTCCTGTGGCGCCAGCTCGGCGGGCACCGCTGGCGACTGTTGCTGCAGCGCAAGAAGTTGCTGCAAGCCTCCCAGAACCTGTCACGTGGACTGGGTGTGGTGTAAAATCACTGCTTTCACAGAGGGAGAAATACATGGACCTGTCAGCACTCACCGCGGTCTCGCCCATCGACGGACGCTACGGGAGTAAAACAGCGGGCCTGCGTGAGGTCTTCAGCGAATTCGGACTGATCAAGCGTCGGATTCTGGTGGAAATACAATGGCTGCAGTGTCTGGCTACTCACCCGGGCATTGTCGAAGTGCCGTCGCTGTCAGTTGCGGCAAACCGTCAGCTTGAAGCTATCCTGGGTGATTTCAGCGAGGTGGACGCACGCCGCATCAAGGATATCGAAAAAACCACCAACCACGACGTCAAGGCGATCGAGTATTTTATCAAGGAACGTTGCGCCGGCAATGCGGAGCTTGAATCCATTGCCGAGTTTGTGCACTTCGCCTGCACCTCGGAAGATATCAATAATCTGGCCCATGCGCTGATGCTGCGCGATGGTATGAAGCAGATACTTGTTCCAACCATGCTGCAGATTACGTCAGCCCTGAGCGCTCTGGCGCAGGGTTCAGCGGCCGTACCTATGCTCTCTCGCACCCACGGCCAGACCGCGAGTCCGACCACCATGGGCAAGGAAATCGCCAACGTCGTTGCACGCCTCAGGCGCCAGCTCAGCCAACTTGACCAGGTGCAGTACCTGGGCAAGATCAACGGCGCAGTCGGCAACTACAATGCGCACCTGGTCGCCTATCCTCAGGTGGATTGGCAGGCCAACGCGCAGCAGTTCGTGGGCGGCCTCGGTTTGACCTGGAATGCCTACACGACGCAAATTGAGCCCCACGACTACATGGCAGAGTTATTCGATACCATCACGCGCTTCAACACCATCCTGATTGATTTTAGCCGCGATATCTGGGGCTATATTTCACTCGGCTATTTCAAACAGCAGACGGTGGCAGGTGAAGTGGGCTCCTCCACCATGCCGCACAAAGTCAATCCCATTGATTTCGAAAACGCGGAGGGCAACCTGGGCCTGGCCAATGCAGTTCTCGGTCATCTGGCGGCCAAGTTGCCAATCAGTCGCTGGCAGCGCGATCTCACCGACAGCACGGTGCTGCGCAACATGGGCGTGGGATTTGGCTACAGCCTGATTGCCTACCAGTCCAGCCTCAAAGGCATCGGCAAGTTACAACTCAATGAAAGCCGCATGGCGCAGGACCTCGAGGACAGTTGGGAGGTCCTGGCAGAACCGATACAAACCGTCATGCGCCGCTACGGCATCGAACAGCCCTACGAAAAGCTCAAGGAACTGACCCGCGGGCAGACCATGAGCAAGGCCGTGCTACACGCCTTCGTGGCGACACTGGACGTGCCGGAGCACGTTCGCAAGGACCTACTGGCGCTGACGCCGGCGAGCTACATCGGTAACGCCGTCGCCCAGGCCAGGGCCATCGAGTAGGTTCGCCATGCGCGGCAACGGGAAACTGAACCTGGATCGCGCCGGGTTCCTGGCCAGGTATTGGCAGCGCGAGCCGTTACTGATCAGGAACGCCATTAGCAAATTCAAGCCTCCACTGGACAGCCACGAACTGGCGGGACTGGCACTGGAGGACGATATCGAATCGCGCCTGATCGAACAGCAGGGCGACACCTGGCGCCAGTACGACGGCCCCTTCAAGGAATCCGATTTTCGGCGTGACCACCCCTGGACCCTGTTGGTGCAGGCCGTCGATCACTACATTCCGGAAGTGGCCGAACTGCATCGTCTCATCGATTTTATTCCGCAGTGGCGCACAGATGACATCATGGTCAGTTACGCCGTTGACGGCGGCAGCGTAGGGCCGCACTACGACAACTACGACGTCTTTCTGTTGCAAGGAGAAGGTCACAGATTGTGGAAACTGGGCCAGCATTGTAACGACACGTCCGCACTCATCCTCCATGACGACCTGCGCATCCTGAGTGCCTTCGAGCCCAGTGAAGAATATCTGCTGGGCCCCGGCGATATGCTGTATGTGCCGCCGGGCATTGCCCACTGGGGTATCGCACAGGGCGAATGCATGACATTTTCTATCGGCTTTCGGGCGCCGCGCATAAGCGACATGGTATCGCGCTGGGCCGATCAACTGTTGCAGCAATTGCCGCCGGAACAATTCTATCGCGACGCCGCACGCTCGCCGGTGATACGTCCCGGCGAATTGCAGCCGCGCGATCTGGAGCAGGCCATGACCCAACTGCACCAGGCACTGGAACACGCGGTGGATACGCAGTGGTTTGGTGAATTGGTCACAGAGCCCCGTTACCCGATTGATCTCGACGATGACGAAGTCGCCCACGCGCACGCCCTGCTCAAGCGAGGCGTCAGCAACGTGACCCTCTCCCCCGCGGCAAAAGTGGCGTGGCAGCAGCACGCTGATGGTATTGCCGTATTCGCCAACGGCGAGTGTCTCAACTGCGCCGCATCCGTGCTAACGAGCCTGTTGATTTTGTGTAGCAGGGAGCCACTGATCGGCGTCAGTCTGGACAAGGCCATGGCCGATGCGGATACTGCCAGTATGCTTGATAGTCTTGCGCAAAGCGGATGCATTTATGTCGAATAACGAGTTTGCCAACGGAATAGAATATCCCCATCCCTTCGACGACTACGCCGTCGCACTCTGCGCCAGCGCCTCACGCTACATCTGTGTTCTCAGCCCGCAACTGGATCACGCCGCCTTTGACAGCAGCAAGTTGGTGGATGCACTCAGCGCCCTGGCCCGCCGCAGCAGACAGACTCAGGTGCGCATCCTTATCAGCGATTCACGCCCGGTGGTGGGGCGCGGACACCAGCTGCTAAACCTCGCGCGCCGATTGCCCAGCACCGTACACATCCGCAAGCTCGAA
>JANPDE010000120.1:0-9641 GCA_031431315.1 Haliea sp.
GCAGCATGCGTTCGTCCTGCCTGGCGAGGGAATCGCGTAACGCGGTAATCTCTACTTTTTGAGATTTCGTCACCGTGGTCAACACCGCCACAATATCCATCGGAGACAGCGACTTGTGGTCGTTGGTGGCGACCAGGTCGGGGACGTCCTCAGCGATGAAGCCTACATACTCTTCATCCCGTGAGTTCTTATAGACATAGCGTACCGGTGAAAGGCCTGCCAGTGTTCTATTCGCATCCTCGGTGCTGAGTGTGCGGATGTTATCCTTGAGTTCTCGTGACGATGCATTAGTCCATACACCTCCTGTAGTGAGGTGAGCACCGTTCCACACCGCGATGGCGTCACCTGCGGCGACGGTTCCTGTGCCTACCCCCAATTTATTTTCTGCCGGGGTTGGGCTGAACTCACCGTACAGCAGCGGCGTCACCGGATTGTTTGCGATGTACAGTCGGTTACTACCTGTTTCGTACAGACCTGCTGTCCTACCGATGAAGACATTAAAACTGCCAGTCGAGTTATATGCGCCGGCCAATTGGCCGACACCCACGTTGTACGAGCCCGTTGTGTTGCTGGCGAGTGCCCCGTGACCCTCGGCCACATTGCCCCCTCCAACCGTATTTTGATACAAGGCGGAGCTGCCCAGTGCGGTGTTGTAGACTCCAGTGGTGGTGTTAAACATAGCCCACGAACCCACCGCCGCGTTGTAATTGCCAGTGGTGTTTTCATGCAGTGTCTTGTACCCCGCAGCTGTATTCTCGATACCGGTAGTATTGCGGTGGAGCGAATTAAAGCCGCTGGCCGTATTGTTGTTGCCGGTAGTGTTGTAAAAGAGCGAATTACTGCCACTGGCCGTGTTGTACGCGCCGGTGGTGTTGGACGTGAGCGAATAGGAGCCACTGGACGTGTTGAACCCTCCGCTGGTGTTTTTGAAGAGCGACTTCACTCCACTGGCCGTGTTATAAATGCCGGTGGTGTTGTAATAGAGTGTGAAACGGCCACTGGCCGAATTGTCGTAGCCAGTGGTGTTGAAAACGAGCGCATTCGCACCAATGGCGGTGTTGCCATAGGCGGTGGCGTTGAACCTGAGCGCATTTTCGCCAAACGCGGCGTTACTGCCGCCAGTGGTGACACTACTGAGTGCGCTTGGACCATAGTAGGTATTCAGAAATTGAGACCGCCACGGCTCGTCTGGGCAAGGCGCGAAGTCGCATGTCGCCTGCACCTGGGTGGAGCCCAGCAACATTGCAGTTGCCAGGGTGAGGTAAAGCGCTGTTTCTTTATTCGCAGGCATAAATAACTTCCTCTTGCTGGCGTTCATTGGAACGTCTTCCGTAGTAATAAAAGCAGATCCGTTTCAATTATGTGGGAGGAAACCGTTACCAATCCGTTGGGCTTTTGTTATGGCTTAGAAATCATATAGTTACAGATGAAGGGCGCCGTAGATTTTGCTGCATCAGGTTGTATCCAACAGGCTACACCCCAGAAAGCAGGAAGGTCAGTATGCCCTCCTCGCCGTCGTCCACCTTGAAGTACAGTGCAGGAGGACCGCCAGAATCATCTCCCCAGTGCCAGCGGCCGAAACCTGAGTACCTCCCGGCCACCGCGCAGCCCGTAACAGTGAACTCCACCTCGACGAGGTTATATCGAGGATCGCCTGGCGCGAATTGACCGGCATATTCGCAACCAGTGGTATCCCCGCCGTTGAACTGTCCATCGGTCTCGACAGTCCACGTCATCTGAACGTCGGACCCCCAGTACATGCCACTCATCTCCCGTTTGATCTCAATCGGACTCGCCCCGGGCGGCCATTTGTTATCATAACTGTCGTAGGCCAGCTTGAATAAGCCGAAGTGTCCCCACTCGTTTCCCCAATGGCCTGCAAGGTTCTTTCTCTCATCAACCACTCCATCAAGCCAGAGGCCGGCAGAGACGCCGTCGTATAACGAGAACCAGCGACCGGAACCTTGAAAGCTGTCGCCATCAGTTTGCAGTGATCCGCTTAGCAAGTTAAGGAGTTGCACTGAGTTAAGATATGAATGAATGTGGAATACGCCGTGTTCGCTAACCGTCGCGTCTACGTGTATGGCTCCCCAATTTGTACAATCATAAAAGATACCGGAATAGATACGGCCCGGCGAGACAGCAACTTCTGATCTCTCAACGAGGTTATTGCTAATTGCTGATCCCTGCGCGGGGCCAATTATGTTGGCGCACTCTATGGCAGCCTCGGCGGGGTCGATATACAAGTACGGCGGTGGGCTTGCAGGCGGAGGGTTTTCGGGTGGTGGGCGTTCTTGCGCTGCCAATGGTTGCGCTCCACCGCCACCACCACCTCCGCAGCCAGTGATGACTAGGAGTAATTCGGTACAAACCAGTGCAACGAAATTTTTCATGACGTGATCCTTATGTTGGCAACTGTAAATTGATGATCTGAATGCCAATCTTCATCTACAGCACTCCGCCTTCCCTGGTATGGCCAATCAGCTGATGGCCATCCGGCGCATCATTCGGATCCGGAACCCACGGCGCCAGGCAGTCTGCGTCGAGTACACAGGGATCAGTCAGTGTCTTCATGAATGCAACGAGTTGATGCACCTCCTCGTCATTCAGCAAAATATCCAGCATGCCTTCTCCAAGACCCAAAAATCGCTGCACCGCTATCGGCCCGAGTGATAAATTGGCATTGACCAACGCGTTGGGAAAAAGACTGGCACAGGAGCCCATCTCGGAAAACTGCTGCAATTGGCACCAGCCCTGACTATTGGCATAGTCCTTCACAAACTGGCCGGTCTCAGAATAGTGCTCCACGGTCTCCTCCAGCGTCCCATAGGCACCTGCATGACCATAGGGAGCGGTCACCTCAATATTGAGCAGACTGCTCACTCGAAACTGATACAGCAAGCCTGTGCCCTTTACGACACGATCCCTTCCCAGATCGTCATCATGCGGGTCGCCTTTGCCAGGACCGATCTGTGGCATCGATACTACCTCGAATTTTTCGCTGCTAAAGAAGTCCCCGCTGTGACACTTGACGCATCCTGCGCCGAGCCCAACACTATCAATACCGGCCGCCGGGGGCTTCGTCAGAAACTGAATTGCCCCTAGCTTCGCTTCATCACTGATGGCCGCATAGTCGCCCTCCACGTACGCCTTCCACGGGGAATTAACAAACGACTGTGATTGTTGGTAGGCGCTGATCGCCAGGGTGATATTGGCAAACGTAACGAGTTCCTCGCGCGGCATTCCAGTACCAAATACCTTCTCAAACTCTTCTACCCAATGGTTATTGGCGATTTCCCCAGCACCAACGCCATAGTCACCTATGCGCGCAGCCAGATGCGCCCGCACCGTTTCGTTGTCTGCACCCGGTTCGAAATTTTCCGAACGCATTTCGGGCGCCGTAACCACCGGAAAGCGAGCTTGCGTGGACAACAGGTCTGCCCCGGCCTGCGGGTCTGCGGTTGATGGTGACGCCGAGTCCGGAGAGATAATGCCAACACCCTCAACCTTCTCTACGCGCCCATCCAGAAATATACTGCTTTTGTACAGTGCGCTATTGAACGTAGTCGGTGTGTTACGGCCCACGAGGGGCATGCCGCTAATATGTGCGCGGCCCGGCCCTAATAGATCGGGGTCGAGTGCCCCCGTGCCCACTGGCAACGAGAGTTGATCACCACCGCCAAGCATTGGATGGTGGCAAGAGGCGCAGGCAGTATCGAACTCCCCGCTAAGGCTCTTGGAAAAAAACAATTTCATGCCCAACTGGGCGAGTGGGTCAGTAATTTTTGGTATGTTTTCCGGGCGAGGGTCGCCGGTCATGCCCAATGAGTCAATGAGGCCGTGAAGTTGATTATCCAGCGGCGAGGGTTGGATGCTACCTGCCCCGTTATCGTTGCCGTCAGAACAGCCCGTCGCCAATGTCAGGCAGATTAAAACCCCTGCCGTCCATAAACCCTTGCTCGAAATCCAGGTCCGGGTGTTCGATGAAAGAGAACCCGGGGATACTGTGCCGCTTCTGCATTTCATAAATAAACAGTGCCTCTAGAGTGGATCGAAAGCGGATTGCTAACGCCTGGAGGAATGAAAGCAGATACTGTCCAATCGTGTATGAGGAAACCGTTACCAATACGTTGGGCTTTTGTTATGGTCTAAAAATCATGTGGTTACAGGGGATTGGCACCGTCGGTTGTGCCGCACCAGGTCGTATTTAGAAGGGAAGGTTTGACGAATGTAGGTGGATTACGTCCGTTTGGCGAGCATCCAGCTGCCCGTCACCAGCGCATACATCTTGCCGTCCTCAACGCCGATGAACCGGGTTTCAACAACGCCCATGCGGCGTGACCGGTTGAGGACGATGCTCTCGACCCGAAAGCTCTCGCCCACTTTCATGGGACGGAAAAACCGCGTCGACAGATCGGCGGTGGAGTACGTTTCGTCTTCCGTGCTGGTTGACCAGAATGCCATGCTCTGCCCGGTATCGGCGACCACCGAGACGATGCCGCCCTGCACAAACTCATCGTGATGCGACAGCTGCTTGCCAATCGTCCATACAAGGACGAAGCGGCCATGGCTCACCTCGGTAAAGCGCATGTCCTTATTCAGGCCCATCGTCGTCGCATACGGCGGTGCTTGCCCAGGTGAGGTACCATCAATAATGGCCTGGATCATGGCGATGACGTCGTATGGCATACCCTGCTCTCCCGTGACTGCAGTTAAAAAGACCCCCAAACACCCACAAGAATATTCAACGCACGCCCTGCTCCGTCTTCCACAGAAACCGCCATTTCAAACGGGACACCCCCACCTGCCCAGGCCGCGGAAAGCCCCGAGTAAGTTCCCGCAAGCGCGCAATCCGAAAGCGTTAACTCGAGCTCAAAAATATTGAATTGGGGGAGGCTCGGCGTCATCTGGCCGGCATATTTGCAACCGCTCGTATCCTCGGCGCTAACGTGCCCGTCTGCCTCGAAGACCCAGGTCAAGGTCAAGGTGGTACGATAATTGTCCTTGAATCCTGCCACAGGCGTATTCAGGGGTGGCTCGAAGGACCACGCTTCCGTATAAGAAGACGCCTGGAAAAAACCATAGCTGCCCGACTCCGTGCCCCAGCGACCATCAAGACTCGTCCTCTGTGCAATATATCCATCAACCCACAGGCGAGACGAAACGTCCTGCCCCGTGTAAAGATTCCCGGAACCGTGGAAGACATCACCATCAGCGTGCAATGAACCGGTTAACTGCTTGGCATTTTCTCCTCCCGCAGAGGAAACAATGCTGAAGTCTCCTTGGTCGTTGACGACCGCATAAACGTATTCGGCTGTATTCGTCGTGCAATCGAACAAAGTGCCGTAGAAGATTCCGCCCGGCAAGCTATCGACTTCTGATCGCTGAACGGGGCCATCACTATTGCAGTCGAATACTGACAATGGCGGCGGTATGACGGGCTGCTCAGGCTGCTGGGGTTCAGGGATCACCGGGGTTGCGCCAGGGCCAGCAGTGGCTCCTCCACCGCCCCCGCCCCCGCAGCCGATCAAGGCGAGGAGTAATCCGGTACACACCATTGCAATGAATTTTTTCATGTTGTGATGCTTGCGTGGCTGATTGTTGCAGATGGCAGTCATAAACAGTCCCTCCAGGGTTGATCAAAATAGGATTGCGAATCCCTGGAGGAATGAAAGCAGATCCTGTCCAACCGTGTATGAGGAAACCGTTACCAATACGTTGGGCTTTTGTTACAGCTTAACAATTAGGTAGTTACAGACGATGGGCGCCGTGGGTTGTGCCGCGCCAGGTCGTATTTCATGGGGAGGATGTGAAGGATGTGGGCGGGTTACGGCCCCTTGGCCAGGGTTATAAATAGCCACCGGCCACCGCGCAGGCCCTCACTGTGAATAAAAGGCCAACAGAAAGGTAATGGTTTCCTCACACAACGGCTGACAATATCTGCTTTCATTCCCACAGCGATTCGCAAATCACAAGCGATCAACCCTGGAGGGACTCCGCATGACCGACATTAACGATATTCGCCCGCACTTTGGGCACGCCTTTAAACGTCTCCTTGTCTGTGCCTGCGCGGCACTGCTCCTTGCATTGATTGGTTGTGGGGGCGGAGGCGGGGGAGGCTCGGTGGCGGAAGCACTGCCACCAAAAGAAAACCCGCCACCCCCCGCGGAAGAGGCATTCGACTGCAGCGGCCAAGGTCCTGTCGAAAACGAAGTTCCAATCGATGTCATGCCGAGCGGAACCTTCTCCGGTACCTTTGTCGATTGCGTGACGGGCGACGAGATACCTGTAATCGCCATGGTGGGCGCCGAGGGCGTGTTTCGCGTTATTTCCTATGACGAAGAAGGCAAAGTCCGGAACCTGTTGACCGGATCCCTGCAACCGAACGGCGGCCCCTTTCAGGGATCCGGCCGCTGGTTCAACGAGCCGGGCGTTGGGACCGGCTTTGCCCTCGACAATTTGATGGATAAAGGGGAAAGCCTGGAAGGTCGCTGGAGCAACGAGTGGGGCAGCTACGGAATTTTCAGGCTGACTTACGAGAGTTCGGCTACAACATCGGTTATTTCGATCGATAAACAATTGTACCTGATCGGCCGCGGAGGAGAAGGCAATGAGAACGATGTCAGTTGGACTATCGCGTCGGACGGAAGGATCAACGGGAAAGACTCTATTGGCTGTGTGTACACGGGGCAATTGGATATTCGAGTTCCGTTGTATGAGGTGCAGTTCACGGTCGCGGGCTGCGCGTTAGCTGGAAGCTACTCGGGCTTCGCAGGATTTGGAGAGGGCCCTTGGTCACCCGTACTGGTCTTCTGGGTGGACGACGGCGAAGGGCGTGTGTTCGACCTGTACTTTGACGACCCAGCCAAGGCCACTCCAGTGGGTGCCCCAATGCAATATACGTCTTCCACCGTCATCTCCGGTGCCGTTGACGGTACGGGGAGTGGGGGTGGCACCGCCGTTTTCGATTCATCCGGCCTGCTGACTATTGAGTCATACTGGGACACCAGCATCCCGGAGTTGGGAGCGACGGCGACCAGGCACGACACCACGCTGCTTTATGGCACCATTACTGGCACTGTATGGACCAGCACAGGCGTTGGGGTTGCTATCATTCACGACTGTGTAGGTGTTGGACCACCCGTGATCTGCACGGGAACATATCCCAGTACCACCGTCCTCACGCCCCCCGGAGCATCCACGCTGGATATCTATTCTGGCGGCGAATGGACGTTCGGTCCTTGCGGGCCCGTATGTCTTGCAATTTCCGACAAATTGACACCGCTTGACGCGCCATTGCCCGGCTCAAAATAGCACCGTCATGCGCACGCCAAACACCGCACCCGGGTCACGGAAGATCGCGCGTGTGGTGAACGGATTGGGCACGTAGGTTTTTTGCCCTTCTGCGAGGGCGTAGTTGCCGATGACATAGTCGTCATCGAGCGCATTGCGGACGAAGCCGACGAGTTCCACCTGGCTGACGCGGATGCCGAGTTGTGCGTCGAGCAGGTGGTAGGAATCCATGTCGATGTCGACCGAGCCTGGCACTCGGCCGCCACTGCGGTGGCGAAACCCGAGCGTGGCGATACCGGTGATCGCAGGCGTTAGGGGATGTTCATAATTCGCTACCAGACCCGCCGTGTAATCGGGCACATACGGGCGTCGATCGAGCCCCACCGCACCACCATCCGTGAGGCTGTAGGTGTAGGCGCCCGCCGACGCAGTCAGCGACAGTCCTTCAGTAATTTGTGCTGCCAGGTCAACTTCGAGCCCCGTCGTCTCCGCAACTCCCGCGTTCTGCAGAGGAAAGGCAAGCCCAAGCTCACCGAAGTCAAGCTGCGGCACCAGGGCGTTGTCGATGCGCAGGTAAAATACGCTGGCGCCGAGTTGCAGCCGCTGTTC
Source organism: Haliea sp. (assembly GCA_031431315.1). Lineage (GTDB taxonomy): Bacteria > Pseudomonadota > Gammaproteobacteria > Pseudomonadales > Halieaceae > Marimicrobium. The sequence continues at coordinate 7,903 of JANPDE010000120.1, forward strand.
CAGCAGCAGTGCATTGAACCCGAGCTCATAGTTCTGTGCTTCCTCGGAAACGTACGGCAGCAGTGCCGGGTTGTTCACCAGCATATTGAAGCCGCCGGCGCGGAACCCGCGCACGTACTTGCCAAAGACCGTGAGTGTGTTGTCGGGCTTGTACGCGAGTGTGATACCCGGCGACCAGTTTTCGAAGGACTCGCTGGTATCGAGAGTGACAGGCGGCGAGTTGAGCAGCGAATATAACCCTGTTACCGATTGCTCATAATTGAAATCCTTGCGCTCGCGGGTGTAACGGAGATCGGTGGTGATCTCGACGAGTGCAAACGGCGTCCAGATCAGCTCCGTGAAGCCGGCCCAGGCTGTGCTGTCCTGGTCGACGCCCCGCGTGAAACTGCCATACTGGCCGATGTCCTGCAGAATAAGCGCGTAATCGCGCACTGGCGCAACCTGATTAAACAGTTGAGCAGTTTCCTCGAAGTAACTCACGCCGATCTGCGTCCGGAGCGGCCCGCCGTCATCGGGCGTAAAATAGCGTAGCTCACCGGTCAGGCTCGAATCGCGGTCGTCCCGCGTATAGATCCATGGTGAGTTTGTGGCGAATGCGTTTGATGGGTCGACCAGGAAATCCGCGTACGATGCGGCATGGGCGGTCCCATCGAAGTCGGAGCCTGGGTCGTGCAGCTTGACCTCGCGCCAGCCAGCGACCGCAACCAAGGTGCCAACGTCCATGTCGAAATCAAGCTTGCCGTAGATACGGGCGGAGTCCTGATTAATATGGCCCAAATCATCGCGCAGTACATTGCGTCGCGATTCGGGCGGCAGCGGCGCCGGACCGAGCTGGGCGCCATCCACCACGCCAGCGAAACCGGCAAGAACGGGTACATCAGTCTCGGCGAATTCTCCGGTCAACGTGAACACCGTGCGCTCGTTCGGCAGCACGGCCAGTGTGAGCCGCCCGCCATTCTCACTGGAGGCGTCGAGGTTCTGGTCGACAATGCCGCTCTGGTAGTAGCCCCCGTCGACGTCGTTGTACCAGGCCGTTGCTCTGAGCAGCACAGAATCCGCGATCGGCATATTGGCCGTGCCGTTCACATCGCTGGTGCCGAGCTGCGCATAGCTCGCGTCCAGGCGCGCGAAACGCTCGTCCGTAGGCTGTCCGGTGGTAATAAGGACGGCACCACCCACGGTGTTGCGACCGTAGAGACCGGCCTGCGGCCCTTTGAGCACCTGGACCGACTGGATATCGTAGAATCGTGGCAGCACAGTGCGCAAACCCGAGGCATAGACCTCGTCGACATACACCGAATTGCCCGGCTCGATGAGCTCTCCCGGGCTGACCACGCCGCGAATGGTGATCATCGGGCTGACGCCATCACCGGCCACGTTAACAAGTACGCCCGGACTGAGGCTCAGGATCTGGTCCAGGTCGCGATACTGCAGGTTTTCCAGATTTTCACCCGCGAGGTGAGTTATCGACATGGGTATGGCCATCAAAGGCTCGTCCCGCCGACGCGCGGTGACGATGATCTCCTCCAGGACGCTGGTCATGGGGCCGTCCGCCGCTGCGGCACTCCAACCCGTGTTGGGCGCAAGTGAAAGAAGCACACTCAATGCGAGCATTAAGAGGAGCTGCCTTAGGTAATGATGGTGCAGTTGATACACCTTCGTGTTCTTTTTTGGTTCAAGGCTGAACGTCAGCAGCGCGGTGCGGTTTCGCCGTCAAGCGATCGGGGATATCTCCTTCG
>JANPDE010000121.1:0-6677 GCA_031431315.1 Haliea sp.
AGGCGTCATCATATCCGCGTCGCGCTGGTTGAACTGGAGCTGTTTGGATATCTCGTGGCGACAAATCTGGATCAGCCAGGTGAGCAGGGTCGCCTCCCCCCGGTAGGTCTCCAGCCGGCGCGCCGCCTGTGTCAGGACCAGCTGCACAACATCGTCCACGTCTGCCTCCACGCGCAAGCGGTGTCTGGCATAGCGGTAGAGGCGGGGAAAATACGTATCGAAAAACTCGCGCAGGGCATGTTCATCCCCCTTGAGGATCCGCCGGGCCAGTCGCCGGTCGCGGCTCAGCTGCATGGAGCCAGGCGTTGGGTCAGTTTTACTCATCACACCAGTATAGAGGGTGCCTGCGGGGATTATCTGTTGAAAAAGGACTCTCTGGTCAGGATTTGATCATTCCGGGACCTTCCTGTCCGGGCGGAAATGAGGCAAAAATCGCGGTGGCAGCTTCGTTGTATTTGCCCTGGTCCTCGCTCTGGTTGCCCCGGAGGCGCGACTCGGTAACGCCGCGCCAAACAGATTTGTGCAGCTTGGGGTCTATCATGTCCACGATGAACGTGCCCTGAGTGTAGTTCCTCACTGTTATATCCGTACCGCAATTCCAGCAGTTGTAGCCACTGTACAGGTTATAACCGTTGTAGAACCCGCCAAAGCCCACGGCGGGACTACCCCAACTCTGCACGTCAATCATTTGTTGGGTGACCAGAGCCCAGCTCACCAGCAGGTCAGCCTGGGCCGCATCCGCCACCATCTGGAAACCGCGATTGGTCAGGGCGAAACGCAGCGCCTCGTCAATGCGGTCGCGCTGCATATCGCTCAGTTGCAGCGGATTCTCACCGGAGACCTGTCCGGAATCGGCGTAGAAGGCGATTTTCTTCACGGTACTGAAGTTGTAGTTCGCCTTGTAATCCACGGTCGGCTTGGGCGGTCCGCTGGCGCAGGCGGCCAGCAGGATGCTGGCAAAAATCAGGACGACGGCCGACCATGTTGGATTTTTCATTCAGTGCTCGCTCACGGACGGGATGACACAATCCCGGGAATCTTTCGAGTGTAGTCAATTTTCGGGCTTTAGGCACCGTATTGTGTATTGGCAAACCTCGCAAGGCGCGCGTTGCGTTCTTCCATCCAGCTGCGATAGCGCTGCGGCAGGACGGTGGTCAACTGTGCCTCGAGAGCGGCGATGGGTGGAAATAGCTGCTGGTAGTGCTGCTCCATAAGCGCACTAACGTCACCGCCGGCCACCTCACTCAACAAGATTTCCAGATCGCGATTCTGCGCCCGGTAATCGCCGCCCAGCCAGCGGCGGGTATGGTTGGTGATGGCGGCCAGGGCGGCGACTGTCGCGCGGCGGCTGACGCGTGGATACTGTCCCGGCGCGCGGTTGGCCAGCCAGAATGCGCGGTACTCGTCGCTGCCCAGGGTGGCGTTGAAGATCAGCGCCGGCAGTTGCTCGCGCTGCAATCGCCACGCTTCCTCCAGGAGATCGGCCAGAGTGTCGTTGTTGCGGCCCCGCAGGTGCGTGATACACGCCGGGGCCAGGTCCAGATACTCCAGTTCCAGCAGCAACCGTTGCGACGGTTTGGCCGTGCGGCCGAGGCTGCTGTTGTGTTTTAGCACGGTGGCCTGCACGGCACAGCCGCTCAGGGCCAGAAAATCGAGTCCCTCCAGGCTGCCCCGGGATATGGCCAGCAAAAGCTGATCTGGTGGCTGCGGCAGTGTCGCGAACCGGGTAGGCGGTGGGGCAACCGACAGCGTCGCGCCCAGCGTCCGCAGGTAATTTTCATACGGCGCGGCAGGCCCGCTGGGCTGGCATCCTGCCAGCTGGGTGAGAATCGTGTAACACAGAAACAGCCGACCGGTATACCGGCACCGCATACAGGTAATCCTCCCGAGGCCTGCCCTTTTATAGCGCAGGCTGCGAGGAGTTACGGCATCATTTGCAGCCCGCTAGCGCTGCGCCCGCATTTGGTGGCTGTAGCTTGGCAGTACCCGTATAAGGGTCAGGCCACACGGGCGCTGGCGCGCTGGTGCCAGGCTTTCAGGTGCGCACAGCTCTCGGGCACGGGTTCCTTGATCCAGGCCAGGAAATCGATCGCCACCAGCAGGTCGATATCAGCGGCGGTGAAGTTGTCGCCCGCCAGCCAGGTTGAGCCGGCCAGATGAGCGTCCAACTTGGGCAGAATGTGGCGTATTTGCAGCAGGCCGCGCTCCACCATTTCCGGTATCTGGGGTGTATCCAGTGGCCCGGGCAGCGCCCGGTTGTAAAAGCTTTTGCTCCTGTTGCGCAGCACGCTGGCGATGGCCATCATCAGTCCGCTGAACAGTCTGTGGCACCAGCTGATCACGTTGGCCCGCTCCACGGCGGTGCTGCCCATCAGCGGTGGTGCCGGATGCAGTTCTTCCAGATAGGTGTACATACCGATCACTTCCGACAGCACGGTGCCATCGTCCAGCACCAAAGCGGGTACGGTGCATGCGGGATTGACCTGGCGATAGGCCTCTCCAAGTTGCTCGACCGCCATCAAATCGATCTGTTGTGTTTCAAGTTCGATGCCTTTGCATTTGAGAAACAGGGCAAGTCGTCGCGAGTTGGGAGCGGGGTCAAAGGTGTACAGTTTCATGCCGGTTGCGTTCCTTGTCGCCACTGGTGTTTCTGCCGGGGAGGTTCGGGCCAGTCCCAGGCCGAGGTTGCGCCAGTGTGTCGCGCTTTGTAGGCGCGTGCAACGGTCGCGGGCAATAGTTGCAATCGTTGCGTTTTCCCGCCACGTATAAGTGGCTATAATGCGCGCCTTATCAAGAGAGGAAACCAACGTGACGAATCGTATAGCTTTCAGTTTTCTGGCTGCCCTGCTGGCCTGCAGTGTTTGGGCTGTGGACTTGACCGACGCCCAGCGCGCCGCCATCGAAGAGCGCATCAAGCCAGTTGGCACATCCTGTATGGCCGGTGACAGCAGCTGTGGTGGGGCCGCAGTCGCCGCCGCCGGCGGTGCGCCGCGCTCCGGCGAGGAGGTTTACAACACGACCTGTATGGCCTGTCACAGTACCGGCGCTGCGGGCGCACCCAAGTTTGGTGATATCGCAGCCTGGGGTCCGCGTATTGCCAAGGGTATGGATGCTCTCCACGCCGCTGGCATTAACGGCGTCCCCGGGACTGGCATGATGGCCAAGGGCGGCTGTGTGAGTTGTCCCGATGAGGAGATTAACGCTGCGGTTGATTACATGGTAGCCGGCAGCCAATAGGCGCCTAACGAACATTGGCACCGCCTCGCGAAAAATTGACGCCTCAGGCAAACAGCCCTTTCAGTCCCGCCAGGGTTTCCTGTCCGCGTTCCGCGTTGGCGGCAGGGTCGTCCTGCCCACCACCCTGCCATTGCAGGTCATCCTGGGGCAGCTCCGCGATAAAGCGGCTGGGTTCGCACTTGATCGTTTCACCGAACTGGCGTCGTTTTAACGCCATGGTCATGCACAAGGTCTGCTGGGCACGCGTGATGCCGACGTAAGCCAGTCGCCGTTCCTCTTCGACGGTGCCTTCCTCGACACTCACCCGGTGGGGTAGCAATTGCTCCTCCATTCCGATGATATAGACGTGCGGGAATTCCAGCCCCTTGGAGGCGTGCAGCGTCATCAATTGCACACTATCCGGCCCCTTCTCTTCCTCATCCTGCTGTTCCAGCAGGTCGCGCAGCACCAGGCGAGAGATGGCCTCATCCAGCGTTACCTGCTCGTTCACCATCACGCGATGCAGTCCGTCAACCAGAAAATGCACATTGTCCATACGCCGCTGGGCCACTTCCTCGCTGGAACTGAGTTGCACTAACCAGTCCGCGTAGTCAATGTCGTGAAGCATTTGCCGGACTCCCGCGACACCACTTTCGCCTTCGCAGTTGCGCCGCACTGTGTCCATCCAGTGGCGAAATTCCCGCAGGTGTTTGAGTCCGGCTTCAGGCACCTGGTCTGTCCCGATGCGCGCGCAGGCCTGGTTCAGGCTGCATCGATGGGCGAGCGCGAAATTCCCCAGTGCTTCCAGCGTTGAGGTGCCCAGCTTGCGCCGCGGGACATTGGCGATGCGCAGGAATGCATTGTCGTCGTCCTCATTCACGATCAGGCGCAGGTAGGCCATGATGTCCTTGACCTCGTTGCGCGCGAAGAACGAGGTGCCGCCGCTGAGATGGTAGGGCACCTGCTGCGCCTGCAATGCCAACTCAAGCAGGCGCGACTGGTGATTGCCGCGATAGAAGACGGCATAGTCGCCAAAGCGAGTGCGCTTGCGCAACTTGTGGTCGAGGATTTCCGCCACCACCTGGTCTGCCTCATGCTGCTCGTCAGCGCAGCGAATGACGCGCAGTGGCTCGCCGTAGCCAAGCTCGCTCCACAATTGTTTGTCGAACACGTGGGCATTATTGGCGATCAGGGCGTTGGCGGCCTTGAGGATGCGCGCGGTGGAGCGATAATTTTGCTCCAGCACAACCACTTTGAGGCCCGGGAAATCCTCCTGCAACTGCACGAGGTTTTCCGGCCTGGCGCCGCGCCAGGCGTAGATAGACTGGTCGTCGTCGCCCACCACGGTGAGCCCGCCGCGCAGGCCTATCAACTGCTTCACCAGCAGGTACTGGCTGGAGTTGGTGTCCTGGTATTCGTCGACCAGCAGGTGGTGAATCTGGTCCTGCCATTTTTCGAGAATGGCCGCAGAGTGCTGAAAGAGGATGGTGGGCAGGAGGATCAGGTCATCAAAATCCAGGGCATTGTAGGCTTGCAGCGCGCGCTTGTAGCGCAGGTAGGCCTGGGCACAGAGGATGTCCGCCGGACTGGTGGCCATGGCCAGAGCCTGTTCCGGTAGCACGCGGTCGTTTTTCCACCGCGAGATGCGTTGCGCGATTGTGCCTGCCTGGTCGCCCTCGGCACCATGTTCCTGGATCAGCAGATCGCGGATCAGGGTGCGGGTATCCTCCGCATCGAAGATGGAGAACCCCGACTTAAGTCCCAGCGCTTTGCGCTCGGTGCGGATGATCTTCAGGCCCAGCTGGTGAAAGGTGCTTATCGTAAGTCCTTCTGCCGCAGCACCGCGCAGCAGTTTCCCTACCCGCTCTTTCATTTCGCGCGCGGCCTTGTTGGTGAAGGTCACGGCGGCGATGCGGCTGGCCTTGATACCGCAGGTGTTGACCAGATAGGCCACTTTCTCAGTGATGACGCTGGTCTTGCCGCTGCCGGCGCCTGCCAGGACCAGCAGGGGGCCGTCCAGATAGCGTACCGCTTCCCGCTGCCTGGGATTGAGTCGTGGGGCACGGGTACCACGCTGTGCGAGGCTGTCCTGTTTATTCATACGGCTTTATTCATAGGTGCACAGGTAGGCGGTCTCCTCGGCGACCTTCAGCTGGAACTTTTCATTGGCTGCGACAATAAATTGAGCACCCGCCTTGAATGTTTTCCAGTCCTTGCTGCCGGGTAACCTGACCGTGAGACTTCCGCTGATAACCGTCATGGTCTCTTTCTGGCTGGTACCGAATTCGAATTCACCGACGGCCATCACGCCTACGGTGGCCGGTAGTGTTGCGGTCTGGAAGGCGATAGAGGCCACCTTGCCATCGAAGTACTGATTGATTTTAAACATTCGGATTCCTCAACATATAAAAAAAGGCTGGCAATGCTGCCAGCCTTCGTGTCGTGTACTTCTGGTCAGGACTGCGGCATAGACTGCTGTGTCCTAGCGCACACCGCCGCGGGCCATCCCTTCAGAGGTAAAGTAGTTATCGCTTTGCGTGACACCGTTCTTAAACCCTCCGGGTATGGGTTTAGTGATGTTGTAAATGTTCTGCAGCAGGTCATAGGCGCCGTAGGCTGAGCCGAAGGTCGCCTGGCGGTCATAAAGGTTGGCGCTGTAGAGGTACTGCAGGCGCCACAGTTGATCCCGGCCGTCATACATCTCGCCGGCTACGGCTCCCCAACTGTCCTCGTCCAGGTAGAAGGTCCGCCTGCTGTAAAGGTGACGATTGCCCTCTTTCAGGCGTGAGTCCACGACCCACACACGGCGTTTCTCCCAGCGGATCTTCTCCGGATCAAGGAATTTCTCGCCCAGCATATCCTCGACCTTGGTCTGGAAAATCATGTCGTAGTTCGAGGCGGGGGCAATAATTTCCTTTTTGCCAACCAGGGTCCAAGTGAAGCGTTCGGGGGAGCCGTTGTAAATAAAGGCGTCATCATAGGTGGACGTGCCCGCGACGGCGGGGTTGGGTGTATCGAAGGAGACAGCCGGCGCCAGGCGCACACGGCGCTGGCCGACCAGGTATTGCCAAGCCTTGCGTCCTTTACCCTTGGAGTAGTCGGCGCCCGGCTCATGCACCAGCAGAATCTCGCCAGCCCGCCGAGCTGGCGCGTCATAGTTGATGCGCAGCTTGGTAAAGGGGGTTTCGCCAACTATTTGATCGGGTTTTTCAAACATCGGCGTGATTGCGACGGAGGTGCCGGTGGTCGAGAGCACGGGCTTACCGTTGGCACCGACGTAATAGACATCATTCTCGCTTGAGGCAGGTTCGCCGTAGCGAATCATGTGGTTCCATATGGCCTCCAGGCCCGACTGCGGAATCGGGAACGGCACGCCCGGCAGGTTGCTATCAATTTTTTGGCCGTCCTCTACCAGGGTGGCACCGGTCGCGTTCTTCAGTGTATTGGCGTAATACCAGTCT
>JANPDE010000122.1:0-3041 GCA_031431315.1 Haliea sp.
AGCGAAGTACATCAGCTTCATAAGCTTCAATAATTCAGCTCGCCCACCATGTCGATAGATGAAGAATGCAGCGATCTGGGCTGCCTTCTTTTCACTATATTGCACTGTTTGACCCCTTTTCCACGGAAGGTAGTGTAGCAAATTGCTGGCCAATCGGCCATTGGCCGTATTGCGACGCACTACACATCAATCGCCACAATTCCACGCTCACCATAAACCGACTTAAATGCAGGCGGCTCCCGGTAATACAAGCCCAGCGCCATAGTGAGCGCAACCAAACCATCTATACGCTCGATTGCCCTATCCTTTGCCAGCTTCCTGGCGCCAGACGGATCAGGAACAGTGACAGCATTAGAGGCGCACCAGTCTAATACCGGGTTGTCATGGCGGAGCTGTTGATTTAGAACCGCCGCTTCCAGGTGATCAACCGCTGGCTGTTGAATTGCATCCAAAATTGACCCATTAGCCCCCCGGATTTGCATTGAATTTTGACCCACGTATAACCCCTCCCTGCAAACATTGTGCAGGGGTATTGAGGAGTGATAGACGTGGCATTATTGAGTGTAATTCGACGCTGGCATTTGCGTGACGGGATTTCGATTCGGGAGATCGCACGCCGCACCGGCTTGTCTAGAAACACGGTTCGCAAATACCTGGCCAGCCAGGTGGTGGAGCCTTCCTACCCATCCCGCAATAGCCCCAGCAAGCTGGGCGATTACGCGGAAACGCTGACCAACTGGTTGTTCCGCGAGTCCCGACGGCACCGCAAGCAGCGGCGCACGGTAAAGCAGTTGTACCGGGATCTCCTGGTGCTGGGTTACACCGGCTCCTACGACCGGGTGGCCGCCTTCTCTCGCCAGTGGCGCCTGATACACCAGGAGGCCGGACGCACGGCGGGCAAGCACGCCTATGTCCCGCTGCAATTTGCCCCAGGCGAGGCCTTCCAGTTCGATTGGAGCGAGGACTGGGTCAGGATCAATGGCGTGAGTACCAAGCTGCAGATCGCCCACTTCAAACTCAGCTACAGCCGCGCCTTCTTCATGAGGGCCTACCTGACCCAGTCGCACGAGATGCTGTTCGATGCGCACTACCATGCCTTCCACGCGTTCGGCGGGATACCGGAGCGCGGCATCTACGACAACATGAAGACCGCCGTCGACAAGATTGGCCGCGGCAAGCAGCGCCAGGTCAACAAGCGTTTCTATGCCATGGTCAGCCATTACCTGTTTGAACCGGACTTCTGCAATCCCGCCTCCGGGTGGGAGAAGGGGCAAGTGGAAAAGGCCGTCCAGGATGCCCGGCACGGCCTGTGGTATGACCCGCCGCCCTTCAAATCTCTGATCGAGTTGAACCAGTGGCTTGAGGAACGGTGCCTTGAGCTTTGGCAGGAAAACGCCCATCCCGAGTTCAGGGCCCGCTCTCTGGCACAGTGCCTGGAGGACGAGCGGCCCCAGATGATGCCGGTCCCGGTAGCCTTTGATGGCTTCATCGAACACAGCAAGCGGGTCTCTTCTACCTGCCTGATCACTTTTGAGCACAACCGCTACAGTGTGCCAGCCAGCTTTGCCAATCGGGTGATCAGCCTGCGGGTGTATCCACAACGGTTGGTGATCGTCGCCGAGGCGCACGTCGTGGCCGAGCATGTCCGGGTGTTTTGCCGGGACAAGCGTCCTCCGGGGCACACCGTCTATGACTGGCGGCACTATCTCTCGGTCGTGCAACGCAAACCCGGTGCACTGCGCAATGGCGCCCCGTTCCTGGAGCTGCCCGACAGCTTCCGGCAATTGCAAACACGCTTGCTAAAGCGGTCCGGCGGTGACCGGGAGATGGTCGACATTCTGGCGCTGGTGCTGCTCCATGATGAACGGCTCGTTGAACAAGCGATTGCACAGGCGCTGGAAGCGGGAGAACCCTCCAAACAGCATGTGCTGAATTGTCTCAGCCGACTGGAAGAACCCCTTCGCCCACAGCCCCTTAAATCACCACCGGCCCTGGTGCTCGTTACAGAGCCGCAGGCTAACACTGCCCGGTACGATGATCTGAGGAGTACACACCATGAACGCTGAGGCCATGATCACTACCTTGAAATCCCTGAAGCTGCACGGCATGGCCGATGCCATCTGCACGCTCTCGACCCAATCCTCGCCAGCCTATCAACAGGCGGTGCCCGTGCTGGAGATGCTGCTCAAGGCCGAGTCTTCTGAACGGGAGGTGCGCTCGATCAACTACCAGATGAAGGCGGCGCGGTTCCCGGCCTACCGGGACCTCACCGGCTTCGACTTTGGACAAAGTGCCGTGGATGAAGCTCTGGTGACATCGCTGCACCGCTGCCAGTTCCTGGAAGATGCGCAGAACGTGGTGCTCGTAGGCGGGCCCGGCACCGGCAAAACCCATCTGGCGACAGCGATCGGGGTGCACGCCATCCAGCATCACCGACAAAGAGTACGGTTCCTGTCCGCCATTGAACTGGTCAATGCACTGGAACAGGAAAAACGCGCGGGGCAGCAGGGACGAATCGCCAACCGGCTGATCTACTCTGACCTGGTGATACTGGATGAGTTGGGCTATTTGCCGTTCAGTCAGGCCGGAGGTGCGTTGCTGTTCCACCTTATCAGCAAGCTGTATGAGCGCACCAGCATCATCATTACCACCAACCTCAGCTTTGCAGAATGGTCAGCGGTGTTTGGTGATGAAAAAATGACCACCGCCTTGCTGGATCGGCTGACCCATCACTGCCATATCCTGGAGACCGGTAATGACAGTTACAGGCTGAAACACTCAACGACACAACAGGAGAGAACAAAGGGCGGCAAGAAAACCAAATCTACGCCATAATCTGGCGACCAGGGTGGGTCAATTTTAGATGCAAATCCCGGGTCAGTTTTAAATGCAAATCAACATCGATGTCATCGATATCGATTCCGGGCTAAGCACCTCCATTTTAGTATCACCTTCGATGGCGAAAGCGCCGGTGCATACTGTGTGCGAAACCAAAAATATTGAATTTTTTTCCTTGATCTCGATTGTGCATTTGACGCCTT
>JANPDE010000123.1:0-7197 GCA_031431315.1 Haliea sp.
TATATATATATACCGCGGGTTCAACCCCATATTCGTCCTCGTCAAAGAATCCTAGATCATAATCCATAAAGCTGACCAGCCAAATTTTGTCTGCTGCATTGCGTCAATATTTCTGAATTTTTATGTATTTGCGTATCAAACCGTACTTCTTGCGTCTGGTTTTCGCTTGTTTCAGCAGCGTCTGTCGCAACCGTTCATCGCCAGCGCATCCAGAGATTGGTAGCCTTTCACCGGTTAAAAAACGACTTTGATGCACAACACCTGAGCGCCAATGCCATGAACAGCGAACCGACGGTCTCCGCCGATCGCGTGCGCCAACTGGCAGGACCTTGGCTGGGATATGGGCGGTCACGTTGATTACTCCTGGGTGGGAGCCGGTTTGGCGGATGACGTTACAGCAGTATTGTCTAAGCCCGGTAAGAAAAAATGAGTACATTGGACTTCGCCACCCTTGACACCTTGCGTGCCCGCCACCCCGCGTGGCGCTTGCTCACACTGTTTGACCATCAGGGGCTACGCGTCCTTTGTATCAGATCGAAGGCGAAAATGTAACTTTAAATGTGCTTTTAAATGTATATTAATGTTAAAGTGGAAGTCAGGTTTCAATAATCGTAGCTCGCCACAATGGAAAATTTGCTGACCAACAAGACTGCTTCGCTAACTGAACTTCGCGATCCCAAACAAGTGATCGAAAATGCTGGCGACCAGCCCGTGGCTATACTGAATCGGAATCAACTGGCGGGCTACTTTGTGCCTGCCTCTGCGGTTGGAAAGATCGATTTTTCCGCGACATCACCCGAGGAAGTTCGGAAATTACTACGCAAGCGCAAACCCAAACTGCAGCCAACGCTTGATTACCTTAAAGACAAGTAACAATGATTTACCTCTCAGCGGCCGCGATCACGGCCATTCATAGTGACGTGATCGAGGACAACGAACTTCAAGGACACGCCAAACATAAATCCATTGAATCCATCATTGCCCGTATCGAAAACCGCATCACCTTTGGGTTAATCCGTGATGTTTACGAATTGGCAGCTTGCTATGCCTGCTACATAGCAGTGGGTCATGGGTTTAATGATGCCAATAAGCGAACGGCTTTCGCGGCAATGGACATATGCCTAACCTTAAACGGAATAGAGCTGCAATACGATGTAAATGACATCGGCGCATTGATGGTCAAGGCAGCTCGAGGGATTGTCGACGAAATGGAATTGGCAACTTGGTTGCTGTCCAGGAATGTATGAACTTGACCGATCTTGAATTCTTGCATATATCGCTTTCCACTCATGATCTGACAACTTCTATTTGCGTTAATTGTAACGCTATGAGTTGTCTATGGTTCCAGGGGCGCACCAGACACAACTCGCGTTCAACCTGAGAGCCTGGTTGCAGGCGACGTAGGTTTTCTTCTGACGCAGGTGACACTCCTGATACACAATTCCGCTGTGGCCGCACATAGCACTGTTTTTGGTGTTCAGTGGGGCTAGTCTAGCCAGAGCGAACTCGCGTTGCACTCACCAATTCGTTCGGGATACGCAGTTGTTCGGGGCTACGCCGTTCCCGTCACTACCCCGCTGCGCTTGCTAGTGACGCGGGTGGAGTCGAGCAGTTCACAGCGATGACTGGAAATCATAAGTTCCCTAAGGCGGAGCATTTGTAGTAGTATTTTCACAGCCGCACTCCATTCTCCCTGACATGAGCAATAGGTCTCAGTACCGCGGTATCGCTGGCAGGCCTGCTATGTAGGGCACATTAGTATAAAAACACTAAATAGCTATCGTGGAATTAGCACATCGAAAAAAATAGCGCATTTGCCGAGAAGACTGACGATCTTCCAGATACCCGACCTGCTCCCGCCATTATGATCTGCCGATGAGCGCATATCTCTGTGGCTCGCTACCAACGCGTCAGTCCGAGCCGACAGACCGACATTTTCAGGGAAGAAAATGACATATCTATTTCGCTTTTTCGATATGTTCCTACCCGCAAGCCTGCGGAACAATCCCACCGACCTGATGCGCGGTTACATCATCGTGGGGATGATTTGGACCAATATCCTGGTAAGCCTGTTTGTGCTCGTAGAGTTGATGTATTTTCTCAAATTGGAGCACAACACGCATATTGGTGTAAGCCTCGATCTGCTGTGCCTGGTGGGTTACCTGATTGCGCTGCTACTGCTGCGAAGAACTGAAAGCTACTTTTTATGCGCCACTTTTCTGCTTGCCACGCTCGCTGGTGTCATCATCATGGGCATACAGATAACCGGCGGCTATCTGCAATCGCCCATCTCGCAGTTAGCCCTACAACTCCCGGTCACCGCATTTTTGCTACTGGGGTTACGTCCCGGCATTTTCTGGTTGGTAGTCACCCTGGTTTTCTGCGTTGCCTGCTACTTTAGCGCGATACTGAATGTCGGTTACGTTCAATTGCTGCAGAATCAGGGCCTGGTTGAAGCCATGCATATTTCACTACAATTTATCCTGCTCTTTATGGTGGGCGGTGCACTCATTATTTACGAAACGATCAATAGCCAGCTAACCAGGAAACTGAACGAAGAAATAAACAGGTTTGAGCACAAAGCCAGCCATGATGACCTGACGGGGATTCCCAATCGATTTGAATTTTTCCGTCGGCTGAAGGTGGGCATCGACCAGTCGCGCGAACGTCGACAAAAAGTCGGCGTGGTCTATATCGACCTGGACGGATTCAAACCGATTAACGATCTGCTTGGCCACCATATGGGCGACGAAGCACTGAAAGCCGTCGCACTTCGATTGCAACAAGTATTGCGAGTTTCCGATACCACTGCACGTTTGGGCGGTGACGAGTTTGCATTAATTTTGCCGGGGATTCATGTGCCGGATGATATTGAAGTTATCATGCCCAAGATTCTCTCTGCCGTTAGAGAGCCCATCCACATCAATGGCGTGGATATTGTCGTTCGAGCGAGTTGTGGCGTTGCAATCTTTCCCAATCATTCTGAAGACCACAGCACTCTGTGCCGCTATGCCGATATGGCGATGTACCACGCCAAGAAAAAACACGATGCCTATCTGGTATTTGAAGAAGGTATGAAGAGTCAAAAATTCCGCTAACCCACGACGGATGCTATTCCTTCATGGGGCAGCCCTGGCAGCGAGTTGCGATGTAACTCTGGCATGGTCGGCGCGACTGAGACGCAGGCGCGTAAAGTACCAGCATGCTAGCAGGGCGAGACTTGCAACCGAGATCAGCGTGAACCAACCCAGGGACTGCAACACGCCCTGACTGACCTCGCCCGGTTCAAGCCCCGGTGCCATACCTGCCAGGTCAATCACTATACCTGCCAGTAACGAACCGACTCCGGTTGTGGCTTTCCCCACAAAGGCACCAGCAGCAAACACCACACCCTCCTGGCGTCGGCCTGTCGTCAACTCTTGTTCGTCCAGTATGTCAGCCGCCAGTGAGATGCCCAGCACCTGCAGGGCAATGATCAATATGACGCCGAGACCGACGTTCAAACATTGCAGGGGATAAATGAGCGGGTGTCCGTTTTCGGGCAATAGTCCCAACAATCGCGCTCCGATAAACCACAGCAAATTGATAGCAAGTGCAAAACTGGCCGCCGCCAGCAGGGCCGGCTTGTCGAAACGTCGACCCAGGCGATTCAGTACGATAAACGCGAGAAAAGTCGCCAGTGCAGTGGGTACGATCAGGCCGGCAAGTTGGTCCGTGCTGAATTCCCAGAAGTAGGTGCCGAGATACAAACTCAGGGTTGTGTATACCCCGGCACACATGCCAAACGCCAGATTGGCGCCCATAGACATCCTGAAGTTACGGTTTTGAAAAATCAGGCGCAGATCACCAAGCGGTTGAGCCCAGTTGAAATTCTCACCGGCACCGGCTTGCGGCAAGCGGGAAATAGCAGTGCGCGTACCAACAATACATACCAACGCAGTCGCTCCCGCCACTAATGCCGACAGCACACCATACTGCCAGTAATTGGCCGCGACGAGACGACCATCGAGGCCGTCCTGAGGCCGAAAAAACACGGTAAACGCGACTGCGGGCAGCACCATGCCGGCCAGCCAGCCCATAGTAACCCGGGCTTTGGCAATCACCGTGCGTTCATCATAATCAGCTGACAGCTCTGCCCCCATGGCAGAGTAGGGAATAATGTAAATCGTGAGGAACGTGCGCAGCAATATGGAAACCGCCAGTAGCCAGGCGAACACTCCCAACTCGCCGAGCCCATCGGGGGGGGTGAAAAGTGTCAGAAAAAGTAATGCCATGGGCAGAGCACCCGCCACCATAGGCGGATGGCGACGTCCCCAGCGGGAGCGCAGGCTATCCGACCAGCTACCCACAATGGGATCAGCGATGGCGTCCCAGGTGAGCGCGACAAACAAAGCCAAGCCCGTCAGTGTGCCGCTTAAACCCAGCACCTGCGTGTAATAGAACACCACGAAATTGATATAGGCGGCATCTTTCACCGCGAACGGCATGGTGCCTATCGCGTAAGTCCACTTTTCTTTACCTGAGAGAGCGTGCACGGGCGGCGTCACCGGTTTTTATGCATTTACCTGCCATCAACACTCGATCGGAACGCGAGCGCGCAGGTGAATGAAAGACTGTCGCCGCGAGATCACTGGCAACATCGTTGCCTCGCTCGGTTGATCCCCCGCATAGTGTCGAATAACATGACAAGTGTCAATTTACGGCACTGGAGATGAGCACAGATGGCGACAAGAGCAAGGGGGCGTCCTGTGCAAAGCGCCGTGTCCGATGAAGTATTGCTGGAGACCGCGTTGCAAGCATTTGGGGAGAACGGCTATGACGGTGCATCGGTGCGGGAGATCGCACGCCGTCTTGATGTCAGCCACAACCTGATCCCGCAGCGCATCGGTTCGAAAGAGAATCTCTGGTATGCGGCCGTCGACCACGGCTTCGGGCGCCTGGAGAAAGACCTCCTGCGCGAAGCACAGGCTCTGGGCAAGGATGAGTTGTTAGTACTGCGGGGACTAATTCTCAGCTTTATTGAGATCAATGCCCTGCACCCTTCGCTGCTGCAAATCATCAACCAGGAGGCCAGCCAGCCCGGGCCACGCCTGGACTATTTGTTCAAAACCTATATCAAACCGGTACGCGATTTTGGCGACTTATGGCTGCAGCGCCTGGCAGATGAAGGGCGCATCGCACCGGTCTCTGTCACCTTGCTCTACTTCCTGATGACCCACGGTGCCGGTGGACTGTTTGCCCTCCCCGCACTAACCAAACGCCTGCGCAGTGGGGTTAAAAACAAAGCCAAAGAGTCTATCCGGGAGCAGGCCCAGAACGCGGTGAACATTATTTTTGATGGCTTACTACCTCGCTAGCGTGGCATGAAGACCGACAGTACTGGCTTCGCGCATAAATTGACAGCTGTCACGTAATGATCCAAACTGCGTCCAGCGAATTGAATGTCACCGTGCTGTTGGCAGCCGCCTAAACAGACCAGTGAAACCCGATTTCAGCAGGAGGCGCATTAACCATGTCATCCATTAAAAACGATATCGTTGCACAAATTGAACTCGCGGGCGGTCGCCATGATGAAGCGGAAATATACGGCGGCCGGGCCGGTGATCTCGGATTGACGGGGGGCCCCCGCAGTATGTCCTGGGAAATTAACGGCGACCTGGCCAGTATTAGCGCTGCGGGAGTTGGAGCCATCCTGATGGAAGTTCTACACCCTTCCGTTATGCATGGCGTGTTCACGCAATCATCCTACCGCACCAATCCCTATGCCCGCTCCCGCAATACCCTGGGCTATGTGCTGCGCACGACCTTCGGCAATACCGAGGCCGCCATCGCAGTCATTGAAAAGGTGAAGAAGATTCACGGTTACGTAATTGGCACTCGCGCAGATGGCGTAGCGTATCGTGCCCTGGATCCGGAACTGATTGCCTGGGTACATACCTGCATTCCC
Source organism: Haliea sp. (assembly GCA_031431315.1). Classification (GTDB taxonomy): domain Bacteria; phylum Pseudomonadota; class Gammaproteobacteria; order Pseudomonadales; family Halieaceae; genus Marimicrobium. Next base: position 5,948 of record JANPDE010000123.1, read on the forward strand.
TGGGCGATCATGATGGCCTTCGACCGTTACAACCGACCATTGAGCCGGGCAGAAAAAGACCGATATCTAACGGAGCAAGCGGTCATTGGCCGCATGGGCGGTGCCGACTGGGTGCCGGAAACGGTCAGTGAACTGGAACACTATGTCGAGAGGATGCGTCCGGTCATGGCGTACAATGACCAGACGCGTCAATTCGCAGATTTCCTGCTGGGCAGCAGCGGTGATGTCGCAACCACGCGCAGGCAACGATTTGAATCGCGGATGGGCCTGCACGGCTCTATGATGTTGATGCCTGACTGGGCACGCAAAATGACCGGCACGCATCATTCCGAATTCGCCGAGCGCATTGTGCTCAGGCCTAACGAAAAGTTGAAGTACCGGATCGTGCGCTGGGCGGTAGGAGAGATGCCCTGCAAGGCAATGGCGCTGGCCAGAGCTTCGGGATTACGCGCACCCGCCTCTAGTGAAGGGATGACCTCAAGCGCGCTTGAACGCCAGGTCGCCTGACGCCGCTGGCAGACCGCCGAATCCTGGTTTGAGCCAAAGGCAGCCATAAGGATAAGAATATGCCATCAGTCTGGATCACAAACGCTGGCCGCAGCCTCGTTTTCATAATTGGTTTTTTGTTTGTCAGCGCCTGCGCCGAACCGGTCTCCGAAGAGATGCTGCATCGTTCGCGCGAGGTACCGCAGTGGTATGAGGATGCGAAGCTGGGAATATTCATCCATTGGGGGCCAGCATCGGTGCCCGCGTTCGCTGCAGGTGCGCCTTTACGCCCTGGTGAGCTGGAGGAAATGCTGTTTTACGATTACTCGCGCAAGGATTTACCGTACGCTGACTGGTATCTCAATTCCATGAGCTACCCGGACAGTGCCACGGCGAAGCACCACGCCGCTACCTATGGCGACGCGCCCTACGCCGATTTTAAACCCGCATTTGAGCAGCACCTGAGCGAGGGCTGGGACCCGGACGCCTGGGCTGATCTATTTTACAAGACCGGTGCAAAGTATGTTGTCCTGGTGACCAAGCACCACGACGGTTACACCCTGTGGCCCAGTGCGGTAACAAATCCCAACCGGGAGAACTGGGGATCGCAGCGTGATCTCGTGGGTGAACTGGCTACGGCGGTGCGCGCCCGGGGTATGCGCTTTGGTACCTATTATTCCACCGGCCTTGACTGGACCTTTCAGCTGGTGACTGAAGGCGATCGGATTCGTGACATCATGCGCAGTGCGCCGTCCAGTCAGGCC
>JANPDE010000124.1:0-6698 GCA_031431315.1 Haliea sp.
CTACTGGAGCGCGGACGATCCGGTGCTCAGCACCCGTCTGCACTACGGCGCGGTATGGATGATCACCGTGTTAATTGTGATCGTCGGTGGCCGCGTCATCCCCCTGTTTACCGGCAACCGCCTGGGACTAAAGATTGCGCCGACGCCCGCTTGGTTCGACTACCTGGCCATCGGCAGCACTGCCCTCGTCGGGCTGGTAATAGCGCTGTGGCCTGCGCAGCAGACCCATCCAGGACTCACACTACTGTGCATGGCCGCAGGCGTCATCCACAGCGTGCGCCTGGCCCATTGGCAGGGTTGGAAAACGTGGGGCGTACCCTTGCTGTGGTCTATGCACCTGAGCTATCTGTGCATTCCTCTGGCGCTGTTCGGCCTGGCCATCACCGGTGGCGACCCCACCGCCAGCAAAAACGTGATTCACCTGCTGGCCATCGGCAGCATCGGCGGCATGATCCTGGCGATGATGTCGCGCGTCTCCCTGGGACACACGGGTCGGCCACTGGACGTTCCCGCCTACCTGTCAGTAGCCTTTGCCCTGGTGTTTGCGGCGGCTATTCTGCGCGCCTTCGTGCCACTGCTGGATATTACGCTAACGCTATGGGCATGGCGGCTCGCCGCCGTGTTGTGGATGCTCGCGTTCGCGCTTTTTCTCGTGCGCTACGTTCCTGTGCTCCTGCGACCAAGGGTGGACGGCAAGCCCGGCTGACGGGCACGTCAGAGCTTCCACCACGTCGCGGTGGGCATGGAAACCATACGCCCGCCAGGCTATTCGGATGTCGTCGGATCTATCATCGTGCGAACTTCCGACACCTTATTAGCGGGGAAGCCGCCCTGGCTGGCATGCTCCCGCACCAGTGCTTCGTTCGGCGCGATGTAGACGCAGTAGATCTTGTCGTCGGTCACGTAACTCTCAACCCATTGAATCGTCGGTCCGAGGTTCCGCAATACGCCGCAGGATTTAGCGGATATCCCTTGCAGCTCGGCAGCGGTCAGTTTGCCCGCGCCTGGAATTTCGCGTTCGATTACGTATTTAGGCATAGTCATCTCCTTATGCAGGTTGCGACAAATTGTTGTCAGACAACCCTCGGATTAATCCGAGTAACAGAACCAGTGTAGCTGAGATAATTGCAAGTGACCCGGAATACACCAGTACGGTGACGATTGCTTCCCATACATTTGATGCGCTGTAACCTTGGCCAGCAATCGGCAGGGAGCGACTGGCACCGAATACGCCAGCGACTACCAGGCCAAGCCAAATTGCATACATACCGTAAACGGCCGACCAGACGGTGAAGACCTGAGCACGTTCTGAGAGCACTGCGCGCGGCCCCATTAGACCGAAGGCCCATAGCACTATGGCATTTTGCACCGCTGCCAGGTGTGCCGAGAGGCCCATTCTCGGATTGTGAAACGCCTGTACCAGCGCTCCGTTGAGCAGGCCAAGGAGAAACAGTACTGTTCCAAAGATGAGTAGTTGCTGCGAGACTGACTTAATGGTCATGATGCGGGCACCTCCCACGTTGTGCGATTGAGTGCTCTACTGTTAGCTGGCGTATTTGCGCACGGGTATCCAGAAAACAATTAACAATAAGAGACCTGACCAGCCCAGCAGCACATCGCCGTGTAAGTGCTGATGCTCGCCCTCCATGTAAAACGATTGAAAAAACATCAAGCCAAAATGAGCGACGTTCGCGACTACGGTAAAATCCAGAAATGTTTTCTCCTGCAATGGATTATCCGCACAGCGCCACAAAAATATGGCCCAAACCAGATAAATCGTGCAAATCATCAACTCATACGCTTCCCCGTGTGAACCCCAGCGAACCAGAGCTAAATACTCCGAACCCAAATTCGCTACGTCCAAGCTATGTAAAGCCAGGACGAAGAAGAATACTGCAAAGCCAAACGCTGTAAACCGAATGACAAAAGGAAGTCCTTTGATGAACATTCCCATTGGTAACGGCGAGCTACTGTCTTCAAACCTGTGGCTATCTTCAGACACGATTAGTGGCCTTTACAGTGATAGTCCCACCCATGAAAAAGTACCCATCCGCTTAAATCACAATTCAACAATCGAGACTAGCATCGTTATACTCAAAATCAACGAGACAACGGCAAATATCTTTTTCAAAACCACGTCAGGCAAACTATGGGAGCAGCGAGCACCATAGGGAGCTGCAACAAAGCTGGCAATCGCTATTGCCAAAAATGCTGGCACATAGACAAATCCAAGGGTGTAGGAATTACTCGCTGTTTTAGACCAGCCGCTGATGAGGTAACCCACCGTACCTGCGATAGCAATGGGCAGTCCAATGGCGGCCGACGTGCCAACGGCTTTTTTCATGTCCAGATTCTTATAGCCCAGGTAGGCAACGGTGAGAAATCCGCCGCCAACGGCGGCAAGCGCTGATATTGATCCGATACCGGCGCCGGCCATCATTAAGCCGCACAAGTTCGTGGGCTTTCGGCTGGGTGCCGGTTGCCAATTGAGAAACATTTGTCCCGCGACAAGTGCCATGAACAGCGCAAAAAAGACGGCAATATAGACTGAGTTAACGTTGGCGGCGACTTGGGTAACCAGAAAGGCGCCAAGAATAATGCCGGGCGCCATACCCCCAACGATTCGCCACTCTACAGCGCCGCGAGCAGCGTGTGCGCGGACGCTGGCGATTGAAGAAATGATCATGCAAGTCAAGGATGTTCCCAGTGCCAAATGAACGACGTTATCTGCGCTCATACACTGATAAGTAAAAATGAATGTCAGCAACGGCACCAGTATTCCACCGCCGCCGACACCCAGTAAGCCCGCCATAAAGCCCACGAAGGCTCCCAGCACCATGTACAACAAAATCCATTCAATACCCGGCATATCAATTTCTCCTATTTACCAGCTTTTTGGAGCAACCAGGCGGTCTCAGTTGACGCAACTTTTCCCTTCAACCCGCCTGCGACATTCCTGCTTTCAACAGACATCACCTGGTAGGCAGCACCATAATGTTGATCTACCTCGTCCTCGTTAACTGAAAACGGTGGGCCCTCCAGCAACAGTTGGTTGTATGCAAGGCAGATCAGCAACTGCGGTGCTGCGTCGGTTATAGTCATCAGGTGTGATGTATATTTCTCTCGCATGCGGGCAGGCAGGGCGACTAAAGCCGCCCGATCGTATATCGCGTTTATGGGCCCAAGATGCCCAGCAGTGACATCAAAGATATCGCCCACCAATATGTCGATATCTTCAGCGCTATAGCGAACCAATTTTCCAACTTTGGAGATTTCCGGCTCCACGCCAAGTTCTGCAAACAAATCGTTAACAGCAATTTCACTCAATTCCGCGCCTACCACACGATATCCGTGGGCAAGTAACCATGCGGCGTCACGCGTCTTGCCACACAGCGGCAGGAATACACGACTGCCCGGTACCAGGTTCAATTTCTCAAAATGGTCTGTGAGAAACGGGTTTGCCTCCTGTTCATGAAAAGCAATCTCGCCGCGTTGCCATTTCTGATGCCAAAAATTTGCGTCCATATCGACTCCCTGAATTCTTCAAGTTTAAAAGACAAGTCACCCACTGCATGGTTTACGTCTTGTGCTCTACCGTGTTCTGAGTCAAGATAGAAGCTCAAGTCAACTTGAAGTCAAGCCTTTTTTATGACAGGTGACGCATGGACATAGCTGAAGTCGCACAAGCGTCTGGATTACCCGCCTCGACGTTACGATTTTATGAGGAAAAGGCACTAATCCATTCCAATGGCCGCAACGGTTTGCGCCGCCTGTTCAGCGCCAACGTGATAGAGCGGCTGGCGCTCATATCGCTGGGGCGAAAAGTCGGCTTCTCGCTTGATGAAATCAGTGAAATGTTTACGCCCGAAGGGCCCGACATCAATCGAGCCCTGCTGTTGGCCAAGGCCGATGAGTTAGACAGAAAAATTACAGAACTGACCTCCATGCGCAACGGACTGCGTCACGCCGCGGCCTGCAAGGCGCCAAACCATTTTGAATGTCCAAAATTTCTACGCCTCCTGCATATAGCTGGTAAAAATCGGGTTAGGCAGCCCAATAAATTGAAGGAGAACAAACTCGAGCGAGGGGTGCGGAAAACCTCAAGTAAGTAAAATTTGCAAAACAACAAAAGGGTGTAGTGCCCTATACGCCCAGCCGCTTTTTATATGCTACGCTCAGTGGCCATCGCGGGCTTACTCAGGGGATGTTTATGAAAATCATCATTGGCATACTTATCACTGCTGCTGCTCTTTGGCTCACCACCGCTGTGGTGCCGGGCATCCGGATCGAGTCCTCACTCACCAGCTTTCTCATTGTAGCTGTGGTCTTTGGACTGGTGAACGTATTCGTTCGACCCGTTGTCAGGTTGCTGTCATTGCCTGTCACCATCATCACGCTGGGCCTGTTCACCTTCGTGATCAACGCCCTGATGCTGATGCTGACCGCCTGGTTCGTCGGCAATGCCATGTCAATCGAAGGTGCAGGGATAGCGAAGCTGGGGTGGGCGCTCATCGGCAGTGTGGTTATCAGTATCGCCACCATGGTGCTCGGCTGGATCATGCCCGATAAGGACTAGCTGGGGCTGGCAACTTGCCGGGGAACATGCAGCGCTATGTTCAGTTCTTTCGGGAGTACTGAAGAACCACATCCGCGGCAGCCCTGGCCACTCCACCCATCTGCGAGCTGCTTGGCGCTACGGGCGCATCGGGACTGCTGAACTCAAACTGCTGCAATAGCAAGGACAGCAGCACCTTGCACATATTGTGGGAAAATTTCTGCGCCGGACAGGCGTGCGACCCGTGCCCGAACGTACTGATAGTTTCCTTGCCCTGCGCAATGAGCCTGGGATCGATTCTTCTCCCCTGATAATGATCCGGATCAAACCTGTCCAACTCGGGTGTTTGCGTATTGATGACCGACAGCATGGTGGTGATATACACCCCGGGTTGAATCGTATAAACAGTATTGCCGCAGTCAAACTGAATTTCCTTCATCACCTTGCGCAATGTGATGGAGCGTTGCGCAAGGCGTACGCTTTCCATCAGCAATTGCTCACAGAAACGCATGCTTTCCAGTGCCTCCTGCGACTCGCAGAAGTTTTCACCGTACTTGTCCTTCGTCGCGAAAATTTCCTCTTCCAGCCGTCGCTGTGTGTCCGGGTATTGCTTGAGATTGATCAGCGACCAGCACAGCGCCGCATACAAATTGGAAAGGAAGCCCTGGTTGGCGTTGATAATATTGTGCGTGACTTTTCTCAGGGTGACTTGCGCATCTTCTGACTTGAAGCGGTGATACAGAAACGTAAAATTATCATCAGGCCAGGATTGCGAGGCCTCACGCTGCGCCATGATGTCGCCCACCAGCGTCATGATGTGTGCGACAGCCTGCTTCTCCTTCGCCTTACCTGAGGTTAGAGTTTCAAGTGTCTGTTGCGGGCTGACAAACGCATTTTCCTGCGACAACACATCGAATTGGGTTTTGAACTGCTGCCACATTCCATCCTGTGTGGCCTCCTCGCCTATCCAGACCTTAAACCCGACGCGCTGTTCTAGCGTGCGTATCGTGTCAAAGACATCGATAGAACCGCTCTCGCCCCAACTGGTAATGACCTGTGTGATGACTTCCGAGAAGTCCTTGACGTAGGCCGCAACCTTGTCGGGCAGCAGCAGGTCGTAAAACAGATCGATATCCGCGTCCATAAAAATGTCCAGCGGAGTCTTGAAACCCAACATATCGAAGGTAGCCATGCCGAAACTGGCTTCATCCTCGGCCGCCGCGTAAAGACTTTTAAGGCCCGCCGGCGAAAACACGCAAAACAGTTTGTAACCAAACACGTCGACCAGAAAGGTGTCGCCATATTCCGTTCGCAGCTGCGTCAAGAAGTTGGTTGGACTTTGGGAGAAGCGCAGTCCCGCGCCAATATGCGCCAGCTCGTCGCGTACCAGCGCTGGCTTGGGGCTGATCAGGTATTTCTGATTTTGATTCATGCTCATAGCAGCCACCCATTTTATGCAAACAGAACTTGAAATGAGTGCTAATTCCTGTCCCGATTGTCCAAACTCAGTGGACCCATTTTACGAACGTCCAGCAAATTTCCACGGGCGAAGCGCTCGTCCACGGCAGCAACCATTTTAGACACATAAATTGGTCGACCGACTCCCTCCCACCAGAACGAACCGCCCGGCGTCAATACCAAAGCGCTAAACCAAGCCAGATAATGCTGATAGGTTTGATCTTCAAGTTGCTCGTTCTCAAACTGGGCAAAAATACCTTGGAAGAACAACGCTTCATCCCCAAAATGTATGGAGAAGCGTGATCTGTTTTCAAACGACATGTTGGGGTAATCACTAAGCCCCGTAGCCCAGGCAAGATTCAAGTCTGCATCAAGCAGCATATTCTGTACTTTTCGATATTCGCGCGTGATCTCCACCCTGCTGGTGGTTTGCGCCTGCCTGGTGTTGGCTTGCACCTGCCGGGCCAGGTAAAAAAGTGTCGCGATAGTGGCGGCGGCCGCGATCAGTTCGCCGATACTCCCCAAATCCTGAATATTCATTGCTGCCTCGCTGGTTGCCAGAAGTGCCAACTCGAGAATTTATTAGAGTCTATTGCGAGATCGAATCAGTATTTCAGTCGCCAGGATTCATACCCACCATCCATGCTATAGACCTCCTTATATCCCTGTTCAACGAAATAGTTCG
>JANPDE010000125.1:0-26027 GCA_031431315.1 Haliea sp.
CGCAGGTTTGTCCACGCGCGTCAGCAGCAGCACGTCGCGCGAAATCGAGGTCTCGATCAGGCTGTCGAGGATGTAGCGCGACCAGCGCTCCGGCTCGCCAATCAGTGGCGCCGCACCCGGATACCCACCGTAAAACACGTAATCGTCCAACGACCAGCCAAAGGCGGCCTGCATTTCAGCATAAGACCAGTGCGACAGCGGAATGACCTCGAAACGCCCGGCCAGGCTTTCGGTCAGACCCTGCGCGATCAGCAGCGGCGCGGAGCCCAGCAGCACCACTTTCAGCATTTGCCCGCTGCGCGTGTCCTCATCCCACAGCCGCTTGACCGTTTCCGACCAGGTCGGAATTTTCTGTATCTCGTCCAGCACCAGCACCGCGTCCTCTTGGTTTTGCATGGACAGCCGCGCCGCCTCCCACTGCTGGGCCAGCCACTGTGTATCGCGCAGGGTCGGCTCGTCGGCGCTGGCATAGCGCACCGGCAAGGAAAGTCCCTGCGTGGCCTGTTGAACCAGCGTTGATTTGCCCACCTGACGCGGCCCGGCCACCACCTGGATGAAACGGCGCGGCTCAACCAAGCGGGCCGTCAACACAGCAATCTGTGGGCGCTGAAAGGAATTCGTTGTTTTGCTTTTCATATTGAGTATTTTTACTCAAAGAATTGAGTAAAGCAAGTCAGGCAGCGTCGTGAAAGGAGATCATGAACGCCTTTTGATCTGCACGGACACTAAGTAAGACCTGTAGCGTCATTGCTGCAGGGGGTGGTTCGCGGCACTCTCATCCCGTCGTCATCAATGCACACTTTGGAGCATCTGCCATGGGTCCACTACAGGGTCTGACCATCATTGAAATCGCCGGTCTCGGCCCGGGGCCCTTCGCCGCCATGCTACTGGCGGATATGGGCGCTGATGTTATTCGCGTGGAGCGCCCCGGCGGCAGCGTGTTCGCAGCCGCCCACAACCCGAAGCTGGACTTCCTCAACCGCAACAAGCGCTGCATCAGCATCAACCTGAAGAATCCCGCCGGAGTCGACACGGTGCTGGCGCTGCTGGAGAAGGCCGACGCCCTGCTGGAGGGCAATCGTCCCGGCGTGATGGAGCGCCTCGGCCTGGGCCCTGATGTCTGCCTGGCGCGCAACCCGGCACTGGTCTACGGACGCATGACCGGCTGGGGCCAGGAGGGCCCCATGGCCAAAGCCGCCGGGCACGATATCAATTACATTGCGCTCAGTGGCGCGCTGCACCCGATCGGCAGGGCCGGTGAAAAGCCCGCCATCCCGCTCAACCTGGTGGGTGATTTCGGTGGCGGCGGTCTCATGCTGGCCTACGGTGTGGTGTGCGCCCTGCTGGAGGCGAAGAACTCAGGCGCAGGCCAGGTGGTCGATGCGGCGATGATCGACGGCGCGGCGACCCTGATGGCCAGTACGTTCGCCGCGAACCAGGTCGGCTTCTGGTCCGATGAGCGCGGCACCAACCTGCTGGACTCCGGCTCGCACTTCTACGAGGTGTACGAAACCGCCGATGGCAAGTACATCTCTCTCGGCTCTATCGAGCCGCAGTTTTACGCCGCTCTGCTGCAAAAACTCGGTGACGACGCACAGTTCTTTGAACAGCAGTTCGACATGGCAAATTGGCCGGTAATGAAAGATCGAATGGCCAGCATCATCAAAGGCAAAACGCGGGATGAGTGGGACGTGGTGTTTGATGGAGTGGATGTCTGCTACGCGCCCGTGCTGTCCATGAGCGAGGTGCGCCATCACCCTCACCACCAGGCCCGTGGCACTTTCATCGATGACGGCGAGGTGTGGCAACCGGCACCGGCACCGCGCTTCAGCCGCACGCCGGGAGAAATCCGCAGCTGCGCCGCCTCCATAGGACAGCACACCGAAGAAATCCTGCGGGAGTTTGGCTTTAGTGAGGAACAGATTGCAACACGCCTGGAAAGTGGCGCAATCCACCGTCATTGCGCCTAGAATGGTAATGAATAACGGCGGCGTCGCGCCCAGGCAATGACAACTACAGGGTAGTTCCAAGATGAGTGAGTCAACCCACATTCCCGATCACTGCCGCTATGTCGCGGTCAACCCCGACGATCACCACCTGAGTATTGCAAGCGGGCCAGTGCCGTCACCCGGGTCTGGCGAGGTGCTGATACGGGTGCATTCGGCCGGCATCAATCGGGCGGATGTGCTGCAGCGCAATGGTCTCTACCCGCCGCCGCCTGATGCCTCACCCATTTTGGGCCTTGAAGTATCCGGTACGTTGGTGGCCGTCGGTGCGAACGCGGGAGACTGGAATGTGGGTGATCGTGTTTGCGCACTCACGCATGGTGGCGGCTACGCCGAGTATGCCGTGGCACCTGTCGGCCAATGCATGCCGATTCCCGCCGGGTTCAGCAAGGGTGAAGCCGCCGCCCTGCCCGAAGCGCTGCTCACCATCTGGCACAACCTGTTTCAACGCGCCGGCTTGCAAGCGGGAGAGAAAGTCCTGATCCACGGCGGCGCCAGCGGCATCGGCACCATGGGCGTGATGATGTGCTCTACGCTGGGCGCCGAGGTGTATACCACGGCCGGCAGCGATGAAAAGTGTCGCGCACTGGAGGCTCGCGGTGCGACACGCGCGATCAATTACAAAACAGAAGATTTCGAGTCGGTCATCACTGCGCTTGACTTGAACAACAAAATCAACGTCATCCTCGACATGATCGGCGGCAGCTACATCCAGAAAAACCTCAATCTCGCCGCGCCGGAAGGTCGCATCGTTAACATCGCTTACATGAACAGCTTCAAGGCCGAAGTTAATTTCGCGCCGCTGCTGATAAAGCGTATCACCATGACCGGCTCCACGCTGCGCGCACAGACCTTTGCGCAGAAAGCTGTGATGGTTAAAGAAATCATGGAACACATTTATCCGCATTTGGAGAGCGGCCAGATCAAGCCCATGATCGACAGCATCTACCCGTTGGAACAGGTAGAGCAGGCTCACGGCCACATGCTGAGCGGGCAGCACATGGGCAAGATAATCCTGAAAATATAGGTGTTTTTTATTGATATTCGTCTATCAAAAAAACTGCTAGTAGCAAAACAGTCTTAAAAGCGTCTGTTTCTAGCGCATCAGATCACCATCTTTTTAAAAAAGCTCCGTTTATACGCACTTTTAATACCTTTCTACGCTAACAAGGTATGAGTACGGTTTCTTTAAGTGCTAAAAAATCCTTGTTTTAGCGACGAATAATGACGTCGACTAGATTCGAAATTGGCCGGTGCTATACTCGAGTCGGATGTCGGCACGGGGCCTGTCGTGTGATAAATGTGGGTGTTCGAGCGTAGCGCGTAGTACGATTTCAGTCTCGCGCACGCGCAGAACGATGCTCATTTTCTTGAGCTGATTGCACCGCACCTCGTACTCTCACTTAATATGACTGAGAGGTATAAAGCTTATGAAACGCCATTATTATATCAGTGACGACCTGGACGATCTCGAGAGCATTGAGCACCAACTGGAGGACGCCGGTGTCGGGACGCCGCAAATCCACGTGCTCAGCGAAGATGACGCGGGTGTCCAGTCTCACCATCTGAATGAAGTAGAAGCGGTCTTGCGCAAGGATGTCGTCCACGGCACGGAGCTCGGCGCCGTGATCGGTGTCATCGTTGCAGCCATTATCCTGCTAGCGACCTGGGCTACCGGCATCGCCGGTACCATTACCTGGGTGCCCCCCATTTTCCTTGCGGTCATTGTGCTGGGTTTCTGTACCTGGGAGGGCGGCCTGATCGGGATCCAGGAACCGCACGCAGATTTCGCGTCCTTTCGAGACAAGCTGCATGCAGGCAAGCATGTGCTGGTGGTGGATGTCAGCGAGGCCCAGGAGGACATCCTGCGCCGCGTAGCCAGTGCGCATCCCGCGCTGGCGCCTGCCGGCGAAGGTGCTGCGGCCCCCGGCTGGTTTATTGGTGCACGAATAAAATTCGAACACATGATCAAGGGCACGGCCTGGCGTCACCAGTAGTGTAGTGCGCTGACAAGAATAACTACTTCGCCAAGTACGAAGCCCTCCGTCTCGCCCCACGGCGAACGGACAAGGAGGTGGCATGAAAATCGTGGTGGCGCTCGTTCTGCTGGTGGTCGGCTCGCTGCTATTCCACTGGTGGAGTCCCTGGTGGATGACCCCGGTCGCCTCCAATTGGAGCAATATCGATACCACCATCAATATCACGCTCTATATCACCGGTGTTGTCTTTGTTGCGGTAAACCTGTTCTTGGCCTGGGCTATTTTTCGCTATCGACACGACGCGTCTCGCCGTGCACATTACGAGCCGGAAAACAAAAAGCTTGAAATCTGGCTGACCGTGATCACAACCGTGGGCGTGGCCGCAATGCTGGCCCCCGGCCTGGTGGTCTGGGCGGATTTTGTGAACGTTCCCGAGAATGCCGACCAAGTAGAGGTCGTCGGCGAACAGTGGCAATGGAGCTTCCGCTTGCCAGGTGCCGATGGCAAACTCGGTGAAGTGGATTCGCGCTATGTCGCACAGGAAAATCCGTTTGGCATGAGCCCGAATGACCCGGCCGGCAATGACGACCTCCTGATAAGCAGCAACGAATTGCATTTACCCATCGATCGTCCCGTGAAACTCCTACTTCGCTCCAAGGATGTTCTGCACGACTTTGCTGTACCGCAATTTCGCGTGAAGATGGATCTTGTGCCGGGGATGGTCACATTTGTCTGGCTTACACCCACCCGCACTGGCAAATTCGACATACTGTGCATGGAATTGTGCGGCATCGCGCATTACACCATGCGCGGCTATGTAGTGGTTGATACACAGGAAGATTTTGACAAGTGGCTGGCACAGCAGCAAACCTGGGCCGATATACAAGCCATCCCGCCGGGCGATCCTATCGCCGGTCAGGCCAGTTACGCCACCTGCGCTGCCTGTCATGGCCAACAGGGCGAAGGCAATGTAGCGATGAATGCACCGAGTCTCGCCGTGCTGCCGCCGTGGTACATCGCGCGGCAACTTGAGCACTTCAAACACGGCATTCGCGGAGCCAGTGAGGCCGACGAGTTTGGACGCCAGATGGCGCCGATGGCCAACATGCTGCCCGACGACACCTCCGTGCACAATATAACGGCTTACATTGAGACCCTGAAGCCCGGTCCCACCACGGCAACTATCACTGGCGATCCGGAACAAGGAGCAGCGCATTTCAACACCTGCGGTGCCTGCCATGGCGCCCAGGCGCAGGGCAATTACGCACTACAAGCCCCGCGGCTTGCCGGACAGAATGACTGGTACCTGAAACGGCAGTTACAAAACTTCCGTCTAGGCGTGCGTGGCGCCGATAAACAGGACACTTACGGTCACCAGATGGTGTTGATGGCCCGTTCACTACCCAACGAGCAGTCAGTGGATGATCTGCTGGCGTACCTGAACACGCTGTAATGCGGCGCGCAAACAGCGCACAGGCTCAGGCAAGCGAGGAAGAATAGTATGCAACACGTGGCAATAGCCGACCGACCGGATCATCTGCACGATCCGCAGACGTTTATCACCAAGTACGTTTACAGCCAGGACCACAAGGTCATAGCGATACAGTATGGGGTCACTGCGATATTCGTCGGCCTGGTCGCGCTGTGCCTCTCCGCTTTGATGCGACTGCAGCTCGGATTCCCCGACACCTTTGATTTCATCGACCCGAGCAACTACCTGCAATTCGTCACCATGCACGGCATGATCATGGTGATCTATCTGTTGACTGCACTGTTGCTCGGCGGCTTCGGCAACTACATGATCCCACTGATGATAGGCGCCAGGGACATGGTCTTCCCGTTCATGAATATGCTGAGCTATTGGGCATACCTGCTGTCGGTCATTGTGCTGCTGGCCAGTTTTTTCGTACCGGGCGGACCCACCGGTGCAGGCTGGACCCTATACCCGCCCCAGGCAATATTGCATGGGACTCCAGGATACGACTGGGGCATCATCCTGATGCTGGTCTCCCTTGCTATCTTTATCATCGCCTTCACCATGGGGGGCTTGAATTATGTCACCACTGTGCTGCAGGCGCGCACCCATGGTATGACCCTGATGCGGATGCCCCTGACGATATGGGGAATCTTCACCGCCACAGTGCTGGGTCTGCTGGCGTTTCCGGCACTATTGGTAAGTGCCATTATGATGATGCTGGACAAAACCCTTGGCACCAGCTTTTTTATGCCCGCCCTGGTGTCTATGGGTGAGTCACTCGACTACTCGGGCGGCAGCCCCGTGCTGTTCCAGCATCTGTTCTGGTTCTTCGGCCACCCCGAGGTTTACATCGTCGCGCTGCCCGCTTTTGGCATGGTGTCCGACGTGCTCGCCACGCACGCACGCAAGAATATCTTCGGCTACCGCATGATGGTGTGGGCCATTGTCGGCATCGGCGGTCTCAGTTTCTTCGTGTGGGCGCACCACATGTATGTCAGCGGTATGGATCCGGCGTTCGGCTTCTTCTTCGCGACCACCACGCTCATTATCGCGGTACCTACTGCCATCAAGGTCTACAACTGGGTGCTCACGCTGTATCGGGGCAACATACACCTCACCGTACCGATGCTCTTTGCCATCGGCTTTATCTTCACCTTTACCCACGGTGGACTGACCGGACTGTTTCTGGGCAACGTCGTCATCGACCTGCCACTGTCCGATACCTATTTTGTAGTCGCCCACTTTCATATGGTAATGGGTGTCTCTCCCATCATGGTGTTGTTCGCCGCCCTCTATCACTGGTACCCGCTGATTTCGGGCAAAATGTTTAATGAGAGGCTGGGCAAGATCCACTTCTGGTTCACGTTCCTGGGCACCTATGCCATTTACCTGCCCATGCACTACCTGGGCTTCCTCGGTGTACCACGGCGCTACTTCGCCATGGGGAACACCGACTTCATACCGGAATCAGCGCAGAGCCTGAACGCGAGCATTACCATTTCCGCGCTGATCGTGGGCTTAAGCCAACTGATATTCCTGTACAACATGATCTCGAGCCTGCGCAACGGCAAACCGGCCGGCCACAATCCCTGGGGCGCCACCAGCCTGGAATGGCAGACTCCGGAGGTGCCCCCGCACCATGGCAACTGGGGCCCCGAATTACCGAAGGTGTACCGCTGGGCCTATGACTACAGCGTACCCGGCGCTGAGTTGGACTATATTCCCCAGAACCACCCGGTGAGCGCAGCCGAGCAGACAGCCGGCGACCATGGGGAGGGCAAATCATGAATATCCTGAGGATGTTGCTCGACAAATCCTGGCTGCATCAAACCACCGCCGCCACTGCTGCACAATACAGCGGTCCCGACACCGCGGCAGCTGCGCGCATTATGCTGCGCTTTATTCTGGCAATTGTCGGCGTACTGTTCTTCCTGTTTATCATCACCTTCCTGTCGCGCTCGCAGTATCCCGACTTTGAGGCTCTGGCCGGCCAGCCGTGGCAGCCGTTTACCGACCCGTCCCGCCTGTGGTTCAACACCGTCCTGCTGGCCGGTGCCAGTCTCGCCATGCAATGGGGTCTGGGTGGGACACGCGCCGGTAAACTTAACGTGACGGTAGTGGGCATTAGTGCCGCCGTGTTTTTTACCGTCCTATTTCTGGTGGCACAGTTCGACCTCTGGCTGCACCTGCAATCCATGGGCTTCTACATGAATGGTAACCCGGCCACGAGTTATTTCTATCTGTTCACAGCAGTCCACGGGCTGCATCTCGTGGGCGGACTGATCGTACTGTGCAATGTGGTTTTTCGTGTCTGGTACGACAATAATCCCGACACCTTAACCGCCCCGTTGCAGTTGTGTACGACCTACTGGCATTTTCTTCTAGGGGTCTGGTTGGTGCTGTTCGCACTCCTCACCAGCAGACCGGAAACCATCAACGCACTCGCTGCCATGTGCGGATTTTGAGAGTCATCCCATGACTATCCAGACAGATACAAGCACCAGCTATACTGCGCCAGGCATCGAAGGAATGGTGTCTGACTGGGCAGCGGACAAGCAGGCTTTCGACGTGCCCTGGGGCAAGTTGATGATGTGGATCTTCCTGCTCAGCGACACATTTATCTTCAGTATATTTCTCACCGGCTACATGACCGTCCGCCTGTCCGCGACAGACCCCTGGCCAAACCCCAGCGAAGTGTTTGCCCTCGAGATCGCCGGTCGCCATTTACCCCTGATACTCATCGCCATCATGACGTTTGTGCTGATCACCAGCAGCGGCACTATGGCGATGGCGGTGAACTACGCGTACCGTGGCGACAAACGTAAGACCGCCTGGTTGATGGCCGCAACCGCCCTGTTAGGCGCGTCGTTCGTGGGTATGCAAGCCTTTGAGTGGACCAAGCTCATCTCTGAAGGCGTGCGCCCCTGGGGCAATCCGATGGGTGCGGCGCAGTTTGGCTCTGCATTTTTTATGATTACCGGCTTTCACGGCCTGCACGTCACTGCCGGGGTCATTTACCTGAGCATCGTGGCGCGCAAGGTGGCGCGAGGGGACTACGAGAAAAAAGGCTATGCCATTGTTGAAATTGCCGGTCTCTACTGGCACTTCGTCGATCTGGTCTGGGTCTTTATCTTTGCATTCTTCTACCTGTGGTGAGGTGAATCCATGAGCGACGCAACTGCCGGCCAACAACATCCCATCGGCCTGTATCTAAAGGTCTGGATACTACTGTTCGTCCTCAGTACCTTTTCCTATCTGGTCGATTTCTTTCACGTTGAGGGCTATTTGCGCTGGACGTTAATCCTGACATTTATGTTTCTGAAGGCGGGGTTTATCGTCGCCATATTTATGCATGTGGCCTGGGAGCGACTGGCGCTAAAATATGTGCTAATCCTTCCGCTTTCCGCTATCGCCGTATTGATTACGCTGATGGCGATAGAAGGTGATTATACCTTCCTGACCCGCCATCTCTTTTTCGATCGCTAGGTGAAGACTGCTAAATGTGAACATGTCGCCCCGCGCCAGGATGGTGGCTGGCTTCCTGCTAGCCAACATTGCCGTCGTGGTGATGGCAGCTCTTATGCTGTTCAATCGGCCAGCAGCACCACCGCAGATTCAAGGTGTACTGCTACCGCAAGCTCGTGAGCTGCCGAATTTCCGATTGCTCGATCACCACAATCGGGTGTTCACCAACGAAGACCTGAAAGGCCTTTGGCATCTCGTTTCTTACGGCTTCACAACCTGTCCCGATATCTGCCCCACGACCTTGTCGCAACTGGCCATCGTAAACAGGCGGCTGCGGGAGCAGGGTCAGCACGATTTGGTTGTGTTGTTTTATACCGTTGATCATCGGCGCGATACCGTGGCCCAAATGGCATCCTATGTACCTTTTTTCGACCCGGCGTTTATCGGACTGACGCATCTGGATGACAGTGAAAACCCGCACCTGCCGTTCGAACAAGGGCTCGGTATCACCGCACAATTGGTACCGGCAACAGGTCCCGACATTGATCCTGCGAATAACGAATACGAGGTCATGCACGGCGTTACCCTGTTCCTGATCAATCCGCAGGGCAAATTACAGGCCATTTTTGAAGCGGATAAACATCCGACCGAACCACAAAACTTCAACGCGGATACCGTACTGCGCGATTATCTGGCTATCCGCGATTACCTGGGCTGAATGCGCTATCTTGTCATTTACCGCGCTGGATATTCTCCTGCCGAAAGCCTGACATTAACCTGAAATTGAACAATACAGCCGTCGCTCTATCACCGGCAAAGTGCGGTAGGCGGAGGGCTGGAGGAACCCGGTAATCGTACTTTCACCGGAGCGAGCACTTTTATCCTGTTTCCGAGTCGCCGCTTTAAATCGCTCGCGTAATCAATCCGGCGGGGATACGCCGGATCCGCGGTCCGGTCTTCGATTCGCAGCCAGTAACCCGTAAAGATGAGGCTGTCTCCCACATCGAGATCTCGATCGATAGGCGTGGTCAGCTCTTCACATGACTCGCCCACCACTTCATCCGTCCCCTGTGCGAATGACAGCCGGAATTTCAGAGCCTCGAGAGTGTTCTCGTTGACTGCTGCTGGTTTCGGTTTCGGAATGCGACCTGCTGCTACAGCGTCGGCCAGCCAACCTGTCGAAATTTCGCGGGCGGATTCGGGGAAGGGTCGAACCTCGCCGGGGACGCCCGCCAACAATCCCGAATGCGCCAGCACTAACACCATGTTCACGAACTCATGCGTATCGGCGACTTTGCGTTGGTACTCCCAAAGCTCTTTGGTATTGCCTACGGTACCAGCCAGGAACAGCGCAATCACGACTATACCGGCGACCCACGAACGTCTGGAGATCACCGTTGCCGCAACCGCGATAAGGGGTAACCACATCGCAGCGCCCAAATCGACAAAGCGACTTGCCCGCGCAAGCTCCGCGCCAAAGTACCCACGTCCATATCCCGAGATAGCCCAATACACTAGTGAACCGACCGCAAGGGCCACCGGCGTCGCTAAGCTGGCTCGAAGGCCAGACCACTGGCTTGTTTTCCAGGTCATGGTGAGCCCCACAGGGATCATTAGCGCCAACAGTAATCCCACGCCGGGGAGCTGCCCAATAGCAATGAAGGTTCCGACGACGCCACTGATGACAAATACAGTGATCTGGCTCGGTGTGGCATGGTAGGGTTCGACGCTATTGTGTCCATAGATGAACCACCAGGTGAGAAATACTAGAGCGAGTGGCGCGGTCTGCAGCAGTGCTTTGCGCCATCCATGATTCAACAGTACCGCAACGCCAACTATGAAGACCATGGGTACGCCTTGGTTGCAACACATCAGACTGGCGAGTCCGACCACCACTGCCAGACAGTCACGCCAACCGATTGGACCATCATGATCGGCGAGCAGGATTTGGCTGAGACCAAAAGCAAGCGAGCCAACGAACGTAATCTGGAACGCGACAAAGATGTTGTGCGCACCCGCACCGAACAATGCAAATACCCCAGCAGCGGCTGTCGCGATCCAGGGCGCGACATCCGAGCGTCGCATTATGGCGCGTAGCAGTCCCGCGGTTGCCAAGTGCATTGAAATCGACATGAGCTGGTAGGGCAGGTATGAATGTAAACCGACCAGTGACCACAGGGCCCGGTATGCAAGGATAGGGAGCGTTGTCCAGTGCTCGTTGTGCGATCGCAGCAGGGAGTCAAGGCTGCCCGCATCCCGCGCAGAGAGAAAATCCCAATCGTCGATAAAGAACGATTGGCCTCTCCCCCATTTGACCGTCAGCGCGAATGACACAACGCAGAGAAGCAGAAAAACACCGAGCGCGACTCGCGGGTTGCGATCAACGAGGGGCGGTGAAGGGTATTCGCCAGGAGATGCGCGGGCGATAGAGGACGCAGTCATCGACCAGATCTTCCCAATACCCGTTTCTTTTTTCATTCTGCGAATAATGCGTTGAATTATTTTGCTTTCGCAAAGTACCCGATAATTGGAGAGGTATCCAGAAACATCGTGGAAAAACGCGCTGCGCCCCTTAGAGCTGCAGCGCGTCCGGTGGCTTTATCGAGCGGCCCTACGCTTGGCCGGAGCTTTATTCTTCGGAGCGGCTTTCTTTTTAGCTGCTATTTTCTTCCTGGGCGCTGCTTTCTTTTTTGCCGCCACTTTTTTCTTCGCCGCAGCCTTTTTCCTGGCTGGCTTTTTCTTGGGCTTGGCAGCCGCTTTCTCTACCATGCTCGCCGCCTGGTTTGCAGCTTTGGCCTTACGATCCTCCATAACGGCATCAGTTTTGACAGACAGGTATTTTTCGGCGGCTTCATACGCCGCCATCACCATCTTGGGCAAAGATTCTGCGAATTCCTGTGCCTGCTTCATCAGCTCCTCGACTTTCTTATGGTTGTCAGGCGTTGCCTTCCTGCGCAGTGCATTTTTTGCGCTCTTCAATCGCGCATTGGCCGTTTTATGCCTGTTGCGCGCTGCGCCGAGCTCGCGCTTGATACGAGCGTGGGATTTTTCAGAATCAGACAGTAACCTCTTGCGAAGTTGTTCGACTTTTTTGCTCGCGTTTTCTGCCATTTTGGTGGCCTTGGCCAGTTCTTTTTCCAACATTGTTTGGGTGCTCCTTAGTGTTTTCAGGTACCGCATCTACAGTGTAGGCCGAATTTATTGCCAAGTAACGAATATTCTTTTGCTCTAACTACAGACGGGTGGATAATTGCGGCCATGTCCAACATGCGGCCATGGTGGAGAACTGTGAACAACTATGAGTACGACCTGTTTGTCATTGGCGCTGGCTCCGGTGGCGTCCGGGCTGCACGCATGGCGGCGAGTTTTGGTGCGCGCGTCGCCATAGCTGAAGATCGCTATCTGGGAGGCACCTGCGTCAACGTAGGCTGCGTACCCAAAAAACTCTATGTGTACGCCGCACAATTCGGCAGGGGCTTTGAAGATGCGCGCGGCTTTGGCTGGACCGGTCATGAACCCCACTTTGACTGGGCCACACTGCGGGATAACAAGAAAGCTGAAATCGCGCGTTTGAATGTGATCTATCGCCAGCTGCTGGAAGGTGCCGGGGCGCAGCTGTTCGACGGGCGCGCTCGCATCGTCGACGCCCACACGGTGGCGGTGGGGAAACAACACTACAGCGCCGATAAGATCCTCATAGCGACCGGCGGCTGGCCCCATATGCCGACGTTCCCCGGCAGCGAACACGCGGTCAGCTCTAACGAGATTTTCGATCTGCACCGATTTCCCCAACGCCTGGTCATTGTCGGTGGTGGCTACATTGCCGTGGAATTCGCCGGTATCTTCAATGGCCTGGGCGCGCAAACCACACAACTCTATCGAGGCCCCCTGTTTTTGCGTGGCTTCGATGACGATATTCGCGCGCACGCCGCCGAGGAGATCGCCAAAAGCGGCGTGGACCTGCGTTTCGGCGTGAATGTGCAGTCCATTCGCCGTGGCGCCGCAGGTCTGACAGTTGCGCTTACGGACAGCAGTGAACTGCAGGCGGATGCAGTGCTCTACGCCACTGGCCGCAAAGCCCACCTTGACGGTCTGGGCCTGGAAAATGTGCGTGTGGACGTGAGCGAGCACGGTACGATTGTAGTGGACGCCGAGTACCGCAGCAGTGAACCGAGCATTTACGCATTGGGAGATGTGACCGGCGGCCTCGAACTCACACCGCTAGCCCTGGCCGAGGGTATGGCATTCGCCCGCCGTAATTTCGGTGGCCTGGAACAGCCGGTGGATTACGATTTCATTCCTACCACCGTATTCTGCCAGCCATCGATTGGTACGGTTGGCTTCACTGAAGAGGATGCGCGCACCAAATTCGCGCAAATCCGCCTGTTCAAGACCAGCTTTCGACCCTTGAAACACACGCTGAGTGGCCGTGATGAAAGAACCTTCATGAAATTGATCGTGGAGGTTGCCACGGACCGTGTGGTGGGGGCGCACATGGTGGGGCCGGACGCGGGAGAAATCATACAGGGCATCGCCATCGCCATGCGTGCCGGCGCCACCAAGACCATCTTCGACACCACTTTGGGCATTCACCCGACCACTGCGGAAGAGTTCGTGACCATGCGGGAAGCCTGGACGGAAAACCAGGGATGACACTTGAATTGTGGCAGGTGGGCCTGCTGATTGCAGTGGGCGTTGTCGGGGGCGTTCTCAATGTTCTGGCGGGGGGCGGTTCGCTGATCACGGTGCCCGTCATGGTGTTCCTGGGCATACCCGGGCCGGTGGCCAACGGCACCAATCGCATCGGCATCCTGGCGCAAAGCATCACCTCCATCGCCACCTTCGCCCGCCATGGTTTCAGCGATTTCCGCCTCAGCCTGAGCCTGTCGGCGTGCACCCTCCCCGGCGCCGTGGTCGGCGCTCTGGTTGGCGCCCGCCTCGAAGGCGTATGGTTCAACCGGGCACTCGCACTGATCATGCTGGGCATTCTCGTCATGATGCACTTCGATAGGGGCGCTGCAGCCCGCGGCACGGTAGCCCGAGGCACGCCTACCCGGGGCACGGCGACCCGATCCGGAAACCCGGAGCCCACGCGCAAGCAACTGTTGTATGGCCATTTGCTTATGGTGGGTGTGGGTTTCTGGGGCGGCTTTATCCAGATTGGCGTGGGCTTCATCATGATGCCCATCCTCAACCGGGTGATGGGCCTTGACCTGGTTCGGACCAACATGCACAAGGTCTTTATCGTCGCCCCCTATACGCTTGTCGCCATACTGGTATTCGCCAGCCAGGTCGAGTTGCTGTGGCTGGCGGGCATTGCGCTGGCCGTGGGAAGCTCGATAGGCGGCTACCTGGGCACGCATTTTATGGTTCGCGCCAGCGAGCGCATGGTCCGGCGGGTGCTGAACCTTGTACTTGTCGCGTTTATCGTTAAGCTATTGCTCGATTTCTAATAAAGAATCCCGGTCGTATGATTGAAGTGCAAGCACTAACCCGCTACTACGGCAAGACCGCCGCTGTGCAGGACGTGTCCTTCAAAATTGCTAACCACGAAATCGTCGGCCTGCTCGGGCACAATGGCGCGGGCAAGAGCACCATCATGCGAATGCTCAGCGGCTACCTGGAACCCAGCGCCGGCAGCATCGTCATCGATGGTGTAAACCTGGCCGACGATACACGCACTGTGCAACAACACCTGGGCTACTTACCGGAGAACCTGCCCATTTACCCCGAAATGATGGTCGCCGACTACCTCGACTACGTCGCCACTCTCAAGGGTATATCCGCTTCGAAGCGTATGGACGCAGTGCGCGAAGCGCTGCTGGCCACCGATTTGGCCGAGCGGGCACTCGATCCGATTAATATCCTGTCCCGGGGTTTCCGGCAGCGTGTGGGCGTCGCCCAGGCGATTCTGGGGCAACCCCGCCTGTTGATCCTGGATGAACCCACCAACGGTCTCGATCCCAACCAGACTGAGCACATGCGCAAACTGATCAGGCGGTTGGCGCGGCGCACCACCGTCATCCTCTCCACGCACATTATGCAGGAAGTGGATGCAGTCTGTGACCGCGTACTCATGCTGCGCAGCGGTCAGCTGGCGCTGGACCAGGGTCTCGCGGAAATGCATGACAGCAAGACCCTGCTGCTGCGCACCTGCTCTTCGGTGCAGCCTCTGGAAGCTTACCTGCAACGCCTGCCGCAGGTGCAGGCTGTTGAGGACAGCCTGGACGCGGACGGCATGATGCGCTTCGACATCCACCTGCACCCCAACATTGACACGGACACCGCGGCGAACAACATTGCCCAGTGCGTCATCAGTGCCGGTGCCAAACTGTACCAACTGCAGGTGTTGACTCGCGATCTGGACAGCGTATTTCGCGAGGTCTACGAAGGTGGCGACTAATTCCGTCACTCGCCGCGTTGCGCAGAAGGAGATCCGGCTATTTTTTTCATCGCCGGTGGCATGGTTGTTCCTCGCCACCTTCGCCGCCGCCACACTGTTTATCTTTTTTTGGGTGGAGTCGTTCTTCGCCCGCAACATTGCCGATATTCGCCCACTGTTCGAATGGATGCCTATCCTGCTGATCTTCCTCTGCTCCGCCCTGACGATGCGCATGTGGAGCGAGGAGCGACACAGCGGTACGCTGGAACACGTGCTGACTCAGCCGGCCAGTCTGTGGCTGTTCGTCATGGGCAAATTCCGGGCCTGTTTCACGCTGCTGCTGCTGGCGCTGATCAGCACCCTGCCGCTGCCCATCATGGTCGATCTCATTGCCAATCTGGACTGGGGACCGGTCATTGGCGGTTACATAGCAACCATTCTGTTGGGAGCAACCTACCTCGCGATCGGGCTCTTCGTATCGGCTCGCACTGACAATTCTATCGTGAGCATGATCGGCACCGTCACCTTGTGTGCCGTGCTGTACCTGCTTGGCAGCGCTACCTTTACGGGATTTTTTGCCGACAGGACCGGCGAGATCCTGCGTCTGCTGGGCAGTGGTGCACGCTTCGAGAGTATCACCCATGGCATCATCGACCTGCGCGACCTGTTCTACTACATCAGCCTGTGCGCGGCCTTCCTTGCACTCAATGTCTTTGTACTGGAACGTAAACGCTGGGCGAGCCGCAAGACCAGCACGCCCCGCCAACGGCACTGGCGAGCCGCCACCTTGTTGTTGCTGGCCAATTTGGTGCTGGCAAATGTCTGGCTAAGCCAATTCACAGGACTGCGCCTTGATTTGACCGAGAACAAATTATTTTCCATTTCACAGCCAACGCGCAACGCTTTGCAGGAATTGCAGGAACCACTGCTAATTCGCGGCTATTTCAGCAGTAAAACACATCCTCTGCTGGCACCACTGGTACCGCAACTGCGCGACCTGCTCAAGGAATATGCACTGGCTGGTAAGGGCAAGGTGCAGGTCGAGTTCGTTGATCCTGCTCAGAATCCGGAACTGGAACAGGAAGCCAATGAGCGCTACGGCATTACCGCGACACCGTTCCAGATAGCGGATCGTCACCAGTCCTCACTGGTCAATGGCTATTTCAATGTGCTGGTGCGCTACGGCAACGAACATCAGTCCCTGAATTTTACCGATCTGATTGAAGTGCGCAGCGCGCCCAATGCACCGGCCGAGGTGTTGCTGCGCAATCCGGAATACGATATTACCCAGGCCATCAGGAAAGTATTGGCCGACTACCGTTCGGGCGGTAATCTGTTCGAGGGTATCGACAAACCGGTGGAATTCATTGGCTATGTATCCGGTGATGCACTGTTGCCGGAACAGTTGCTCGCCTACAAAAACGCCATCATACCGCAGCTCGAACTGGCGGCACGCAATTCCCAGGGGAAGTTCAGTGTGCGGTTTATCGAACCCGAAGCGCGCGATGGAAAGGTGGCCGCCCAGATTGCGGAACAATGGGGATTCAAACCTATGGTGATCGCTCCGGGGGACAGTCGTAGGTTCTTCTTCTACCTCACGCTGGCCGATGCACAGCAGGTGGTGCAGTTGCCCACGGAAAACTTCGATCCTAATGCGTTTCGATTGTTACTGGATGCGGGTCTGAAGCGCTTTGCCTCCGGCTTTACCAGGATTGTGGCCCTGTCGACGCCTACGGTAGATCCGCAGGTGGCGCAGTACAAACTGGGCGCGCCAACCTTCACTAATCTGGAGAACGCCATCGGCCGGGATTACAGCATTCGGCCCGAAGACCTTTCGGACGGTGGTGTCGCACCGGAAGCCGATATCCTCGCGGTGGTGGCACCTCAGGCGCTGGACGAAAAATCAGTGTTTGCCATCGACCAGTTCCTGATGCGCGGGGGTACGGTGGTCCTGGCCACCTCACCGTTTACGACAGAACTTGGCGGCGGCGAACTCCGACTGCAAAATTGGGACAGTGGCCTGCAGCAATGGCTGCAGCACAACGGCCTGCAGATCCACGATACTCTGGTGCTGGACAAGCAGAACGCCAGCTTCCCCGCCCCCATCAACCGCAAGTCCGGTGACTACGAATTTCGCGATGTGCAGTTGATCGACTACCCCTACTTCATCGATCTGCGCCCGCCGGGTCTGGCCCCACATCACGCGGTGACGGGCAACCTGCCACAAGTGACCATGGCCTGGGCGTCACCGATCACTGTTACCCCCGCTGAAGGCAGACGCATTACTGTCCTGCTGAAAAGCTCCACCGACTCCTGGTTGAGTGACTCCGCGGATATCATGCCCAGCGTGGACGCCAACGGTCTCAGTAATTTTCGTCCGCCCGCCGACGCTGATGCCAACGAGAATTCCGAATCACCACCACTGCTCGATGAGCGCACTCTGGGTGTGGTGGTACAAGGGCGGTTCAACTCTTTCTTCGCGGACCGGGAGAATCCGCTGGCGATGGCGCGTCAAGGCGCGGGTATGACACCACAGCCAGCGTCCACTGCTACCGGGCTGCTCCAGCGGTCGCCGGAATCCGCCCGCATCGTGCTGTACGCCTCCAACGACTTTATGGATGACCAGATCCTGAACAGTATTGTCATGGCGAGTGGCACGCAGTACCTCGGGCCGCTGGAATTGTTCATGAACACCCTCGACTGGGCGCTGCAGGATGAAGAATTGCTGGGAATTCGTTCCCGCGCGCATTTCAACCGCACGCTGCCACCCATGGAGCGCAAAGCGCAATTGCTGCTGGAGTATGGCATTTACGGCTTCGCCCTGTTGTGGCTGCTCGCACTTGCTCTGACCAGCTGGCTGCGCCTCGTTCTGCATCGTCGCCACTATGCCCGGGGCCTGGCCCTGTGAATCGTACAGTGACTGTGCTGCTGCTTGTGTTCCTCCTCCAATGTGGCATTCTCGCCGCCGTGTTCTGGCCAAAGCTGAGTCCGGCAACCCGCTCGACCGAAGTGGGCCTCACCCCGTTCTCCATCGACACGATCGATGAGCTGCGTATCGGCGACGAGTTCGACAATGAAGCGATCCTGGTAAGGTCGGACAAGCAGTGGCTGCTTCCCGACCTGGACAACGTGCCAGCGGATACCACCAAAGTCGATGCGATGCTGCAGGGTATCAGCGGGCAGGCGGGAAGCTGGCCCATCGCCCGCACCCCGGCCGCGCGCCAACGCTTCCAGGTTGCTGACTATTATTACCAGAGACGCCTGACGCTGTGGTCCGCGGGCAAAAAGCTGGCCACGCTCTACCTTGGAACATCCCCCAGCTTTCACAAGGTCCACGCCCGCAACGAGAACCAGGACGCAATCTACAGCATTGCCTTAAACACCTTTGAGACACCCGCTGTCAGTCCCGACTGGCTGGATCCCCGGTTGCTGCAGGTGCGTGCGCCATTGCGTATCGACGCTGACCTCTACAATCTCCGCTTTGATAACGGCGTGTGGTTGTCCGGGACCGGTGGCACTCCCGACAAAATGGAATTGGACACACTGATTGGCGCACTTAAAACACTGCAGGTGGACGGCGTCGCCGATGAGGACGCACAGCGCGAACTGTCAGAGGTGGAGGCCGAACTGGTGCTGAAAATACAGAGCCTGGCGGGCGACGTGACGCTGGAGTTGCTCACGCTGAACGATGAGCACTTCATTCACAGCAGCGAATACCCGCTGTACTTCAAACTCAGCGCCTACGATTTTGATCGCCTGACAGGGATAGACTTTCGCCTGATCTCGGGCGAGGAGAACAGCCAATGAGGCGATTCATTTTTCTCTTTACTGTGACACTGGTAACCCTGTTCACGGTTGAAATGCTGGTGCCAGTGCAACAGCACGTCATCATTCCATTTACGACAATGCTGGCGCGCTTGAGTGCGGCAATGATTCTGCCTTTTGATAGCTCGGTCATTGCCTACGGCAAGGTTCTGCAGTTCAAGGACACCGGCTTCTCGGTATCCATCGAAGCCGGTTGCAACGGCGTTGAAGCTGCCATCGTATTGATCGCCGCGGTCATCGCCTTTCCCGCCAGCTGGAAGGCGCGTGTCTGCGCCATCGGCCTGGGTTTTCTCGCCATCCAGGTGATGAACCTCGCGCGTATCATCAGCCTGTTTTACCTCGGCAACTGGAACATGGAATTTTTTACGTGGATACACCTGTACCTGTGGCCGGCGCTGATCATGCTGGACGTACTGATCGTCTTTATCGTCTACCTGCGCTACCTGTCCCGCAACGACAAGCGAGGGGAGGGCGCCATTGGTTGAACAACACCATATGCGGCAGTTTTTGCTGTACGTATTTGTACTGCTTATTCCCTGCTTTGCGTTGTGGACAGTCGCCAGCGGCCCGCTGGCCATCCCCGCCATCGGCTTTGTGAACATGGTCCTCACCCACTGGTTTCCCGATGTGGTGAATACGCTTTACGTGGACGGTAACCAGGCGCTGCTGATGACGGAGTTCGGGGAGAAAGGTGGCAAGCTGATTCCACTGGCCGACGCGGAGTATCGCTTTGGGGTGCAGGTGAATACGCGGATCCTGTCTTACTCCTTACCCTTTTATACTGCCCTGCATTTCGCCACGCAGAAGAGGGAATACCTGAACAGTTATGTATGGGGCCTACTGGTCCTCTACCCCCTTTTCATGATCGGCCTGCTGTGCCTGTGCCTGAAGGAACTGATGGTGAGCCTCGGCTCACATTTTTTTGACCAGCCGGGCGTATTTGTGCCGGACGCGAACCTGATCGGCATCCTCTACCAGTTCAGCGTGCTCATTGTGCCGACACTGGCGCCTGCCATTATCTGGGTATGGCAGAGCAGGGAGTCGCCGCTGATTCGTATGGCATTTGATAAAGAGTAAGGGAGCCAGCACCATGACGAACCTGCAACATCCGGACCGCGACCTGCTGGAGCTCTGGCTGGAGGACATTCGCGTGGAGAATTACCTCTGCGGCCACTGCGAAGGCCTGCACATCAGCGCCCTGCACGCGCTGGAAGGCGTAGTGGACAGCCGCATCTACCTGGAACAGCGCGTGCTGTTTTTCAGCACGACCTTCGAACTCCGCCCGACTGCCCTGCTGCCGCTTGCCGCGGACCTGGGGCGGCTCAACATGAATTATCCTACCCTGAAAATATTCCTCGACATCGTGGATGACGCGACCCCGCAGCTGGTGGCAAGCGCCCATCTGCTGATCAACTCACGCATCACACCGGAGCAGTTCTCAGAGTGCGTGGTCACTACCCTTGATGGCACCCGCATGCTCGCGGAAGAATGCCTGCAGCTGAACTACCTGTTCATCGACTCGGATCACCCGCAGGCAGAGGGCAGTCGCGCGCTGCACTGACCACGGTGGAGCGGCGACTCACCTGCCGCGTCTCGCCGACCGCGTCTCGCCGACCGCGTCTGGCCGACCGCGTCTGGCCAACCGCGTCTGGCCGACCGCGTCAATCCTTGAATTGCGGCGCCCTCTTTTCCTTACGCGCCTTGATTGCCTCTTCAAAGTTCTTGGTGGTCATGCGTACGAAGAGCTGGGCGTGCCCCTCGTGGTTCATATGGGTATGCAGACTGCTGGCATTGATACCGGCCCACAGCATTTGCTTGCTGAGTTCCACGCCGAGCTGGCTGAAGCCGTTGATGCGCTCGGCGATGGCGTAACACTCATCCAGCAGTTTGTTCTGATGCACAACCTTGGAAACCAGGCCGATCTGTTGGGCCTCCAGGGCATCCACGTCCCGGCCGGTCAGCATGATCTCGAACGCGCGGGTGGTACCGATCGCGCGCGGCAGCATATAGCTCAACCCCAATTCAGCGGAAGTGAGTCCGTTGTTGATGCCCGCTGGGCGAAAATAGGCGGTATCGGATGCGATGCGAATGTCCGTCGCCATGGCCAGGCAGAAGCCGCCGCCGATGGCCGGGCCGTTGATCGCACCGATGACGGGCTGGTGCATGTCATGAATCGCCTTGATCACATCGTCGAGAATGCGCATGGCGCGGCGGGCGATACCGGGGATGGTGAGGCCATTGAAAATATCCATCCAGCCCGGGTCTTCCAGGTCGGCGCCGGAGCAGAAGCCGACGCCCGCACCCGTTACGATCACCACGCGCGTTTCATTGTCGAAACTGACCTCTTCCAGCGCCTCCTTGAACGGCACCATCACATCGAAGGCCATGGCGTTCATGCGCTCCGGCCGGTTCAGGGTGATGAGCGTGATATAGGGGCGAGGTTTTTCCACGGTGACAAACGACATAAGCGAACCTTATAAATGCCTTGCAGTCGCCCAGACTAACCCTAAAAAAGTATCTGATCCATGTCGAGATAGGCCAGTTGCATGGTAGAGTAAAAACAGGAGGTAATGCCCATGAGACTATTAGGCCTGATCCTCGCCCTGGGGGCGATTTGCTGGGTGCTGTACCAGGCAGCGGGTGGCGGTGAAGCGGAAACTGCTATTCCGGTGGAGTACCAGAAGGACGTTACCAAGGCGAAAAACGTGGAGCAGTCCTTGCAGGACACTGTGGATAAGAGCATGGAGGAGGCGGAGAAAAAAAGCGGTCTCTAGGGTAAGGACCTAATGCCGATCTGGCGTATCCACTCTCGACGACTTATCGATGTAGCTCGCGTTTCTCGCACAGTTTCTCTGTTATACGAGCCACAAATAACTATAAGAGATTGATTTCGTGTTCAATTTGAATCAATGGAAATCTAGATACTGGGCCAGGGTATTATTTAGACCGGTCTCTATATGTAGCTGTTATAGGGCACCACGATGAGCAGGGTTACTAGCTTCAACCCCATTGCAGACAAATCGGCACGAGTGCTGTTGCTAGGGAGCATGCCGGGTGTGCTTTCGCTCAAAGCCAACCAGTACTACGCTCATCCTCGAAATGCGTTTTGGCGCATCATGTCCAGCATCTACGATTTAAGCGCTGAAGAACCTTACGAGAGTCGCGTGGAAAAACTAAAGGCATCAGGTGTGGCGCTTTGGGACGTGCTGCACGCATGCGTTCGCGTGGGCAGTTTGGATAGCGCCATTGAGGCAGGGTCGCGAGTCCCAAACGACTTCCCGTCATTTTTCCAGCAACATCCCCATATCAAGTTCGTCGGCTTCAATGGCGCTGAGGCAGAAAAGAGCTTTAATCGCTACGCTTTGCCTCATCTGCACGTCGGCGGCATCACCTTCGCGCGGCTGCCATCGTCTAGCCCCGCGCACGCTGTCTCGCTTGAGAAAAAAGTTGCGGCATGGCGGGTGGCGTTTGGGGCCTAACCAGGCGCTCCAGGGGACGTCACAAAGCATGCGTGTTAGACCGCAAAGAGTGTGTTTATGCCAGCTACGTTAATTGAGGTGTAACAGGCAAATGCGCTCTAACAAGGAATGGCTTTCTGGCAACTCGTTTGTCTTCACCATCACGCACTCCAGTCTGGGGCTGGGCATCGGACGTAGTGTGATCCGGCGGGATCGATCGCCCAACGTCTGGAACATTGGCTATTGGATTCACCCTGATCATTGGGGCCAGGGATATGCAACTGAAGCAAGTGCGGCTATTTTGGAGTTTGGCAAAACGGAGCTTTCAGCGGCCAAGATTACTGTGGCGCATGCCGTAGACAACACTGCCAGTCAGAGAGTCATTGAAAAGCTCGGTTTTGTACGAACCGGGTTTAACCCCAGTGGGTTTATCAAGAAGGGCAAACCCATCCCGGAATACGAATACGTCATCAACTTCGATGCAGATACGCAAAGGAGACGACCGTGAAACTCAAAGGTGAGGACTTGTCGTCCGGGCTGACGGTCAGATTGAGTCCCCTGTCTAAATGAAGGGCTCTCTACAAGGGTTGATTATTTTTCTCGTCTCGGCAGCGATGCTGGGGTGTAGTAGTGCTCAGCCTAAAAAGACGGATGAGTGGATTGGTTATACCGAGAAAGGGCAAGCATCGTTCTACGCAGATAAACATCAGGCTAAAAAGACTGCTTGTGGCGAACGATACAATCATGATTTAAAGACTGCAGCCCACAGAACGATCCCCTGTGGCTCAATACTAAAAGTGACTAATGTTAACAATGGAAAAAGTGTCGTTGCTGAAGTTAATGATCGAGGGCCATTCGTTAATGGTCGCATTGTCGATTTATCAAAATCCGCGTTTAGTAGTATTGCTAATACATCGTCAGGTTTAATCACTGTACAAATAGAAGTTATCGAATAGGGTGCCACGACACGGCTTGATGCAATCCAGCCTAATGCGGCCCAGCCTAGTGCGGCCCAACTCAATAACAACGCGTCATGTCCTTATCGGTAGCTTCATCGGTAAACCAGCGCGTGGTCCATTCCGGTTCACGGAATTTGTCGGGGCAGCTCTGCAGCGGAACGTCCTCGTCAAACGCGAAGCTGCCCTTCCAGGTAATCAATCGACTGCTGCATCAACTTTGTGACGGCATCTTCCACTCGCTCACGCACCTCCCACAGCGTATCAGAGTCTGTCGCTCCTTTGTATTTGCGTGTGGAAATCGGCTTGCCAAACTTGAAGATGATGGGCGTCTTTTTGGGGAGCAGAGTGTTGTACCTGCCCACCGCAATGGGCGGAAACAATTCGCCATCGCGCAGCAGTTCGTTCAATCGGCTTTTCTCGCGAAACAGCGGCGCAAGCATCTGGCTTTTTTTCATCCGACTATAATCCCAGAGAATTTCATAGCCCAGATCCGCGCCGTAGACAAAAAAGGGCGTGATCGGATATTTATTCGCCAATGCCATGCGGGCAAAGCCAGTGCGATTCTTCCAGAACAGGCGGTGCTCTTCGCCCTTACGTTTGAAGGCTTCACGTGCGCCACCGGGAAACACCAGAATGTGTTCCTTGTGCTGCATCAGCTGCGCGCAGTTTTCCGGCGTACCGGGGACGACACCGTATTTCTCCAGCAGGTCGCGCCAATACGGTATGTTGGCGTGAAAGCGGTCACCCAATGCCCGTAGTTCAATGCCTTTTTGCAATTTGAGTTCGACCATCATGATGGCCACGTCGTAGGCAAAGATGGAGTGATTGCCCACGAGAATGGATGGCTTTTTCTGATCGAGGTGTTCCAGCCCTAGAAACTCATAATCAAACAGGCGACGTTGCAGTGCGTTCAGCAGTTTCAGGGGGCGGGATTTTGGTAATCGAGTGCGGTGTTTGTTATGGGTGCTCATGACGCTTGCGCCTTATGGTTCAGAGTAGCCATTGAAACAGGTGCAAATTGTCCCGGCAACTGCTAGCGTGTGCCTGATTCGGGAGGAATAAATGCTAACAATGATCCCTGAAACGATACCCATGCTACGCCGGGTCAGCGTGCCGGAGCAATCCGGGACGGATAGGCTGGTCACATCGATGGCAGCGTTGCTTGATCGATCAGTCATGCGCACTGTCAGTTTTGTCGTGCAACGGCAGGTGCTTCCGCGCGATGTTGACCTCGACACACTGCGCGAGAGTATCCGCGTGATGCTGAACAGCGGGCTGATTGATAAACCCCAGGCATTTTTTCCCTTCGTACAAAAACTGGAAAAGCCCACCGCCAAACCCGCCTCGGTGCGCTCCTCCCCCCGGCGCCGGATCAAGGGCGGCGCGATTTACCGCTGCACCCTGAAGAGCGCCTGGCGAGACGACCGGCAATTGCCGCACTCTGTTACCACACCTGCGGCAGACGATACGATCCACTTTGACCACTGGCGGCATGAGCCCGGTATCGCCAAAGGATCGGTGGTCGTGTTGCACGGGTTTGCCATGGGTTGGCCCGTGATCGACGCGTTCGCCATGTCCGCGAGCAACTGGTTTGCACTGGGCTTTAACGTATTGCTGTTGACACTTCCCGATCATGGGCCGCGTCGTGCACCCGGCGCCTTTTTCTCCGGGCAAAGTTTTACCGTGCCGCACGCGGTACATCTGGCTGCGGCGGTGCAGCGCACAATCTTTGAGATCTTCGAACTCAAGCGCTGGTTGCGTGCCCAGGATGATAAACCGGTGGGACTGGTGGGCATGAGCCTGGGCGGATATCTTGCGAGTTTGTGCGCGGGCTTATCGGAGGATTTCGATTTTCTGATCCCGCTGGTGCCACCGGCCTGCATGGGCGACCTGGCATGGCGTGTGTATCGGGATACCGGCCATCATCGCGCCTTGCGTGGCCCGGCCGGCCCGGATGAAGTCCTGACGGAACGCAATATGCGGGCCGCGTTTTACATTCACTCGCCGCTGGCTCATCCGCGCAAGATCGCGAAGGAACGCATACTCATCGCCGCCGGCGCCGGTGACAGGATCGTACCGCCGGAACATCCCTCTGCGTTGTGGGAGCACTGGCAGCGCCCTGCGATTCACTGGTTCAGGGGCGCGCATACCTCGCCGGTGGCCAGTCGTTCGTTGATGCGGGTAGTTAAGGGGCATTTGAGGCAACTGGACATACTTTAAAGGCCTTAAAGGATTGATATATACATGTATTCCTATGGAAAGGGATAGCCGTTATGCCAGTTCAAATCATCATGTCTGTATCTGACTTTGTCTCTAGAACTAGCTGTTATGTGCTGATAAATCGAACGTGATTGATGGATGATGGAGTTCTTATCTCAAAAGCTTGTTAGTTGTCCGTACTGCGGAGAAACAATCGAGGTTCTCATAGATCAAGAAGAAGCGGGGCAGCAGTACATCGAAGATTGCGAGGTGTGTT
>JANPDE010000126.1:0-20086 GCA_031431315.1 Haliea sp.
CTGGATGACGATGCGGACAGCCACAACGAAGGTGTGGTGATGGTGGCTGCCGAGCACTGCGAAGCCAAGCATGTGACGTTCATGGCGCGCCAGGCTCGTGGGCTGATTTGCCTGTCCCTGACCGAGGAGCGCTGCCGACAGTTGAATCTGCCCCCCATGGTGGATGAGGGTCAGGGTGAAAAATCCAATTTTACGCTTTCGATAGAAGCCGCTGCAGGGATCGATACGGGTATTTCCGCTGCTGATCGCGCGCGCACTGTGCAGGCGGCGGTCGCCCCTCATGCCCAGCCTTCCGACATTGTGCAGCCGGGCCATATCTTTCCGCTGACGGCCGTACCCGGTGGTGTGCTGATGCGCGCCGGCCATACTGAAGCGGCCTGCGACTACGCGCGCCTGGCCGGTTTGCTGCCCGCAGCTGTAATCGCCGATATCCTGACCCCGCATGGGACGGTTGCCGATGGCCCGGCGCTGCGCGCGTTTGCCGCCACGCACGAGCTGAAGATTGGCTCGATCGCCAACCTGATTCATTTTCGGATGGTGAATGAGCGTACCATTCGCCGCGTGCGCGAGGGTACGATAGACACCGCACACGGGCCATTCCGGCTGACCGCCTACCGCGACCAGACAGCCGGTGATGTGCACCTGGCCCTGTCGCGTGGCGATATCCGGGCGCATGAGCCGACGCTGGTACGGGTGCACGTGCAGTCGGTCATGCGCGACCTGGTGACCAGCAAAATTTCCGGTCGAGCCACGTGGAGCCTGGGCAAGTGCCTGCAGGCGGTGGCGGCCAATGGGCGCGGGGTGATTGTGTTACTGGCGCGCGCTGAACGATCCGAGCAATTGCTGGCCAGTATCGATATGGCCCTGGGCGAGCACAACACGGCAATTGGAGTTACGCCGGACAGCTATACCACGGTGGGCCTGGGTTCGCAGATTCTCAAGGATTTGGGCGTGGGGAAAATCCACCTTATGGGCGCACCTATCAAGTACAATGCCATTTCCGGTTTTGATCTGGAAGTGCTGGATTTTGTCAATCCCGGATTATAGCTAGAAGGACATAACTATGACTGACATCAAGACTATCGAGGGCACATTCACCGGCGGCAAGGGCAACTACTGCATCGTTGTGGGCCGCTGGAACAGTTTTGTCGTGGAGCATTTGTTGGCGGGCGCGATCGATACATTGCGCCGCCACGGCGTCACTGACAAGCAGATCACCATCGTGCGTGCCCCGGGCGCGTTTGAAATACCGCTGGTGTGCAAGAAAGTTGCCGCCAAAGGAAATGTGGACGCCATCATCGCCCTGGGTGCGGTGATTCGCGGCGGTACCCCACATTTTGAATACGTGGCAGGCGAGTGCACCAAGGGTATTGCGATGGTGAGCATGGAGTACGGTGTGCCCGTGGCTTTCGGTGTACTGACCGTGGATACCATTGAGCAAGCCGTGGAGCGCGCCGGCACCAAGGCGGGTAACAAGGGCGCCGAGGCGGCGATGTCCGCACTTGAAATGGTCAGCCTGCTGGGCAAGCTGGGCTGAATGAACAAGCCGGTACACAACACACTCGCCGCCGAGCGCCGCAAGGCCCGGCACTATGGCATGCAGGCTCTATACCAATGGCATATGGCCGGTGCAGACGTGAGCGACATCGAGGCGGAATTTCGTGCGGACTACGATTTCACTCATGTTGACCTGGCCTATTTCCAGGCCCTGTTGCACGGCATTCCAGCGTGTGTCGATGAGTTGGACGAAGCGCTGGCACCCATGCTGGATCGCAAAGTGGATGACCTGGATCCCATCGAGCGCACACTGTTGCGCATGGGCATGTTCGAGCTGACCCGACGTATCGATGTACCGTACAAGGTGGTCATCAATGAAGAGGTGGCGCTGGCGAAAAAATTTGGCGCCACGGACAGCCACAAGTATGTCAACGGCGTGCTCGATCGGGCCGCCCGGCAACTGCGCAAGGTTGAGATCGACGCGGCATCCTGATGCCATCCACAGAATGTCAGCCACAGTATGCCTGCCACACTATGCGTGCCACTGAATTTTCCCTCATTTACCGCTATTTTTCCGACCTGGGTCGCGGTGACGCCGTGGACCTCTCCGTGGGGGATGATTGTGCCATTCTGCGTCTGGGCAAGGGCGAACGCCTGGCGACCTCTGTGGATACCATGGTCGCCGGCGTGCATTTTCCAGTAGACAGTTTTCCCGAGGACATTGGTTTTCGCGCGGTATCCGCTGCGGCCAGCGACCTCGCCGCCATGGGCGCCAGGCCGTTGGGCATGACCGTGGCGCTGACGCTGCCCGAAATAGACGAGCTGTGGGTCAATGCGTTCAGCCAGGGCTTGGCGGCAGCCGTTTCTGAGTACAGCTTGCCGCTGGTCGGCGGTGATACCACGCGCGGTCCGCTCACGATCTCCGTGCAGGTGATGGGCGCGCTGCCACTGGACCAGGCATTACTGCGTAGCGGGGCGAAGGTGGGGGACGAGGTTTACGTGTCCGGTACACTGGGTGATGCGGCGGGTGCACTGGCTTATTTGCAAGATCAGTGGCAGCCGGCTCCCGAGCATGCGGAGTATCTGCTGCAGCGTTTCAACCGGCCACAGGCTCGCCTCGACCTGGGTCTTGAATTGCTGGGTCGCGCCAGCGCAGCGATCGATATTTCTGATGGCTTATTGGCGGATGCCGGACACATGGCGGCGGCAAGTGGCGTGAAGATCTGT
The DNA here is from genome assembly GCA_031431315.1 of Haliea sp. Lineage (GTDB taxonomy): Bacteria > Pseudomonadota > Gammaproteobacteria > Pseudomonadales > Halieaceae > Marimicrobium. The sequence continues at coordinate 2,725 of JANPDE010000126.1, forward strand.
ATCAAGACCGAGTTGCTGCCCCTGTCGCCCGCATTGTCTTCACACCACAGCCGGGAAAAGATTCTGCAATGGGCGTTAACCGGTGGCGATGATTACGAGTTGTGTTTCTGCTTGCCGGCTGGTGCGCATATTCCCGTGGGCTGTACGCGGATAGGTCGGGTGGAAGCGGGTGCTGGAGTAGACTGCGGGCTGGAGATTGACATCGCACCGGGATATCAGCATTTTAGCGGCTAGTTAACTCAGGTCGCGCCCCTGCGCGAGCCCCATCGAACCGGTAATCATAATGCCCGACTCGCCAGAGCACGCAACGGAATCCCATCCTGCACCTGATCTCCTGCGCCATCCGGCGCAGTTACTGGCCTTTGGTTTCGGCAGTGGCCTCGTGCCTAAAGCCCCGGGTACCGCCGGCACGCTGGTGGCGATACCGTTGTACCTGCTCATCGCGCAGTGGAGCCTGCTGCACTACACCTTGCTTGTTGTGTCGGCAGCCGTTCTTGGTGTCTGGATCTGTGGTGTGGCCAGCCGCCAACTGCAGGTGCACGATCACCCGGGTATCGTCTGGGACGAGTTCGTGGGGTTCTGGATTACCCTATGGGCCGTGCCCCCGGATTGGAAGTGGGTTATCGCGGGGTTTGTGGTGTTCAGGCTGTACGATATAGCCAAACCATGGCCGGTGCGCGTACTGGACAGGAAGGTGGGCGGGGGACTGGGCATTATGATTGATGACATGGTGGCCGGAGTGATGGCCTGCCTGACCCTGCATATTGCGTTACGAGTGCTTTGATTTGCGCGGAAGGGGAGGATGTCCATGAAACTAACTATTGTCCTGGCAGCCATCGGACTGCTGTTGCTGGCGTTGCCGGGCAGAGCGGCGGCGTCCTCCGTCGAGGTTGAGGCACTGTTAGGTAAGACCGCGGTGCTACTGATCAACGGCGAGCGCAAAACACTGCGGGTGGGGCAATCTTTCGCCGGCGTGACCCTGGTGGCGACCGAGCCGACGATGGCGACGCTCGATATCGAGGGAAAATCCCAGACCGTCGGTCTGTCCCAGCGCGTTGGCACCAATTTCCAGGAGACTCGAGAGCAGGTCGTCACTATCCCACGCGATGAGATGTTGCAGTACCAGACCACTGCGACCATTAACGGTCGCAGCGTATTGGTGCTGGTGGATACCGGAGCGAATATGGTGGCCATCAGCGCCGCGCAGGCCAGGACGATGAATATTGATTACGGCATCGGTAAACCTACCAAGGTGGAAACGGCCAGTGGTCTGAGCAGCGCCTACGCGGTTACCCTGCAATCGGTAAATGTCGGCGGAATCCAGGTGGATAACGTACCCGCCATGGTCGTGGAAGGTGCTTATCCCGCCACTGTTTTGTTGGGTATGAGCTACCTGCGGCACGTTAAATTGCAGGAACATAACGGCATCCTTTCCCTGTCCAGAAGCCACTAGGCATACCTCGCCCCTCGCGGTGTAAAACTGGTAGAATGGCCGGCCTTTTCTGACGGACATCCTGCGTGGCAGTACGCTATATAGAATCCTCCCGCCTGCCCACTGTGTGGGGCGAGTTTCACATTCACGGCTTCGAGGATACTGAGTTCAGCAAGGAGCATGTCGTGCTGACCATGGGCGACGTTGCCAATGGGGAGCCCGTTTTGACACGGGTACACTCCGAGTGCCTGACCGGTGATGCCCTGTTCAGCCTGCGCTGTGACTGTGGCAACCAGTTAACAGTTTCCCTGGAAACGATCGCCCGTGAGGGCAGGGGCGCCTTGTTCTATTTGCGCCAGGAAGGGCGCGGTATCGGCCTGCTCAACAAGATCAAGGCGTATAAATTACAGGACGCTGGCGCCGATACGGTAGAAGCTAATGAGCAATTGGGATTCGGTGCCGATATGCGCGACTACAGCATGTTGCAGCCCATGATCCAACACCTGGGTGTGAAATCAGTTCGGTTGTTGACCAATAACCCGCGCAAAGTCGCTGCCATGGAAGAACAGGGAGTGACGGTGGTAGAGCGCATTGCATTGCATACCGACAGTAACCCACACAACGAGAAGTACCTGCAAACCAAGGCTGGAAAACTCGGTCATATGATTGAGGGCGAGAATTAGCGCGAGGCAGTGTGCGCAGTGATCGGGAGCTTGACGCTCAGTGATTGCGCGCGACGATATACCCGGCGAGATCGCGTAGCAGGTCGGCTGACTCGCCAAACCCCTCCAGTGCCCCGAGTGCCTCTCCCAACAATCGTTTAGCCTCTGTCTTTGCTCCATTCAAACCGAGCAGTTTGACATAGGTCGGCTTGTTGGCCTCACTGTCCTTACCCTGGGTCTTGCCCAGGGTCTGCGTATCCCCTTCGACATCCAGGATATCGTCCACCACCTGAAAGGCCAGGCCAATGTGCGTACCGTATGCGTCCAGGGCAGTCAGTTGCTGCGCGCTGGCGCCAGCGGCGATTCCACCCAGGGCCAGTGCGGCGCGTATCAGGGCGCCGGTTTTCAGCGCGTGCATGGCCTGGAGTTGCTCCAGTGTCATGTCGGTATTGGTGGCCTGGATGTCGATGAACTGGCCCCCCACCATGCCGCGCAGGCCCGCCGCGCTGGCCAGTACCTTGATCATGGCAATTTTCTGCCCGTCGCTGAGCCCCGGCGCCTCCGCCAGCAACTCGAACGCCCTGGCTTGCAGTCCGTCGCCTACCAGTATCGCCGTCGCCTCGTCATAGGCCTTGTGCAAGCTGGGTTTGCCCCGCCGCAGGTCGTCGTCATCCATGGCCGGAAGGTCGTCGTGGATAAGGGAGTAGGTGTGGATTAATTCCATCGCACACGCAATGTGATCCAACCCGGCATCGTGCCCCGCCCGGCCCAGAGCACCTGCGGCGGCATACACCAGGATCGGTCGAATGCGCTTGCCGCCGTTGATCAGCGCGTAGTGGCAGGCCTGGGTAATTGCATCGAGTGTCTGGTCACAGCCGTTGGCAATGGCACTCCCACCTGAGGCAAAAGCGGCCAACTGCCGATCTGTGCGATCTCTGCTGGTCTTCAGCCAGTCAGATAAAGCACGAGTCATTCTATGATGCCATCAATGAACTCCGTCGATTTTGGCTCTCCATCATTGTCCAGAAGCAATTGCACTTTTTGTTCTGCTTCGACTAAAGCCTTCTGCGCCTGACGGGCCAGCGTGATGCCCTGCTCGAAGGCTTTCAAGGAGTCCTCCAGGGACGCCTGCTCATCTTCCAGCTTGTTGATGGTTGCCGCGAGCTGGGCGCAGGTTGCTTCAAAATCCAGTTTTGGGGTCTTTGCCATGGGACGCGTGCCTTTACATGCTTGATTAGGTGTGCGGCTGTTGCCGGTTTGTCAGCAAAGTATATAGAAAACTAAACACAGTGGGGCAAGGTATTGCCCCCGGGGAAAGCGGTGTTTATTGGCAATCAATGTCATATGACTGGTAGAAATTATTGTGTTCGTAGTAGAGTGATCAGATCTGTAACGATGGGTGCCTCGGGTCAACGGTGTTAACGTGATATACGAGCAATCTTACCAAGACCGTAACCATAAAAATCAGTCGGTGTAATGAATACTATCGCATTGATCCCCGCCAGAGGAGGTTCCAAAGGAATCCCTCGCAAAAATTTACGCCCCATCGCCGGTCGCCCCCTGATCTACTATTCAATACAGGCCTGCCTGGCGGCACCGAGTGTCGATGTTGTGGCAGTGAGTACCGATGACGAGGAAATAGCGCTATTTGCTGAACGGTTTGGCGCATTGGTGCTGATGCGCCCGGCGGAGCTGGCTGATGATCTCACCACGCTGGATCCCGTAATCGCGTTTGCTGTAATTCAGGCTGAAAAAGATCTCAAAACGCACTTTGATGTGGTCGTGACCGTACAGCCCACCGCACCGCTGATTTCATCCGTCCATATTAGCGATGCTGTTCGCCATTTGCAAAGTCGTGACATTGATACCGTGCTTTCGGTGGTAGATAACCGGCACCTCACCTGGGCGATGGCGAATGGTATTCCTTCCCCGCAATATGCCGCACGTGTTAATCGGCAAAGCCTACCGCAATGCTACAAAGAAACAGGAGCCATTATTGCGTGCAGTCGCTCGCAGCTGCTGACTGGAACCCGTATTGGGAAAAGGGTACACCTGCTGGAGATCCCCCATGACAAGAGTATAGATATAGACACCTACGCGGATCTGGCGATATGCGAATTATTGCTGCAGAGAAAAAAGATCGTAATCACTGTTATTGGCTATGACAGCGTAGGTTTGGGGCACGTATACCGCGGGCTGACATTGGCCAATGAGCTTATTCACTTCGATCTGCAATTCGTGTGTGAGAAACGCAGTCGCCTGGCAGTGGATAAAATACGGGACCAGAATTACTCTGTGCACGTGTGTGAAGATGGCCAGTTTCTTGCTGCTTGCTTGGAGCTCAAGCCAGATCTGGTGATAAACGACATTCTGGATACAGATGAAGCCTACATTTTTGAGCTGCAGTCAGCGGGCTTCAAGGTCATCAATTTTGAAGATATGGGATCGGGTGCGCAACGGGCTAACCTGGTTATCAACGCATTGTATTCGGGAGAAAATATGTCCGGTCATGTGTTGGTGGGGCCGCGTTATTTTTGCCTGAGGGATGAATTCATTTTTCTGCCTGAAAAAAATATGAGCGATACCGTAAGCCGAATACTGCTGACATTTGGGGGTGTGGATGAGGGCAACCTAACTCTGCGTTGCCTTAAGCTCATTACTCCTGTTTGTCTTGAACATGGGATCTCGGTCGATGTCGTCACAGGCCCGGGATATCTTCACGATCAGGAGCTTTCGACCCATATCAGGAATCTGCAATTCTCCGATATCACAGTCTCCAATGATACACGCCGCATTTCTGATTTTATGCACCGGGCTGATCTGGCAATAACATCAGGAGGGCGAACCGTTCTTGAACTGGCCGCCTTGAAAGTTCCGACGATAACAATATGCCAAAACCTGCGCGAGACCCAGCACACCTTTGCCTCTAGCGACAATGGAATTATCAATTTCGGTCACCGGGAGTGTGTGCAGGATGATGAAATTCAACGCACGATAAAGCATCTGATAGAGAATGAAAGCGCGCGCAAGAGCATGGTAGACAAGATGGGTGCCACGAATTTTCGAAATGGCAAGCGTCGGGTCATCGAGCAAATTACAAGAATACTGAGTGTGTAGGCTAGCTATGGCTGAATCCTTTTTTATAAAAGATTTTGAAGTTGGAACATTTCTGAATCCGTACCTGATTGCGGAAATAGGGGTCAATCACGAGGGCGACATGAACCTGGCCAAACGGTTGATTGATCAGGCCGCAAGCGGCGGGGCGCACGCAGCCAAGTTTCAGACATATAAAGCGGGAAAACTGGCTTCCCGGAACAGTCCGGCTTACTGGGACACTACCCAGGAGCCCACGGAAAGCCAATACAAGCTTTTTCAAAAATACGACTCATTCGGTCCCGATGATTATAAGGAATTGGCCTTACATTGCGAAAAGAAACGCATACATTTTCTCTCCACACCTTTTGATCTCGACGCGGTCGAATTCCTCACTCCTCTCGTCCCGGCCTTCAAGATCGCCTCAGCCGACATTACCAATGTGCCATTAATAAGGAATGCCGCGGCCAGCGGCAAGCCCCTGATAATCTCCACCGGAGCGTCAACCCAACCGGAGATCGAATTTGCAGTGGAGCAGTCACGATTGGCCGGAGCCCGCGACATCTGTCTGCTGCACTGTGTATTGAATTATCCAACAAAAGCCGAGGATGCGCAGCTTGGAAGAATACGGCTGCTCATGCGTTCGTTTCCCGATTGCACGATTGGCTATTCCGACCACGTGGCACCAGGCGAATCACTGGCTGCCCTCGAGCTGGCTACGATACTGGGATCCACCGTTATTGAAAAACACTTTACACATGATAAAACCCTGCCGGGGAATGATCACTATCACGCGATGGACGAAGGTGACCTTGCTGGCTTTTCAAGCAAATTGGCTACATACCGCCAAATGATTGGCTCTGGTCAATATCAAGTTGATCAGGAGGAGCGCGCGCGCCAGCATGCGAGAAGGAGCGTAGTGGCCGCGCGCAATATACAAGTGGGAGAAAGACTGACGGCGGACAATCTAACGACCAAGCGCCCCGCGCACGGGATCAGTCCAGTTCATTGGGATGAATTGCTCGGTCGCATCGCTATCGCTGACATCGAAGAAGATCAGGTGATCAGTTGGGATTTTCTTTCATGTGTTAGTGATCAACCGTGATATGGAAAAAGACTATTATGTGATGTTGACCGGCGGTAAAAATAATGCCGGGGACTTTCTCATAAAGTATCGCGCTAGAAATTTACTTGCGACTATTCGGCCGGACCGCGCTGTGGAGGATCTGGACGGATGGAAAGTGCTCAGCGCGGAAAATCTGGATAGAATCAACGGCTCAAAAGCACTCATTCTCATGGGTGGTCCGGCGCTGCAGAAGAGAATGCGGCCGAGGGTGTATGGGCTGGTCGAGGATCTCAATGAGATAAATGTCCCCATCGTAACCATGGGCATCGGTTGGTACAGCCCATATGGCAGGTGGGAAGATACCCATTCTTATCCGCTCAATACAATGTCCATGCAACTGCTCGAAAGAATCAACAGCGAGCGCTACATTTCCAGTGTGCGTGATTACCACACACTGAATGTATTAGCGTCCAGGGGATTTAATAACTTTGTCATGACCGGATGTCCGGCACTCTACAGCCATGAACACATGGATATCCCCGTCACTGTCTGTAGCTCTCCGAAAAGAATTGGCTTCTCCCTGGGGGTATCCCTAAAGTTTTCACGGCGCATGCAACAACAGATGCAGGCGGCAATAATGCATACCCGGGATGTGTTCCCAGACGCAATACTGGACGTGGTATTTCACCATGGAGTCAGCATTGCCTATCTCCAGTCTGATGGCGTATCCAGCGATCTGTATAGAAATCAGATCAATTTTACAAAGTGGCTTAAATCAGAAGAAATTTCCTACGTTGATATTTCTGGCGATGTTGAAAAATTACTGTCCTTCTACAGTCAATGCGATCTTCATATAGGGTACCGAATACATGCACATATATTTATGAGCAGCATATCGAAACCATCCCTGTTACTGATTGAAGATGGCCGCGGTATGGCGCTGCGCCATGTGATCGGAGGCGTCAATCTAAAAGCATACCAAAAGATAGATGTGGGTTATATCTCTACGCTGATGGACAAAATAGGAATTAGCTTCGACAAAATGACGCCGCAGAAGAATTTTATCCAGGATTATTCAAATATCCTGAATTATGAAATGCAGAATGGCGTTCGGTTTGGCGAGACCAGGGAAGGAATACGCAGGCACTACCCGGTCATGGGTCGATTCTTGCGGAGTTTGCCATGAGCATTTTGAGATTACGTGCAGCCTTTAACTACCTTAGATTTAAGGGCAAGGAAAACAAGGTAGTAGACCTGGGTAGAATTCATTCCTCTGCAGCAATCGAGAAGAGTCATTTTGGGAATTGCTCCGCAGCAGCAAAGAACAGCAGTGTAATGTACAGTGTCATAGGTCGTTATTCATCTGTTGGTAGAAATACGAAAATAACGCATGCAGATATTGGATCTTTTTGCTCGATTTCGTGGGATTGCACTATAAATGCTGTCACGCACCCGATTGAGAGGCTCACTACCAGTGCATTCCCCTATATCCCTGGCTTAGGCGGATTTGTGGACGAACGTATTCAGACGCATGAGCGAGTACGAATTGGTAATGACGTGTGGATTGGTGCGCAGGCGATCATAATGCCGGGCATCCGAATTCACGATGGCGCGGTGATTGGTGCAGGCGCCATTGTAACCCGCGACGTGGAAGCCTATGAGGTCGTAGTGGGAAGTCCAGCCAAACATCTCAAATGGCGATTTGAGCAGGAAATGCGGGACAAGCTTCTAGCTCTGCAATGGTGGAACTGGGAAGATAAAAAAATAGGTGAAAACATTCGGCTTTTCCAACAACCGTTATCACTAGAAGATCTGGAATATCTTCGGAGTGTTTAAAAGCTCCATTATTTACTTGTTCTCTACGCTGTTGAACAGGGCAGTACCGCTGCTTCTGTTGCCCGTTTTGACCCAACATCTGACACCAGCAGAATATGGCACAATCGCCATCATCCAGGTTTTCCTGTCTTTTTTTCAGTCCCTCTTCGGAGGCCTGAATGTAAACATTTCACGAAACTATTTCTCGATGGGAAGGCTCAGGTTTCAATCGTATATGACGGCAGTTTTCGTGGTACTGATTATTCTGTTCCTGAGCTCCACACTACTATCTATCCTTTACCTGAACGCCGAACTGCCGCTGTTTGGGCTCAGCAGGAATTGGTTGTTGGCTATGCCTATTCTGGCCTGTATGAGCATGGCAAACATGCTCAATCTTACACTGTTGAGAACAGAAGAAAGGCCATATAGGTACGCAACCTGGGAAATATCCAACGGGATATTGAACTTAATGTTGACGCTCATTCTGCTCCTTGTATTCCAGTTTGGTTGGGCTGCCAGGGCATACGGCATAGTTGTTCCTATGGTTCTTTACGGTCTATTCGGTGTCATAGCCCTTTCCAGGCGTAGCATGCTGCCTCTGCGCTTCCGGTGCCTGGATGTAAAAGAAACCCTGTCGGTCACTATGATCCTCATACCGCATACCATGTCTGGTTTCGTCGTGTCTCTAATAGACAGAATATTCATAAAGGAGATGCTGGGCGTTGATCAGGTGGGCATCTACACAATTGGCTATCAGTTCGGAACCGTAACAATGTTTATTACGTTGGCTTTTCTAAAAGCCTGGCAGCCCTGGTTCTTTAAGAAAATCGCTTCAGACTCTGCACAGGACAGAGGAGAAATAGCGAGAAAAACCTGGATTTATCTTGGATTGCTTATAGTAGGATCGATCATTTACTTGTGTATCGCCCATTTCGCTTTGCCCTACATTGTGGATGAGCGTTACTGGGACGCCAAATCTGTATTGACGCCTCTTGTTATCGCGTCCGTTGCCTATGGCGGATACCAGATTTTCTTTCCTTATCTGGTACATCTCAAGCTTACCCATCTGTTGGCAATTGCGACGCCCACTGCAGCCCTGATTAATGTCATTTTAAATTTTATTTTGATACCGCAGTTTGGGATAGTGGGTGCGGCCTATGCAACGCTATGCGCCTACACTTTTACGTTCATTTATGTTGCATGGTTAAGCTGTCGAAGAATTTCCTTGCCATGGTTTTCCTGGAAAATGTAGTTTTGGTTCAACAGGTAACTTTTCCTGCAGAGTAGCCAGCAATACGTTACGAGCGGATTAAGATGAAGAGCGCGATGTGAAAAAATTATTTATTTGTGGCACGCCACTGCAAAGCCTGATTGCGGCCAGAATTATCGAAAAGAACAATCTGGCCGCCGACGATTGCATTCTTTTCTTCTATTCCGGAGTCAAAAATAAAAAATATGACCACTATTATCGTTTTCTCAGCGAGCGATGTGCGCAGAGCGTTTTTTATTATTGTGACTTCAAATTTCCGGGGTATATTGCGCAAGCAAAAAAAATCTTCGCGGGCATGGATTACGACACAGTGTATCTCGCCTCGGTTAACAGCGTTTTTGTTTTTCTAGCCCTGAGTTTGAAAAAGCAACGTTACCTTTACACTTTCGATGACGGCACTGCAAACTTGTCGCGGAGCAGCTCATACGCAGAAACCTATGGACTTACAGTCAAGAAATATCTCGCTTTAAAGCTGTTTGGAAATACCTACTCGATTCATAGAATTCGAAGGGAGACACTGGGGCATTATACGATTTATCCTAACTTTACCAATAATATCTCAAGCAACCTAATACCAATATCAATACTCCAGGATGTGCAATATGCACCGGGCTCAGGGAAGTGTGCCGTTATTCTCGGTACGGTATTTCATGAGGCTTTTGAAGCGGTTTCTGTCGCGAGGGTAATCCAAAAAATGGAAGCGCTTGCCTCAACCCTGGCCGGGGATATCTATTATGTTCCACATCCGAGAGGCGAAGTATTGGACTTAAAAAATATGGAACTATTGGATTCAGAGAAAATAGCCGAAGAGATTATTTCTGATTTGCTCGTTAAATACGAGGGTGTGGATTTGTATGGGTTCTGCAGCAGTGTACAAATAAATATGGGGCACCTGAGCGGAATCAATAATATTTTCCTCACCATTTCAGGAGCAAAGCCCCACGTAAGGGATATGCTTGATTTGGCCAGGCGGGCTGGCATATCCCCGAAAGCTGTTATAGATCTCGATGCCTCATCTCAATAATGTAAAATAATTCGAACCAATGTGGTGATGTAAACCAATAAACAGGTGCCGATTATGTCTCGAAGAATCATTACGTTCGGAACCTTTGATGTGTTCCATGTTGGCCATTTGCGTCTTCTTGAGCGGGCAAAATCTTTCGGTGATTATCTGGTCGTAGGGGTATCGACCGATAAGTTGAATGTTGACAAAAAAGGGCGTGCACCTGTTTATCCGCAGGAGGAAAGATATGAGATCGTAAATGCCTTGCAATGCGTCAACGAGGTTTTTTTTGAAGAATCGCTCGAATTGAAAGGAAATTATATCAAGGAACGTCGGGCAGCTATTTTGGTGATGGGGGATGACTGGCAGGGTAAGTTCGACCAATTCGACGCATTGTGTAAGGTCGTCTATTTGCCGAGAACACCTTCTATCTCTACTACGGAAGTTATCGAAAAAATTCGGCTCTGATGCGATGTTATGCAATGCGCATCATGAGCACCCTCGGTCGCGAGTCATCAATCCAACCAATCGTGACAACTGTCGTTCCGCAGATTTCCCATCAGTGTTTGCGCCGTAAACAGCCGCGCTTATTTTCTGGTGGATATGGCTTTGCTCCGAATCATACCAATTAGGATTTGCCAGGGTTCCGCTCAGCGTTTCGCAGAGAATATCCAAATTGGGCACCACTTTTCCGAACCGGTATTCCCTGCCCAGCGAAAAGCCGTTTTTAAAGGGTGGGTCTACCTCCAGGAAGATCGCTGGCCGGTTAAGGGCAAGGTAGTCGAAGGCAATTGATGACCAGTCGCAAATCAGGATGTCGGTTTGCAACAAAAGGCGTTCTGTATCGGGATATTCCTTCATCGAGCAGTAACGCACATTATCGAAAAACCGTGTGCTGATTCTGGCGTTCAGGTGGCTGCGAATCACCAGCGTCGCCTTGTGCTTGCTGCAAACCTCGTTGAGCTGTCCGAGGAACGATTCCTGGGTTTCCCCGAAAGGAAACAAATCCCGGCCCTTGTCATCCTGCCGCCAGGTGGGTGCATACAGGACGACCCTGTTCCCGTTTGGTATAGCAGTTGTTTCTCTGAAAAGCCGGTCAGGGGGCTCCCGCAAGAATAGCTTGTCAGCCCGGGCATAGCCAAGGGCGTGGACACAGTCTGCTCTAAATCCGAACTTATCCTGGTACATTTCCTTTAACATGGGAGAGGAGACCCATACTTCGTCGTAGCGATGTTGCAGTCGGAAATCCAAGGGAGTGAATCCTTTGAACGGAATGCCGTGCCAGACGTCTATGAATACAATATTGGTAAATCGGAGTAGGGGGGTCATCAGATGCAACCCGTGGTCGGTGATCAGAACCGATGCCTGACTTAACGAGAGCATGTCCTTGAGTCTGTTACACTGAAGCACATTGATTCCAGTCGTTCGAAGCTGTTTGGCGTAAGCTGGGTCAAGCGACATAAAATAGAGGTTGAACTCGAGTGAATAATGCTTTGACCACTTGTTATATAAGGCTTGCAGGTTGCCTGAAAATTGATGTCCGTAGAGAATGACCAGCGGCTTATGCGGACGTTTCCGCAATGGTCTTGCGCCAATCGCAATGATGCAGTACACGAACTGTTGTAAAAGGAGCAGCCAGTGTTTTGGTTCTAGGGGGTTAATTTTCATGTGCGGAGCAGCACGGATTACTTCATATTGGTATCAAGCTGCACCAGTTTATCGATGATTATGCTGGTGGGCGAAATGGCGGATCTGTCGGTCGCGGCTTCATACTCGGGCAAATTGTCTATCACGCGTTCGATCTCATCATAGTGGTAGTTGCAGATTACCGCATTCTCGCCTAGTCCCTCCTGTCTTTCACTGGCGGCGCGCATGATGATGCAAGGCTTGCCCAGGTAATAACACTCTTCCTGATTGCTCCCACCATCGGTGATTACGAGGGCAGCCTGCTTCGTCAACTTCATGAATTGGAAATAGCTGTAACGCGGACGTAATTCGATGTTCGTGCATTGCTCCAGTGTCTCTCTTAAATGAAATTGATCCAGCTTTCGTTCTGTCGGTTTATGGAGGATAAAAAGCAGAGGCATTTTTTGACTCGCGAGCAGGAGCAGGTCGACGATCTCGGTGAGTTTTGCCTTGGAAAAGATATTTTCAAAGCGGTGAATGGAAACGAGACCGTAGGGGTAAGCTGGAATTACCACGGCTGCCTCGTCGACGGCGCCTTCGCTAATCCTCAGTGAGTCCAGCAAAGTGTTGTGTATGGTGTTCACCTTGATGCCTGGGTAGCGTTTCAGGTTTTCCAGGGCCCATTCTCCCGGCGCGAAGTAAATGGTGGAAAGCCGAAACGTCAGGATTCGGGTAATTTCCTCGGGAAATGGATGAAAAAGTTTGAACGAGCGCAGTCCCGATTCAATATGTGCTGCACGCTGGCCGCAGATACGAGCCAGTACAGAACCCAACAATGTGGAAAATGTGTCTCCGTGGTTCAGCACTATGCCATTTCTGTCACCCCGCCAAACTTTGTGCCTGTTCCAGAGGACAAAGAGGATAATTCGAATGCCCCAGACAAGCATTTGCAGGATACCTGTAATGTCCTTGCCTCTGTAAAGGACGATATCGGGATCCTTGAGCGCAAACTCCTCGCGAATATTCTGGATCGTTTCCTGATGTTGGCCACTAAAGATAAAATTGTAGTCGATCCGTCGGTCTTGCAACCCAACCATCACTGGAGCCATTTTGATGAGTTGAGCCTTTGTGCCGATGAAAACATGAATCATCGCTTATTAACGGGATATGTCGATGGGATTGCCCAATTTGAGGTCTGGCGCAAGGGCTTTTCCCGTGATGAATCGCCTCGCTTGTATGCTTCGCAGTATGCTTTCAGCATCCAGTCCGGCCCAAGCCAGCTGCTCTTCGTGGGTACCGTGTTCTACAAACACATCCGGGATACCCAGGTTAATGATCGTCAAGGCACACCCCTGTTTGGTGAGTAACTCGTTGACTGCAGCACCAGCGCCCCCGGCCATGACATTTTCCTCAAGCGTCACCAGCAGTGAATGGCGTTGCGCCACCTCCAACAGCATATCCTCATCTATGGGCTTTACCCACCGCATGTCCACTACCGTGGCATTCAGGTTTTTGGCCGCTGCCATGGCTTCGGGCAACAGGGCACCAAAATTGAGAATGGCCACACGTTCTCCGCTGCGCACTTGCACCGCACGTCCGATGACAAATTGCTCCATGGCCTCGCTAATGATCGCTCCTGGCCCCGTGCCCCGGGGATAGCGAATGGCGGCGGGACCGGGATGCTGATAGGCGGTGTACAGCATTTGCCGGCACTCGTTCTCATCAGAGGGTGCACCAATCACCATATTAGGGATGCAGCGCAGGTAACTTAAGTCAAACGCGCCGTGGTGTGTGGGGCCGTCTTGTCCTACCAGGCCGGCCCGATCGATGCCAAATGTCACATCGAGATTTTGCAGCGCGATATCGTGGATCAACTGATCGTATCCGCGTTGCAGGAAGGTGGAATAGACGGCCACCACGGGCTTGAGTCCGTCGCAGGCCATGCCGGCGGCCAGGGTCAGGGCGTGCTGCTCGGCGATGGCCACATCGTAGTAGCGTTTGGGGAAGCGTTTCGCGAAATCCACCATGCCCGAGCCCTCGCACATGGCGGGGGTGATGCCGACCAGGCGCTTGTCGCGCTGCGCCATGTCACACAGCCAGCGTCCGAACACATCCTGGTACTTGGGGCCTGTGGGTTTGGGTGCTTTCAATACTGGCTGCGGGCCCTTCGGTGCGGCCGGCAGAGGTTTGGCTTCGATCTTGTTAATGGCGTGGTAACCCACCGGGTCACGCTCGGCGGGCAGGAAACCTTTGCCTTTCATAGTGCGAATGTGCAGGAACTGCGGCCCCTCCAGGTCTTTCATGTTTTCGAGGGTGTGAATCAGTCCCGGCAGGTCGTGTCCGTCCAGGGGTCCGATATAGTGAAAGCCCAGCTCTTCGAACATAGTACCAGGGGCGACCATGCCTTTCAGGTGTTCTTCAGTGCGCTTGGCCAGTTCCCAGGCCGGGCGAATTTTTTCCAATATCCGTTTGGAGCCTTCGCGCATGGCGATGTAGAACTTGCTGGCCCAGATTTTGGCAAAGTATGTTGCGAGTCCGCCGCTGTTATGGCCGATGGACATCTGGTTGTCATTCAGGATGACCAGCATGTTGGGTCGTACATGACCGGCGTGGGCGAGCGCCTCAAACGCCATACCTCCCGTAATCGCGCCATCGCCAATGACCGCGATCACCTTGCGCTGGATGCCCTGGTGCCTGGCCGCCAGTGCCATACCCATGGCGGCGGAGATACTGGTGGAGGAGTGACCCACACCGAACGTGTCGTATTCACTTTCAGCCCGCTTGGGAAACCCCGCCAGCCCGCCGGCCTGGCGCATGCTGTGCATTTGCCTCATGCGTCCGGTAAGAATTTTGTGTGGATAGGTCTGGTGACCAACATCCCAGACAATGCGGTCGTGGGGTGTGTTGTAGATATGATGCAGGGCGACTGTCAATTCGACTACGCCCAGCCCGGCACCAAAATGTCCGCCGGTCTGGCCCACGCTGTATAACAGGTAAGCCCTGAGCTCTTCTGTGAGTTGCACCAGTTCCTGGGTGTTCAGGGCGCGCAGCGAAGCGCCCTGATCAATTCTGTTCAGTAGTGGGGTATCCGGTGGAGTGACAGGAATTTCCGACAGCATGGGTGCGATTCTAACGCATCTTTGTGCAAATGTAGTGGGTCAGGGGGCCGAAGTATTTGCCAACTGCGCCGCTGCATCGGCTTCCAACCGGGTGCGCAGCAGTACCGACAGGCGCAGATAGCCGTGCTCATTGAGATTGACCCCATCATTGCGAAAATACCTGCCACCTGGGTTGCCGTTGCGGTCGGATAGCAGGGGGTTGGCGTCAAGCAGGACGACATGCTGATCGGTTTCTGCCCACTCGCGCAGTAGTTGCGTCGCCTGGTCAATGGTCTGGTGATCCCGTGGATGCAGGATGGTTTTCACTGGAGCGAAAACGTAAAACCGACGGGTAATGCCAAACGACGCATCCAGCTCCACCAGCTCGCGAATGGCCGCTGCGAGTTCCGGGGCGGATTTATTGTCGCGGAGGTAAAATTCGCTGTTGTCGGGCAGCAGGACTACGGTATCGGGCCGGTAAAATCCGATCAGCCGCATATAGTTGAAACGGATGTCCTCGACAATGGCCTCCCCGAGGCCACGCATCAAAACGGGGCGGGGCGCCAGCAGGTCGGCCAGATCGCGCCACAATTTAACGCGCATTCCGCCAACGACCACGATAGGGCTTTGCGGTAGTTGCATGCGCGCGTCTGTGGCGGCGTAGTTATTGATTTCTCGCGCCCAGGCCTCGGGTGAATTATTCAGGGTTTCACTGGTGTCCCTGGATACCAGGTACGCCAGATGCACGATGGGCAAAAGCAGCAGTACGGTGCACGCTATGCGAATGGCTTTCCAGGAGTACATGCTCCGTATCCCGAGTGGTACGATTCAACCGAGTGTGGAGTATCTGCCACCGCCTGTGAAAGCCTGGCCTGCCGTGCTGTGACGGCGTTCTCAGCTTGACGCGCAAAGTGGCTGGTCGCGACGCCCGCAGTGTAGGATTCAGGGATGATTTATCAACGCCATATCCCGCCGCAGGAGCTGATTACTGCCCAACTGGAAATGCTATTGCAAAACGGGCGACGCACCACCATTGGCCTGCACCTGGTGGGCGTGATCGCCACCATACTGGTATTTTGGCCCTTCATGGCAGCGACGACACTGCTGCTGTGGGCTACTGCTGTCCTGGTATTGCTGCTCGTCCGCTCGCTACTGATGAGCGTTGCCCTGGTACAGCGACAATATCAAAGTCACCCCAGGCACGTTTATTGGCAGCTCATTCTCGGCGCAGCGCTCACCGGAACGGTGTGGTCCAGTGCCTACATTTTTGTCGCCCAACAAGTACCGGTGACCATGCAGTACGTATTCCTGCTACTCATCGTCATGCTCACGGTATTTTCACTGGGTTTCTCGGTGGTCGTGCGCGAGTATTACATTGTCTATGTATTTACCTCCCTGTGGCCCATTGCCTGGTGGAACCTGGTCCACTATTGGGACCAACCCTACAACCTGCTGCTGGGATTGGTGCTATTGGCGTTTTGCGCCCTGCTGCTGTATGTCTGTGACCAGACCTATAAATCGTTTCGCAATATGATCTCCCTGACCTGGGAGCGTGAACACATTGCACAGGAACTGGGTGATATCACCGGCTTTCTGCGCGATCGCAACCGACAATTGCAGGACGCTCGTCGACAGCTGACAGACCTGGCCAACGTCGATGAATTGACCGGATTGGGTAACCGGCGCCTGGTCAATCGCATGCTGCAGGAGGAAATCAACAGGGCGCGTCGTGGCGGCGCTGAACTGTCAGTGATTTTGCTGGATGTTGATTATTTCAAGAACTACAACGACCAATACGGTCATCCGGCGGGCGATGCAGTATTGCAGAAATTGGCGGATATCATGTTGCGTGCGTCCTCCAGGGCCGGGGAGTTGGTGGCGCGCTATGGCGGTGAGGAATTCATCCTGCTGCTCCCGGGAGCATCAGCTGAATCCGCCCTGCGCACCGCCTCGCGCCTGCGCGAAATGATTGCGCAGGAGCGTATTCCCCATGCCGCCTCCACTGTGGCCGAGCACATCACTATCAGCCAGGGTGTCATCACCGTGCGACCCGACGGTGAATATCTCCCCGCGGACCTGATCAATCGGGCGGACAAGGCGCTGTACAGGGCCAAAGGGGCAGGACGCAACGCCATTGCTGTGGCATGATTAGCGGTAGTGCAGGCTACTCCTGGAAATCCTTGAAGCGGTGGAGCTGGCGCCGCTGTTGTTTGGTGGGTCGCTGGGCCGGGCGGTGCAGCATGCCTCCAGCCGCTTTGCGGGCCAGCGCCTGTGCCTCCCGCTTGGCAATACTTTCG
>JANPDE010000127.1:0-2487 GCA_031431315.1 Haliea sp.
ACCGGGTGAGGCGCAGACCAGGTTGGCGCCACTGTCCCACTGCGTGCGCTCGCGCTGGTAGTCACTGCCACCGGCTTCGACCACGCGCAATTTTTTAAAGCCCAGCGCCTGTGCCACCACGTCGACGAACGGTTTTTTCTCTGCGTGCAGTTCTACGCCGCTGGGATGGTTGCTCGGGCGATAGGAAAAGGTGCGCGTCTGGTTCATAAAATCGGGCGCCAGCAACACACAGTCGCGATCGGCAAACGTGAACACCGTATCCAGGTGCATCGCTGCACGGATCTTCGGCATCGCCGCCACAATCACACGCTCGGCCGCACCCTTTTTGAACAGCGTTGCAGCCAGCTGGCTGATCGCCTGGCGCGAGGTGCGCTCACTCATACCAATAAGGACATTGCCTTTGCCGATGGGCATCACATCACCGCCCTCCAGCGTGGCCTGGCCATGATCCTGGGTCGGGTCGCCCCACAAGACATTAACCTTGCCCGCGAAATCGGGATGGAACTTGTAGATCGCAGTGGTGAGGATGGTCTCCTCATGCCGCGCCGGCCAATACAGCGGGTTGAGTGTTACACCGCCGTAAATCCAACAGGTGGTGTCGCGCGTGTACAGCGTGTTCGGCAGCGGCGGCAGCAAATATTCGGTGACGCCGGCAGCTTCCTTAACAATCTTCAAGGCTTTGCCGCCCGCCTTTTCCGGGAAGTCGTTGGTCGACAGACCGCCGATCAGTGTTTCTGCTAACACGCGATTATCCAGCCCTTCGAGATAACTGCGCAGCTCGCTGATAAAGCCCAGGCCGACCTGGTTGGGCACGATCTGGTTGTCGAGGATCCATTTCTTACCCGCGGGTACTGCCACGGTCTCGGCCAGCAGGTTGTGCATTTCCAACACTTCGATACCGCGATCGCGCATCTTGGTGACAAAATCGAAATGATCACGCTTGGCGTTCTCTACCCATAGCACATCGTCAAACAACAATTGATCGCAGTTCGACGGTGTGAGGCGACTGTGCGCCAGCCCCGGCGCGCAAACCATCACCTTGCGCAACTGCCCTACTTCGGAATGCACGCCAAACGTCGGTTCAGATTTTTTTGCGGCCGCTGGGGCTTTCGCCTTTGCCGATGGTTTTGCTTTTGCTTTTGCTTTTGCCTTTGCCATTTTAAATTCCTCTGGTTGAATCAGATGGTGATGTAACCGGTGAGCAGCCCGTACAGGGCATACAACGCTCCGATGAGAACGACGCCGAAGGCGAACCATTCCGCCGCAGTAAAAAATTCCTTGCTCTGCTCACGACGCGTCTTGAAGTAAAGCAGGGTTCCCGGTGCGTAAATCAGGAACGACAGCACCAGAAACTTCATGCCACCCGCGTAGACGAGGAACACCGAATAAACCACCGCGAGTACGGCGATGATCATATCCTTGGTATGGTCGGTGTCGCCAGCCGGATAGGTCTGGCGGGTCCATACCAGTTTCAGCAGGAAGGCCGCCGACAGCAGGTAGGGCAGTAACGAGAGGTGGCTGCACAGCGAAAGCATCAGGGTGAAGGCGTCCTGCGACAGCAGCGTGGCCGCCAGCGCTCCCTGCACCAGCAGCGTGCTCATCAGCACGGCGTTCGAGGCCACGCCATTGGCATTTTCCTTAGCCAGAAAGGCTGGCATATCGCCCTTTTTTGCGGCAACTGCCAGCACCTCGGCCGCCATCAGGCTCCATGCGAGGTAGGCTCCCAGGACCGAGACGATCACGCCGATGCCGATGAAGACTGCGCCCCAGGCACCGACCGCCGCCGCCAGCACGCCACCCACCGAGGGCTGGCTCAGCGCCTGAATATCGGCGCGCGGCATCACACCGAACGACAGGATCGAGACCGACGCAAACAGCGCCAGCACACCGAGAAAGCCCACCACCGTGGCCGTGCCCACGTCAGAGCGCTTCTTGGCAAAGCGCGAATAGTTACTAGCACCTTCAATGCCCAGGAAAACGAAGACAGTGATCAGCATCGTCGCCTTGACCTGTTCGAACAGCGTGCCATAACCCTCCATGCCGCTGCCGCCGAGGTTGGCCGCGAAGACATCGGGCTTGAAAGCAAAGATCGCCAGTACCAGAAACACGATCAGCGGAATGATCTTGGCGACGGTCACGATCTTGTTGATCGCCGCCGCCTCCTTGGTGCCGCGCAGCACCAGAAAGTGAAAGGCCCAGATGCCGACCGACGACGCCAGCACCGCAGATACCGTATTGCCGTCACCGAAGAACGGAAACACCGCGCCGAGTGTCGATTTAATCAACACCCAGTAGGAGACGTTGCCGACGCAGGCGCTGGCCCAGTAACCGAAGGCCGCAGCAAAACCCAGATACGGGCCGAAGCCGGCACGCGCATAGGCATACACGCCGGCATCGAGATCGGGCTTGCGGTTGGCCAGTTT
Source organism: Haliea sp. (assembly GCA_031431315.1). Classification (GTDB taxonomy): domain Bacteria; phylum Pseudomonadota; class Gammaproteobacteria; order Pseudomonadales; family Halieaceae; genus Marimicrobium. The sequence goes on from JANPDE010000127.1 coordinate 2,424, forward strand.
CTGGAAAACGAAGGCCAGCATCAACATACCCAGACCGGCAATGGTCCAGGCGATCAGCGCACCG
>JANPDE010000128.1:0-5066 GCA_031431315.1 Haliea sp.
CAGAATTGCATTTGCGCTGATGAAAAAAGGCGAGAATTTTATGCTTGAGGCATAAATAGGGCTTGCATGAGAACATAGAATCTCAGAAGGCTGGGATATTCGCTCTTCAGGCCTTATCCCCGGAGGGACTCTGGCGCAGTGCACTCAACCGTTGTGATGTACTTGCGATAAAGGCGAGTGGCAGTAGGCATGCTCCGCGGCGAATATATCAGCAGTTTGAGCAAGCGGGGCATGCCTACTGCCACTCGCCGCAACGAAGCCTATAATTGTGATCCATCGACGGATAGCGCAGTTGTCATTGGTTTGAATGCAACGCCCACTTCAGGGGGCTCAAGGAGCGGTAAGGCTGCGTAATAGCCGACGTGGGCAGGACCGGAGAATTTGAGGATGGAGTCGTCCACGCTGGCGGTTTTCACCACGCAGCCGTCCAGCGCGATAGCACTGGCAATACAGACGGTGCTTATGCACTAACATCCGATCGCCGTTCGAGAGCGGACGGCGCATCATCTGCGGCAATGTAGTTCGTTCGATAATTCAGGAACGGCAATTCAATGAATCGATAGCTGGCCCAGCCGATGGGTATCATCAAGAGAAACGCGACAGGAGAAAGCAGCAGTGCAATGTAAATATTGGACAGGTCGATCAGGTACTCGTCAATCAGTTCGGCGATACTAAATACAACGAATATGTGCAACAGGTAGATCGAATACGAGTAAGTTCCAATCCGGGCGAGAAAGCGTGAAACACGTCCAGTGGAGTGGATGAAGGAGTTGTCATACCACGCTATCAGCGCGGCATAAGCTAGCCCCTCGACAGTGGTCATGTAAATCCATACGGAACTGCGAGAGGATAGCGGGTAGTTGCGGTAGAATCCCCCCTGTGAATCGACGTACCAGTAAAATCCGGAAAACACCAGGAAGACTACAAGCGCGAGAAAATGCCTGCCTTTGAAGATAGCGCGGAACTGATAGGCCAATATACCAAAAATGAACTGATCGATCCTTCCGATGATGGTCCAATAGCTCAACTTCTGTACCTGCCCGATCTCCATGTATAGCACTGTGCGCAGCAAAATCATGGCCAGAATGAAGAGACACAGCAAGAACGTCGATCGCTTGGATAAAAACAGCAGAAATGGCAGCAGGAGATAGAAGTGAAATTCGATGGTAATGGACCAGGCACCGTTCGGCAAGGCGGGTAGAACCAGGCCCGACAGGAGCATGATGGTGTAGTGAAACGGACTCATGTAGCCGTCGAAGTACACCATCTTAATGCCTCCGATAAGAAGGGCAAAAATCAACAGAGGTGCCAGACGCAGGACACGATTCCAGAGAAATGAAAGGTATATGATGCGTTTTCCATCCAGCAGCTTCGCGAACAGGTAGCCGCTGAGTGTCATGAAAAGTGAAACCCCGGTGTGGCCTTCGGTCAGCAGCGACAATGGGAACAATGGAGGTGGTGCGAGGTGACCATTGTGCACCTGAATGAAGTGCCAGGTAAAAACCATGAACGCGGCGATACCGCGAATGTGATCCAGGCCAACGTAGTACTTACCGGTTGATGATTTCAAGGACTATTGGCCCGGGTTCGTGTGCACGTCTTGCATGTGGTATTTGGGTGTGCTGGGTGCGACTTTGCACAACTGCGGCACCTTGCGCGACAGCCGATCGATATCCAGGGTCATGGCATTCTCGAAGGTCTTTAAATCGCCGACGTTGCGCGGCAGTAATGCGCGGGCGCCGGCCATATTGCGGCCGGCGGTGGAGGTTTTGGAGCGATAATCTGGCATACATGTGTACCGTGTGTGGGACCAGCTGGTACCTAAGATCCACAAGTGAAAAGCCGGGCACACAGGATAGCAAATTTCCGACCAAGTTTGACCAGTGGCCTTTGGGAAACGCTCGAGCAAACACCACTTTACCAACTCGTAGCAAAGCACGACCCAGCCCTGATTGCGTAATTGGTTTGCGGTAGGCCCCACCTGCACAGCAGGTTGTACCAGATTCACAGCCCAATGGCGCCGCGGTTCAGTGCAGCGGTTTTCTTTAACCCGGAGCTGGCCTGGCTTCCAGATGGTCAGAAACTGCTACACTGCTACCAGTGGATTCGAGTAGAACACCCTGATGCTCAAGAAACTACTGGTGCAGTTGCAGCGCAGGCGTGTCACCAGGGCCGCCATTGTCTACTCGGGGAGCGCATGGTTGCTGCTACAAGCGGCCGAGATCATTTTCCCCAAACTTGGCCTGAGTGAAAATGCTGTCACCATGGTGCTAGTGCTGGCGGTGGGGGGTTTTCCGATTTCACTGGTTTTAAGCTGGATTTTCGACATCACGTCCGACGGAATCAAAATGACCTCGGACGCCGATAGCAGTGGTGACGTGGTACCAGCGCACCTGACGCCACTGAGAATAACGGCAATTGTGGCGAGCATGCTGGTGTTTGTTGTGGTCGGTTATTTCTATCCGCATAGCCTCAGTGAAAACAAACTCAGCCTTTTCACCGAAGAATCAGCGCCCAAAGTAGCACCGGTACGTCCCGCCGAACCAGTCATCACTGACGATACTGGTCAGGCAACTATCGCTGTGCTGCCATTTAAAAATTTCAGTGACGCCGCTGATATGGAATACTTTGGCGACGGACTGGCTGAAGAAATCCTGAACCTGCTCTCCAAACTGAATGAACTGCGCGTTGCCGCTCGAACCAGCTCCTTTTATTTCAAAGACAAAAATTTTGACATTCCCACCATAGCCCAGCACTTGGGAGTTCGCTATGTACTGGAGGGCAGTGTGAGACATTCGCGAGACCAGATTCGCGTGACCGCACAGCTAATTGACGCAAGCAATGGCTTCCATGTTTGGTCGGAAACCTATGACCGCACTACGTCCAACATATTCAGTGTGCAGGATGAAATTGGCAGGGAAGTCGTAAAGAACCTGAAGATTGCTCTGTCCAGCAAGTCGAAGGATTTACTGGAACGCGATTTGAACGTGGACCCGTACGCCTACGAACTTTATCTGCGTGGCAGGGACTACCTGCGCGGGCCGGGTGATAATCCGGCGCTGCACAATGCCGAGAGCATGTTTACCAAAGCAATAAAACTGTCTCCAGCCTACTCCGATGCTTTGGCGGGATTGTGCGACACGCTGCTGCAACAGTATTTCGCGGACGTTGAAAAGGATCGGTTCACCAAAGCCGAACAGGCTTGCCAACGTGCCCAGGCGCTGGATAGCGGAACCTCAGCGGTGTACATTGCTCTCGGCAATCTCTATCGCGCATCCGGGCAGTACACGCTTGCAGAACGGGAATTTAATCGCGCACTCTCGCTAAAACCTACTGCGGTGGACGCCTATGTGGGACTGGCTGAAACATTCAAGCTCGAGGAAAAGTACGCACTGGCGGAACAAACCCTGATTCGAGCAATGGAATTGGAACCCAAGAACTGGGCAGCGTCTATGGCGATGGGACGGTACCTGTTCAACGTGGGTCGGGTGGAGGAGTCGATACCCTATTTCGAGCGCATCGATGAGCTCATGCCGGAGAGCAATGCCGCTGCTAACAGCCTTGGTTCAGCCTACTTCGTAATGGGACGCTTTGAGGAAGCAGCGTCAGTCTGGGAAAAAGCGTTAGGCGGTGCCCCGATGGCAGGCCTGTACGCAAATCTCGGCTCGAGTTACTTCTTCCTGGGCCGTTATGACGAGGCAGCAACGATCTACCAGCGGGCACTCGAGATGGCGCCTGCAGCGTTCGAGAATTGGGGCAATCTGGCAGATGCGTACAGGCATTCTCCAGCGCAATCAGATCTCGCTCCCGCCGCCTACGAGCGCGCAATCGCACTGGCGAAGCAACACTTGCAGATCAACCCCTCAGACGCAGTAGCGATCGCAGCGCTCGGGCATTACCTCGCCTGCATGGGTGAGCGAGAAGCGTCCCTGGAGAATTTGAAATTAGCCGAACAATTAGCGCAAAAGGAGATGTTGGTCTATTATTTTTCAGCGACCGCGCTGTGCGCACTGCACGACCAGGATCAGGCATTGCAAGCAACGGGTACTGCCTTATCACTGGGGTATCCGGCGCACATGGTGGAAGCGGATGCCGGACTTTCCTGCCTGCGGGGGATGCCTGAGTACTCCACGACGCTGACACAGAGTGTCCGGGAAGATGCACAACTCACTCACGGAGAATCTAACGATGCGAAAAACAACTAACGTTTGTAATGTACCTGCTCCGGTAGCTCGTGCTATTACTATGTGCCTGTGTACATACGCCTTGAGTTCCTGTGCGGACTTGTCAGGGTCAGAGCCGACGAATACCCTGACTGACCCCATCATCAAGATTGAATTCGAACAGGTTGGCAAGGTGTACTGCCCCAAAATACAACCGGATGTATGTGCGGACGATATAAATATTTTAACAGTGGATAAGCGCAAGAAACTCGGCTGGCAGTCCGTAGACGCTAAAGGAAATCCAATCGACACGAAGTATGCGATCTGGTTTGATCCTTTCGAGGGACCCCAGGAGTCAGACTCGAAAGGACTGATCAAGCCGCTCAAGTTCAAGACTGATACGCCGCCAAAGATGCCGTCTCGGGACGGAATCGTATATAAGTACACCATCGTTGGTGAGGGATGTGAAGAAAGACCCGTTGACCCACGTTTCAGGGTGCGCTGAGCGCGGTCTTTGGGTAGTCCGACGGCGTGTCTTGCTGCGCCGTTCCAAAAGTGCTCCGAAACTGCCTTCAAGCCGAGCCGGGTGACGGAGCGGAGGATGCAGCGATGTAAGTCATTTCACCAAGCTCAGATATTTGTGACACTACATGCTGCCGTACATAATCCATTCAACCGGGGAAGACACGTGGTCTCTCCGCTAGCCACTACAGGAAACCTAGAAATAGTGCGTTCAATGAATGGCCCTTTGCCGACTGCTCCACTGTGTAGCGAGAACCCCTCATCCGCGCTTCAGCAATTGAGCATCGCCGGTGCTGGTGGCGCCGCTCAATCTCCGGGCATGGACGCTACCCTGAGTTTTCTATCGGTGATTGGTGTGCCTGTGGCCATCGACAACGCCGC
>JANPDE010000129.1:0-7095 GCA_031431315.1 Haliea sp.
GCGTGCCAGAAGGGCGTGGAGGTGACAGAGGAACAACTGGACCGGTTGTGCCTGGATAATATTGCGCGGTTCAAGCGGCCGAAGCGTTACATCTTTGTCGAAGCGCTGCCCAAGAATAATTATGGCAAGATACTCAAGACGGCGCTGCGCGACAGTGTGGTCGCGCAGAAGCACTAATCAGGCGAACGCCTCCTCACCCTCCAGCTTGGTACGGTGCATCATGCGCCCCGATGCGGGATCATAGGGCGTGGCGCGGTGCATGGTGCCGGTGTTGTCCCAGATTACCAAATCGCCGACTGTCCATGTGTGCCGATAGCAAAACTGTGGCTGGGTCGCCCACTCACGTAATTTCACCAACAGTCGGGTACTTTCCTTGTAATCCATGCCGACTACCTGATAAGCGGTGGCACCGATCACCAGTGAATTGCGGCCGGAGCGGTGTTTCCATACCAGCGGCAGCTCATTGTCGCCGATGGACATCATCTCCTGCACTTTGTTGAGGGAGGGTTCCGGATCATAGTAGAACAGCGTATTCCAGGCTGAGTGTAGGACGCGTAACTTCTCATACGCCTTCTTATCTTCCGCGGACAAATCGTCATATGCCGCGTAGGTGTTGCAAAAATCTGTCTCGCCACCGGTGGGTGAAAGCACCTTGCCCGACAGTAGGGAGGCCAGGATGGGTACCTTGTTCATCGTGCCGTCGATGTGCCAGTACCACGAGCCCTTCAGATAGTCGGAACGCGAATTGGCGGCAGAATCCAGGGTCACCTTGTAGATGAGCTCGCCGGCCATCTCGGGCGCCAGATTGCCCAGGGTTTGGGTGAATGCCACCTGTTCATCATCGGTAAAACCGACCTGCGGGAACACCAGCACACCGCGGCGTTCCATTAGTTCACGGATCAGTGCGGCGTGCTCACCGCTCAGCAGTTCGCGTTTGTCAGCCACGATCTCGGTGGCGATACGCGGTGCGAGATCTCTTGTCCTTAATGCCATACGTTTTTTCCAATTAAAGCTTCGCAGGGATGATTATTTCTGCTCCAGCCTGGCAGCGGCGAGGGTGCGCAATTCGCTGCGCCGGATTTTATTGCTGCCTGTGGTGGGCAACTCTTCCTCCGCGAAGAATAAAACCTTGCGCGGCACCTTGAAACTCGCCAGGGTTTGCCGGGCAAATTTTTGCAGCGCACCTTCGTCCACGCTATGGCCGCTTCGCAGTACCACACAGGAGATCACAATTTCGCCCAGAGTTTCGTGGGGCACCCCGACAGAAAAAACGCTTTGTATGGCAGGATGCTCCACCAGCACGGCGTCAATCTCCGCCGGAGAGACATTCGCGCCGCCGGTCTTGATCATATCGCCGAGTCGGCCTTTCCAGAACAGGTGGCCGTCGGGTGTGAGATACCCCGCATCGGCGGTATGGATAAATCCCTCGCGGTCGAAGAGATCTTCCGGCGGGCTTTTCAGGTAGCCGCAGGTGAGCGTCGGGCCTTTGGCGATGATCTCGCCCGTTTCACCCATGGGCAGTGTCGCGCCGGTGTCCGGGTCGATGATACGCACGGTATTGCCGGGCAACACCGGCCCGTGGCTATTGTCGATATTGTTGCTGCCATTCACACCGGTGACAAACGTGAATGTTTCGGTCAGGCCATAGCCATTGGGCTGTCGCCACGTGGTTTTGATCGAGGGATGCGTGGCCATAATCAAGTCCTTGTCCACATACTTAAGCTCCGACAAATCGGCCGCGTCCCAACCCGGACATTCCTTCAGGCGCGCTTCCTGGTGGGGCCACGCGATCGCCAGTGATACCTTTTCTCGCTGCAGTAACTCGAGTGACGCGTCGGGATCAAAGTATCGTTGCAAAATCAGGCACCCGCCCACAGTCAGCGTACTGCCGAAAGCCATGGCGAAATTGCCGGACCAGAAAAAGCCGTTCGCGCTCCAGGTGCGCACATCGCTGTCGACGCCATACCAGTGGCCGAACCGCCAGCACTGCAGTGTCGCCGCGCGATGGGTTTGCTGGATCGCCTTGGGCTGCGCCGTCGATCCCGACGAGAAAAAAATGAGGCCCTGGTCCACGGGACTGGATGAGCCCGCGGCCGCTTGTGCCACCGACATTGGAATACTTTTGCCCAGGGCAAGAAAGTTATCCCAGTCCTGTAAACCCGCGCGTGAGCATCCTTTGTCCAGGCAGACCACGCGCCGCAGGAAGGGCAGATCGTCATGCAGCAGTGAACCGGGAGTCGCTGTTGCCAGCGGTGGGCACAGCGCAAAAATGGTTGCAATGAAATCGTTGGAAGCGACGCCGGCTTCCATGATTAACACTTCAACATCAGACTGGCGCAGTTGGAACTGCAATTCCTGTTCGGTTGAAAATGTATTCAAGGCCACGGTGACCGCACCGGCCATAGCGGCACCAAACATGCCAAACAACCACTCCGGTCGATTGCTGACCAGCAGGCCGACCCGGGTGCCCCTACCGACGCCTACCGCCAGTAAAGCCTTGGCGACAGCGAGGCTTTCGTCGTACATCTGCGCATACGTCCAGCTGCGCTGCACGCCGGCAAGATCCTGCCAGCGCAGTGCCTCGCGGCTGCCGAACCTTTCGTTCAGGTCCGCGAGAAAGCCCGGGAGCGTCAGGGAACCCAGGCCGGTTTCGTCCTGCAGTGCGGGGCCACGGATCTCGGAAAGCACAGCCATTATGGGCGATTCCTCAGGTAGTCGATTCGCTGGAGACAGGCGTTCACGGTGAAGTCTTGAACATGCGGGCTTTGGCCGCAGCATCCAGTCCTGCAACGCCGGGCTCCAGGGGAATGCGGAAGCTCTTGATCGCCATGGCAAGGACCTCGTAACAACCCACCAGAAAAATCATATCCATAATCTGCCGGGTATCGTAGCGCTCGGCGAGCGATTTCCAGGTGTCATCGCCAATGCAGGCATCGGCGTGCAGGTCATCCGCCACTTGCAGCAGGTTGGCATCCGCCGCGCTCCAGGCCGTTGCACCGGGACCCGTTTGTATTTGTAAAAGTTCTTCATCGGTAAGGCCGGCGCGGCGTCCCAGAATGACGTGCTGCACGACTTCGTACTCGGACTGCCGCAGCCAGCTGATGCGCAATATCAGCAGTTCGCGTTCGCGCGCGCTCAGCGTACTGTCCGCGGCCACGTGCTTGTTGAGGGTCAGGAACGCCTTCGCCAGCGCTGGGTAGTGGGCCAGAAAGCCCAGCGTGTACATACCGCGTGCATCCTCGCCACCGGCCTCCCAGCGTTGCAACACAAATTTCAGTCCCGCGGGGAAGGCGCCGAGTGCGTCCAGTTCGCTTTCTTTCCAGTCGGGGGGAAGCAGCGGGGTAACACGTGGTGCCTGCTCGCTGGGCATCTGTTTATCTCCTGCTCATTGATTGTCCCTATTCAGGGCATGACGCGTCCGCCGTTTACACCCAGGGTATGGCCGGTGACATAGCCTGCCGCATCTGAAACGAGGTAAGAGCACGCGGCAGCGATATCTTCCGGTTTGCCTGGCCGCTTCATGGGCGAGGCGGCGGCTTGCGCATCCACATCTACGGGCGATGCGCGCAACATGGGCGTGTCGACGAAGCCTGGGGGAATGTTGTTGACGGTAATACCCTGGTCGGCGTATTCCCGCGCCAGTGTCTTGGTGAAGGCGATGACGCCGCCCTTGGATGTGGCGTAGTGCGCCATCATGGGCGCGCCCGTTTGTGCGGAAGACGATGAGATATTGACGATGCGTCCCCATTTCGCGGCGACCATATCGGGAATGATGGCCTGTGTGCACAGGAATGGCCCCTTGATATTGACGTCCATCATGCGGTCCATCTCCGCTTCGGTAATCTCCTCGAAACGCTTGAAGCCGGTGATGCCGGCATTGTTGACCAGGATGGTGATCGGCCCGAGTTCCTTGCGCGTGCGCGCGGCGCTGCTGGCAATGCCTGCCGCGGCTGCCGCATCACCGATACAGGCGATGGCACGCCCGCCGCTCTTGGCGATCATGGCGACCGTTTCGTTGGCGCCGTCGCTCGACAGGTCCCACACCGAGATCGCCGCGCCGTCCTTCGCTAGTTGCAGGCTGATGGCGCGGCCAATCCCGCTGCCGCCGCCCGTGACTACCGCTACTTTTCCGTTCAGTGACATCTGCTGTGTTCCTCGTGCAAGTAATTCTAATTATAAATAGTAGGGTAAATTACTGGATGGCGGGGCTATAGTCAACAATGCTGTCTATTACCTCATGGTCTTTCCGCGTGCGGCGTTAGTGATCAACATGTATGTTACGATTTAAATTTTCTCATTGAGACCAGAGGGAGACCAGAGTATGGCAACATCCAGGCCGGCGCGTCGAAATAATACTGATCCAGAATCGACACGCAGGGAAATTCTCCAGGCGGCGCTGGAGGTCCTCGCCCAGGACGGGCCGGAAAGCCTCAGTGTCGCGGAAGTGGCGCGTCGCGCGGGGGTAAACCGCGGCACGGCGTACCAGCACTTTCCGACTCGCGAGGATCTTGCGCACGCGACAGCAAGCTGGGTCAGCGATCGCATATACCAGGAGTTTTACGGCGATTTCGAACAATTGTCTGAAACGAACGAGGTCTATCCGGCGGACCTGGCCCTGGCGCGCCTGTCGGACTTTGCGATGAACAACCCGGAGCTGAGCCGGGCCTGGTTATTCGATGTGATGTCCACCCAGGGCACGGTGACGGATAAATTCTGGAAAAGATACGTGGAGGAACTCGGCGAGTTCGCCCGGTCCGGCTATGGCCGTGAGGACATCGATGTGGAGGTGTTTGCCTTTATTACGCTGGCGAGCGCCCTGTTGTGGCCGATTTGGGTCGGCGCTCACGCCAAGAGCACCAAAGCGCGCGATAAAATGCAGCAGCGCTTCGTGGACGAGATGATGCGACTGGTCCTGTTCGGTTCGCTGGTGCCTGAACGTCACGCCAACCTGGTCAAGCGCTTCAGCAAGGGTGGCAAGTGAGGCCCCACTATTTTTTGCGACGCGGCCAGTGCGATAGCAGGTCGTCGAATATTTCTTTTGACGCTCCCAGCCCGCCGAGATGGCCTTCCCCCTGGCGTACACGGAGTTCCGCATTGGGCAGCCGTTGCGCAATATGTTTGCCGTGGTGCAGAGGGACAATGTTGTCGGCATCGCCATAGAGCAGATAAACCGGCGTTTTTATGTCGCGCAGTGCAAATCCCCAGTCCCTGCCAAACAACACCACATCGTGAAGCATCGCCTGCATCTGTTCCTTGCTACCCAGTAAAATGTCCTCCACAAACACAGCTCGCAGCGCGGGATCTTCAAATATGGCCTGGTCTCCGGGTGGCATGAACCTGGCAAAGGTATTTATTGTAATGTCGATATGGCTTTCAAGCCGGTGGACCAGTGTCACCAGCAGGCGGTTGAGAGGCGCGCGCAAATACTTCATACGCGGGGCCAGGGTTCGCACCAGCGTTGAGACGCCACCCTTAATTGCATCTGCTCCCACTGCGGGTGCCACCCCGCCCAAAATGGTGGCCGCCAATACCCGGTCCTGCAAGTAATACGCACAGGCCAATGCATACGGGCCACCACCGGACAATCCGCAGACGGCAAATTTGTCGACTCCCCTGGCGTCGCAGAATGCACGGATATCTGTCGCCCAATCTGCCAGGGAGTTGTAACTGTGGGATGTCGATTCACCGAAGCCGGGGCGTTCCACGGCAATCAGCCGTACTTTGCGGCGCTTCGCAAGTTTTCTTGCATCCGGCGCAATCTGGCGCTTCCCGCCCGGTGTCCCGTGGAACCACAGGATGGGTTTTCCGCCCGCGGGACCGTACTCAGCATAGCCGAGAGTGCGGCCATCTTGCAGGCGAAACACCCCCTCAAAACGGGGCGGAGGAATTTGCACCATACGTAAGACTGTCCCTGTGGCAAGCGTTTGTCGGCCACTCTACAGCATTGTCGTTAAATAGACAGCATTGTTGACTGGCGGGCGTGGGCCATAGTAGGCTGAAGCGCTTTTATTTCCGCCGGTCACGGAGCCACCCCACGATGAATTTCGATCTTTCCGAAGATCAACGGATGATGCGCGAGTCATTCGCGCGCTTGCTGGATGAACACAGCAGTATGGCGCGGGTGCGCGCTGCCATCGAGACCGGTGGCTTTGACAAAACCCTGTGGCAAAACCTGGCGGACATGGGCGCATTCTCCTTGCGCGTGCCGCAGGAATCCGGCGGTCTTGGACTGGGCCTGATGGATGCAGCAGTGTTGATGGAAGAGGCTGGTCGTACCCTGGCCTCAGGCCCACTGGCCGAGACACTGGTGGCGGCGAACGTACTGGCGCAGCTGGGCGGGGAAACCCACAGCCCGCTGCTGGATCAGGTGGTGTCCGGTGCGAAGGTGCTGACTCTCGCGTTTCACGATATCGCCGAAGAACCCGTGCAATGGGTATCTGGCGGCGCGGTCGCAGATGCAGTGATCGCCCGCGACGGGGACCGGATCGTACTGGTCACATTACCCGTTGCTGTGGAGCGCGGCGAAGCAAACCTTGCTTCGACGCCGCTCGCTGAATTGCGTCTCGACGGTGGCGAGCGCACGGTACTCTCTACCGGCGCTGAAGGGGTGGAAGTTTTCGCGCAGGCGCTCGAGGAATGGAAACTGTTGATCGCCATCGCGCTGGCAGGTCTGTCGCGCGAAGCAGTACGCCTGGCTGCCGCCTATGCCTGTGAACGCGTTGCCTTTGGACAGCCTATCGGCACTTATCAAGGAATCTCGCACCCGCTGGCGGATCTCATCACCGATATTGACGGCGGCAAGTACTTTACCTGGAAAGCCATTCACGATATCGCCAAGGGCTTGCCCGACGCTGGCGCGCAGATTTCGCTGGCGCTGTGGTGGAATACCGAAACTGCCAGTCGGGCAGTAGTGCAGTCTCTGCATACCTTTGGTGGTTACGGCCTGTCTACTGAATACGACATCCATCTCTTTAATTTGCGCGCCAAGGCCTGGCCTCTGATCTTTGGTGACCCATCGCGTTTACTGGAGGAGGCAGGGCGTCGGCTCTACGCCGGTGAGACCACTGCATTGCCGGATGTCGAGGAAGTCTCGAT
>JANPDE010000130.1:0-7902 GCA_031431315.1 Haliea sp.
TTCGGCGGCGTCGGCGCGAGCGGCATGGGGCACTACCATGGCTACGAGGGCTTCCTGACCTTCTCGAAGTTACGGCCGGTCTTTCGCCAGGCGCGCATCTCGTCGATCCAGTTGGCGATGCAGCCACCCTACGGAAAGCGCGCGAAGTTCGCTCTGGACTGGATGTTCAGGTTGCGAGGTTAGCGGCCGACGCTTTGGCATGTGCAGGTAGGGTTTTTGTAACAGTTTTGGATTAGACTCCCACCTGGGCCGATCCCGGGATATGGTTCTGTTGCACCTGAAACGCTACACCAAGGAGACCTTTCCGTGTCAATGCATCGCGCTGCCAAGCGCGTAATGCGTCGATCATGTAATAGCGTCCGTGCTATAGCCAAATGCTGGGCGGGACCTGCAGCGCAGAAGCGGGCAAGAGGAGGTGGTCGACTGCCTTGAACTGTATGCCCTGGTGATTCTGTCCGGCTAGACCTCGACGCGCCGCTCGAAGACAAACTCGTTGGCAAGGTATGACACCTCATGCTCGGCGCCAGGCAGAAGTGCGAAGGGGGCAGGTGACTGGATCAGGAACCATCCTTCCTCGAGGGCTGCCAGGCCGGTCGGGTAGGGCGGTTCAGCCTCGGGCAACCGGGGCCCTTTGCCACTGGTGCCATCGTGGAATGCCCAGCCTACTGTGGCATTGTCGAGCGCTCCCTCCGCCAGCCAGAGATACAAAATCTGTTGCCGCAGCGGCATCAGTGCTGCTCCCTGGCAAAACGCGCTCGCTGCTCGATGCGCGTATGGTAGTAGTCGACGTCAAAGCCTGGATCGTCGCTCAGGTAACGCCACAGACGCGCACGCTGCATCTGCTCGTAGCGGCTTTCATGCCCCATTTGCCAGGGCTGCATGGTGCGAAGAATCTGCGCCACACTGTCGTGGCGCATCAGCGCGAAGGTATGGTCACTGGCGTCATTGTGCATGCGGTCGAAATCTTCCATATCCCAGCGCCTGACCTGGGAGACACTCGGGTTGAGCCGGATCTTGTACATCCAGCGATCGACAGCACTGGGGTTAGGCTGGCCCGCATGCCAGAGCCCGTGATGAAACACCAGCAGGGTGCCCGCCACGCCGCTGAATTGCTGCTCGCCCAGTAGATGCTGGTAGCGACCAACGCCCTCGGCGCGGGTGCGACGTAGATGGGTCGCCGGCACAAAACGCGTGCCCCCGGCACCTGGCGCGACATCCTGGGGAAAGTAGAACAGCTGGATGTCAAATGTTGGGTCCGGACTGTCGACGACGGCGTCCACGTGCAGGTGCTGGTGATAGGTACTTCCCGCCGGCAAGCGGTGTACAAAGTCGTGGTCGAACAGTGGGTCGGGCCCCACGAGCGACTCGATAATGCCCTGCACAGCGGGCAGATTCAGCATGGCCCCGAGCAGCGAGGGCGCCGGGTAGCACTGCGACAGGGGGGTCAAACTGGCCGGCTGCGGCGGCCCGCCAGCGTCTGCTGGCAGTGCAAAAATCTGATTGATCTTGTTCGATTCCAGCGGCGCAAGCTCAGCAATAATGTGTTGATTGATCGCGTCGGGGATCAGCGCATCGAAACGCAGGAAGCCGTCTGCGACAAAGCGCGCCATCTCTGCGGTGGTGAGTTTATGATTTGTCGCTGGCATAGTGCGTGACCTGCTTCGTAAGTCAGTCTAGTGGTTCAGCGCACTCTGCGGCGCTGCCAGACCGGACCGTCTGGAAAAGCAAACTCGCGCAGGCTGGCCTCCTTGAACTCCACGCCCAGCCCCGGCGCGTGCGGCAGGCAGTAGCGTCCGGCGCGCATCTGCACCGGGTGCACAAAATGTTCGTGCAGATGATCGGCGTACTCGGTGATGCGATTTTCGAGGGTTCCACTGACGCAAATATAGTCAAAGGCCGAGAAGTGCTGCACGTGTTCACACAGGCCCACACCGCCGGCGTGCGGGCACACCGGCACGTCGAACTTCGCCGCCAGCAGTATGGCGGCGATCACCTCATTGATGCCGCCCAGGCGACAGCCGTCAATCTGCAACACATCCACCGCGCCGGCCTGTAGCAGCTGCTTGAACATGATGCGGTTGTGGCAGTGCTCGCCGGTGGCGATGCGAATAGGTTTTACCGCCTGTGCGATACGCGCATGGCCCAGAATATCATCGGGGCTGGTCGGCTCCTCGACCCACCACAGGTCAAACTCTGCCAGCTGTTCGATATGCGCGATGGCTTCATTGACATCCCACACCTGGTTGGCGTCGACCATCAGCTTGCGCTCGGGACCGATGACTTCACGGATCGCCCGACAACGGCGTCGATCATTCTCAACATCGATGCCTACCTTGATCTTGAAATGCTCCCAGCCGTCGTCGAGGGCGATGCGGCTGCGCGCCCGCACGGTCGCTTCGTCGTAGCCGAGCCAGCCGGCCGAGGTAACGTAGGCCGGGTAACCTTCACGCTGTAATAACGCCTCGCGCTCCGCCCGCCCTGCACGTTTCTTCTCCAACATTTCCAGAGCTTCTTCCCGGGAGAGCACGTCAGAGATATGCCGAAAGTCGACGGCGCGCACGATGGCTGCGCTGGGCAGGTCGGCGAGATATTTCCACAGCGGTTTGTCTGCGCGCCTGGCCAGGAGATCCCAGGTGGCATTCACCACAGCGGCCAACGCCAGGTGGATGACACCTTTTTCCGGGCCGAGCCAGCGCAGTTGGCTGTCACCGGCGAGCGAGCGCCAGAACGCGCCCGTATCCGCTTCGATTTCGTCGAGATCTCGTCCCACGATCAGGGGGGCGAAGGCGCGGATGGCGCAGACCGCGATCTCGGTGCCGCGGCCGATAGTGAACGTCAGGCCGTGGCCGGTCAGGGAGGGGTCTTCGGTTTCGAGGATCGCCACTGCGGCCGAGTAGTCCGGGTCGGGGTTCATGGCATCGGAGCCATGCGACTCATCGGAGGTGGGAAAGCGCACGTCGATGGCGCGCAGAGAGGTGATTCGCGTAGGCATGGCGTCATGCTCGCCGAGCTTGCGATGGTTGTCAATGAACGGCGTGTTGGTGCGAGCCGATCTGGCGTTGTGCTGCTGTGTTCGGTGCCAATACGTAATGGTAGCGAGGACGCTTGCTCCTAATCCTGATCAGAAGCCCGCGAGAGTTGCATAGCGATCACGATGATAGGCCCGGTTACCGAAGCTGGCTTCCAGAACCCGGGCACGCTTCAAATAAAGACCCGCATCGAACTCGTCAGTCATGCCAATGCCGCCATGAATCTGGATCAGCTCGTTCGACATCTGAAACAGAAATTTACCCACCTGGCACTTCGCCAGTGACGCCAGCTCGGGCACGTTGTGCGCCCCGTTGTCCACGGCCTGCAACGCCGCCTCCACGCAGGACCGTGACTGTTCCTGCAGTGAATACAGAGCAGCCGCACGGTGGCCCAGCGCCTGAAACGAGCCGATGACTTTACCGAACTGCTCCCGGGTCTTCAGGTAATCGAGTGTCATGTCGAAGGCCTGGGAGCCGGTTCCCAGCATCTCCGCCGCAAGGCCAATGCGCGCGCGATCAAGAATGCACTCCAACACTGGCAGGCCAGTGCCCGGCGAACCCAGTACAGCGCTGCTGTCGACGCGCACCCGGGTGAAAGAGAGCCTGGCGTAGTCGCGGCTGTCAATCGTGGGGAGGGCAGTACGCACTATGCCCTCTGCCTGGGCGGGTACCACAAACAGGCTGATACCCTGCACATCGCCAGGCGTGCCGGCGGTACGCGCGGCAACGACATAATGCGTGGCGGACATACCCTCGGCGACAAAAGTCTTGTTGCCGCTGAGGCTATAACCGTCAGCGGTCTGCTCGGCCCGCAATGCGGTTTGTTCGGGCTGGTGACGAGAGGATTCATCCAGTGCGAGGGTCAGTATCACGCTACCGTTTACCACACCGGGCAGCAGCGCTTCCTGCTGCGCGGGGTTGCCCGCCAGCAGCAGGGCACTGGCGCCCACCAGCGAGGAAGAAAACAGCGGTGCCGCTGTCAGCTGTCTGCCAAGCTGCTTCAGAATCAGGCCACAGGTGAGGTAGCCCAGGTCTGAACCACCGTACTGCTGCGGCACCAGAATGCCGCTCCAGCCCATGTCGACCATCGCGCGCCAGGTCTGCGGCATAAAAGATTGCCCTGTTTTGCTGTCGCGGAGCGCGCGGAAGCTGCTGACCGGGGCTTTATCTTTCACCCAGGCGCTGGCCTGGTCTTTAATGTATGTCTGTTCTTCCGTCAGTACCGCCATGTTCAACCCTTTTGCGTTGTTTCGGGTAGGCCAAGAATGTTCTTGGAAATAATGTTCTTCTGCACCTCGTACGAGCCGCCATAGATCGACATCGCCTTCCCGCCCAGCCATTCCCTGACGGTACGCAACTCTTCCTCGGAGTACGCGCCGGGCTCCCAACCCAAACCCTGGCTGCCCATGATTTCCAGCAATAGCTCAGAATGGTTCTGCGCCACGTCGGTGGCCGAGTTCTTGAGGATGGAGGCAGTGGCTGTTACCTCGACATTGCCGCCGCGTGCATCGGTCATGATGCGGGCGATGGTAAGTTCGTGGGCTGCGGTATCCATCAGATGTTCTGCCAGGCGGCTGCGCAGGTCGGCGTCCGCCAGCGTGCCATCTGCGCTCACACCCAGATAGCGCTTGGCGAGCGCCTGCAACGGCTCTGCTTTGGTGTTGCTGACAGGGGCACTGGTCTGGCTCTGTCGCTCGTGTTGCAGCAGGCGTTTGATCACGGACCAGCCGCCATTCAGCGCACCGAGCAAATCGTCCTTGCGCGCCCGCGCATGGGTAAAAAATGTCTCACAGAAGGGCGATTCACCGGCGATCAGGCGTATGGGCCGCGTTTCGATTCCAGGCTGGTCCATTTCCAGCATGAGGAAGCTGATGCCATCGCGCTTGGCGGCATTGCGATCGGTGCGCACCAGGACACCGCACCACTGACTTTTATCGGCGCCGGAGGTCCAGGTTTTCTGGCCGTTCAGCACCCATCCTTCCTCGTCCAGCTCTGCGCTGGTTTTGAGCGCAGCGAGGTCTGACCCCGCATTGGGTTCAGACAAACCAAGACACCAGCGCACTTCGCCGCTTGCCATCCCCGGCAGGTGCCGTGACTTCTGCTGGGGTGTGCCATATTCCAGCAGTGTGGGCCCCACCATGGTGACACCCATGCCCGAAAGAAACGGTATTGGGTTCATGCTCCCGGCTTTAGTGATCGCCCGGCTGACAACTTTCGCCTGCGCATCCGTTAAACCTGCCCCGCCGTATTCCACCGGCCAGGTGGGTGCGCCCCAGCCCTGCGCCGCGAGTCGCGCGCGCCACACGTCAAACGCCTCGCGCACCGCCTGGTCTGCAGACACCACGCCATACATATCCATGCGCACACCCGCCAGGGTTGCTGGCAGGTTGTCTGCAACCCAGGCGCGCGCGCTGGCTTCAAATTCTACGGACATATCAGTTGTCTCCACTACTTATACTCGATTTACGATAGCACGCTGTGCATGCTGCGGTTCCTGCCCGGCTGACTGTGTTCCCACGCGGATAATACGCAACCATGCGAGTGACCGGATTATAGAGGATTACCGTGTGGCGCACGCAACCCTGGTGATGGGGCCTCGCCCCGTTGGCGACGTCTAGGTCTGGCACAGATATGACGTTATAGTAGGCGACGGAACCGTCTGGATAATAAGCCCTTGAAAAACAGATTCCACACCGCACCCATTGCTGGTCGTCCCTTTCTGGCCGATGGATTGAAAATTCAGATCACGGTTCAGATCACGGTGAAGGTGCCGCTGATGGAAAAGGGATAGCGGCGTGTTCAGGACTCGACCGTTGGGAGCAACAGCGCTGCGCCTGCCCGAACTCGGCTTTGGCGCAGGTCCGCTGGGCAACCTCTATCAACCGATGACCGAGGAACAGGCGCAGGCGCTGCTTGAGCTCGCGTGGACCAGCGGATTTCGCTACTTCGACACGGCCCCACATTATGGGCAGGGCCTCAGCGAGCGGCGCCTTGGCGACAGCCTGCGTCAACACCAAGGTCGCGACTATATTTTATCGACCAAGGCGGGGCGTTTGCTGAAGCCCGCACCGTATGCCGAGCAGCGACACGGCTTTTATTCGCCGCTGCCGTTCGATATCCACTACGACTACAGTTACGACGGCATCATGCGTTCCTTTGAAGACAGCGTGCAGCGCCTCGGACTGGCGCGCGTGGATATCCTCTTCATGCACGATATCGGCAGGGCGACACACGGCAGCCACAATGACGAGCTGTTCGCGATTGCCATGTCGGGCGGTTACCGCGCCCTGAACGCGCTGCGTGAACAGGGGCTGGTACAGGCCATCGGCCTGGGTGTAAATGAATACGAGGTGTGCGAAGTCGCGCTGGAGCATGGCGATTGGGACTGCTTCCTGCTGGCCGGACGCTACACGCTGCTGGAGCAAGCGGCGCTGGATTCCTTCCTGCCCAAATGTCAGCAGCGCAAGTGCTCGGTAGTGATCGGGGGCGTCTATAATTCCGGCATCCTGGCGACAGGCACGAATGCAGGTGGTACGGCCCGCTACAATTATGCAACGGCGCCGTTAGCAGTGCTGGACAAAGTGAAGCAACTGGAAACGGTGTGCGATCACTATGCGGTTCCGCTCGCCGCCGCCGCGCTGCAATTCCCGCTGGCGCACCCGGCGGTGACCAGTGTGATTCCCGGCATGGGAAGCACCGGGCAGGTCACGCAAACCCTGTCGTTGATGAACACCAGGATTCCTGATGAGTTCTGGCGCGAGCTGCGTCGCCAGGGGCTCGTGCATCAGGATGCACCACTGCCGGGAGGTCTGTGATATGCGCATCGACAGCCACCAACATTTCTGGAGCCTGCAGCGCGGTGATTACGACTGGCTGACCCCGGCGTTGGAAAAACTGTACCGGGATTTTCTGCCAACCGAACTACAGCCAATGCTGCAAGCTGCCGGTGTGGAGCGGACCATACTTGTACAGGCCGCCACGACGGTAGCCGAGACGGAATACTTGTTGTCTTTGGCCAGTAAGCACACCTTCATCGCCGGTGTTGTCGGCTGGGTGGATATGGATGACCCCGATGCAGCACTGCTGGATCTTGATCGTTTGCACAACAATCCCTGGTTCCTCGGTGTGCGCCCCATGATCCAGGACATTGCCGACCCCGACTGGATACTGCGCGCTACGCTTACCCCGATCTTCGAGCGGATGATTGCGCTAAACCTGCGCTTCGATGCACTGGTATTGCCTGCGCACCTTGAGAACCTGCGGCTGTTGCTGAAGCGGCATCCACAGTTACAGTGTGTGATAGACCACGGCGCCAAGCCAGCGATCGCCACAGCCAGTTGGCAGCCGTGGGCAGACAACATGGCCGCACTGGCGGCGGGGACGAACTGTTACTGCAAGCTGTCGGGATTACTCACCGAGTCGGGAGCGCGCACCGACGACGATGCACTGCAGCCCTACATTGCACACTTGTTGGCATGCTTCGGCGCGCAGCGGCTGATGTGGGGAAGCGACTGGCCGGTGCTCACGCTCGCCAGTGACTACAGCGCTTGGCTGCAACAGTCCGAGCGCCTGTTGCAACACCTGCCCGATGCTGGGCAAGCTGCAATCTTTGGCGGCACGGCAAAGACATTTTACGGCCTGAAATAAAGTGCACCGCTGGTGCCAACTGAGGAGAGTCAATAAACCATGCGACTGCAAAATAAAACCTGTGTAGTGACAGCCGCTGGCGCTGGCATTGGCAGGGCCACGGCCAAAGCGTTTGCCGCTGAGGGTGCGACGGTGTGGGCGACGGATATTACAGAGGACGCACTGGTATCCCTCGCGAAGGAGTCCCCAACGATTCAAACAGCGCTGCTTAACGTAACAGACCGGG
>JANPDE010000131.1:0-5860 GCA_031431315.1 Haliea sp.
CAAACCCCCGGGGTTCGAACTGCTAAGATACTCACCCCGGGGGTTTGCCCCGCCGGGCCTGGTAACTGAGCCCTGTACCTAGCTGAGCCACCTGCCCAGCCGTGTCTTGACCCACATGAAATGCATCAGCTTTTTCATACCCTCGGCGCTCTTCGCGCTGTAGGGGTAGCCACTCTGCATTTTTCCCCCGAAGCGGTCGATCACGATAGGCATTTCATGGCAGTAGCCGCGGATGCCCTTTTTGCCGTTGACCTGGCCCAGTCCCGAGTTCTTCTTGCCGCCAAACGGCGCGGCGGGGATGCCATAGCTCACCGCCATGTCATTGACACTGCAGGCGCCAGTGTCGATTGCAGCGGCCAGGCGATAGCCCTTTTCCTTATCCTTGGTCCACACGTTGCCATTGAGTCCAAACTCGGAATCATTGGCCAGCGCCAACGCTTCGTTCTCGCTGTCCACTTTCTGGATGCACAGGACAGGACCAAAGGTCTCCAGCAGCATGATATCCATGCGGTTATCCACTTCAGTAATGACAGTCGGCTCATAATAAAGACCCGGCAGATCCGGATTGCGGCGCCCACCCATCAGGATGTTGGCGCCCTTGGCCCGTGCGTCCTCCACATGCGCCTCGATGATGGCCATCTGCCGGTCCCAGAACACGGCGCCGATATCCTCATTCCAGCCGTGCTGCGCGCCCTGGCGCAGGCCCTTGCCTTTGTCCAGCACCAGACGCAGGAACTCGTCATAGACCTCCTTCACCACATAGATACGTTCCGTGCCACAGCAGTAGTGTCCGGTGTTCATGCACGAACCTATCCAGGCGCCATCGGCGGCGCGGTCCAGGTCGGCATCGGCGCACACGATCATCGCATCGTTGCCACCCAGTTCCAGCGAACACGGAATCAACAGGCTGGCGCAAACCTCGGCCACTTTGCGACCGGTGGCCACGGAGCCGGTGAAGGATATCTTGTCCACGCCACCGCGCACGATGGCGGCGCCGGTTTCACCGTCACCCAGCAGCACTTGCAGTACGCCCTCAGGCAGTCCCGCCTGACGGTAAATATCTTCCGCCAGCTTGGCGGAGAACGGGGTGACCTCGGAACCCTTGGCCACGATCGTATTGCCGGCGAGCAAGGCCTGGGTCGCCTGGTTCATCACCAGCACGAAGGGACCGTTCCAGGGCGTGATCAGGCCGATGACACCCAGTGGCTTGTACACAATGCGCAGTTGTTTCATCAGCCCCAGAATGCCGTGTACCTTGCGCTTGCGCGGCTTGAGGAACTTCGGTGCGTTCTTGGCGTAGTAGCAGAGTTGGTCTGCCACCGAAAACACTTCCATGGTCATGGCATCGGTGCGGGCTTTGCCGGTCTCCTTGACCACTGTGTCGATAATCTCGTCCTGCCGCGCCAATACGATTTGCAGGGCGCGCTCAACGATGGCCGCACGCTCTTTCATACTCGTGGCGGCCCAGGCGGGTTGTGCTGCCCTGGCCCTGGCGATGGCACTGGCCACATCTTCGGCATTGGCGCAGACCAACTCGCCCGTGCGCTCCAGCGTGACCGGGCTGCGCAGCTGCAAGTGGCGGCGGGAGTCATTGGATTCAATCGGTTCGTAGATAGACATAGCGTCCTCCTCGTGTGGTGCCGATAAACTAATGGCCATTAGTTTGGCTGTCAATGTCTTTTACGACCGCTGCGACTGACCAATAACGTCATCCGTCAGACCAGGCAGTTATGGTGTGCAACGCCGGGGTTTGCGGCTGTTGCGATTACAAGCGCGGTTGAATGTGGAATAATGCGCGGCTTCTTCAGCTGAGCAGTCACAGAGCGCATGACGGTGTCGCCAACGCTACTCCTTATTTTTTATTGTCTGGCTATCGCGGGATTTTCGCTGATGGGCGGCCTGTTGCCGACCTGGATCAAGATGACGCACACCCGCACCCAGGTGATGATGAGTCTGGTTTCGGGGCTGATGCTGGGCGTGGCGTTCTATCATCTACTGCCGCACAGTGTGGCGCTGGCGGGCAGCTCCCATGGCGTGGATACTGCGGTCTGGTGGCTGATGATCGGCCTTATTGTCATGTTGCTGCTGCTGCGTGTGTTTCATTTTCACCAGCACGATTTCAGCAGGGAAGAAGGGGTTCAGCATGACCACCGCCATCATGATCACCAGCACGGTGAACATGACAGCCCCGTCCATGGCCTCAGCTGGGTCGGACTTGCGCTGGGCCTGGCAGTGCATACGCTGATCGATGGCGTGGCGCTCGGCGCCGTGATGCATGCGGGCAGTCCGGCGGGCGGCTTGATTGGGATCGGGGTATTTCTCGCCATCGCGCTGCACAAGCCATTGGACGCCATGTCTATCGTCACAGTGATGGAGGCTGGTGACTGGAGCAGGCAAGCGCGCTCCCGCGCCAATCTGGTATTTGCTCTCATGTGTCCGTTGGGAGCGCTGCTGTTTTTCTTCGGCGTAGATGTTGTGGCAGACAATCGCAACTACCTGGTGGCTGCTGCGCTGGCTTTTTCGGCGGGGGCATTTATCTGTATTGCCCTGAGCGACCTGTTGCCCGAGGTGCACTTCCACAGTCATGACCGCGCCAAGCTGACCCTGGCTTTTCTGCTGGGGATTATTGTCGCCTACGGGATTGGCAGTGTGGAACCGGCCGGCTCTCACTCTACTGCGCATCAGTCAGAGGCACATCAGCATGGTTAAACGCATCATTTATCCGCCGATCTGGTTGCTGCTGGGCCTGGTTGCGATCTTTGTCTGCAATGAGTATTACCCGGGACCGCGTTTTACAAGTCTGATGGCACAACTTGCTGGAGGACTGCTCGTTGCGGTCGGCCTGCTGTTGCTGGTGCTAGCCAATGGCGTGTTTCGCCGCGCGGGAACGGGTGTCATACCGTTTCGAAATGTGTGCGCCCTGGTGACAAACGGGATTTACCGCTACACGCGCAATCCCATGTACCTGGGCATGGTGGCCATACTGTTGGGCTGCGCTATTACAGTAGGCGCCAGCATGGCGCTGTTCATTCCACCGCTATTCTCGATTATTGTCGAACGGCGCTTTATTCGACCTGAAGAGGCGATGTTGCGGAACATGTTTCCCGAGCAGTATCCGGCCTATTGTGACCGCGTCAGGCGTTGGTTGTAGTCAGCCACCCCACCAGATGTTCATTGGCGATACTCGCCAGCGCGGCAATATGGTCTGGCGTGCTGTTGAGGCACGGGATGTACTCATAGCGCTCGCCGCCCGCTGCCAGGAAATAGTCGCGATTTTCCACCGCCAGTTCCTCCAGTGTCTCCAGGCAGTCGGCGGCAAAACCGGGACAGATAACCTGCACTGCTTTGACACCCTGCGCTGGCAGGCCCTTGAGGGTCATATCGGTGTAAGGTTTTAGCCACTCCTGCCTGCCAAAACGCGATTGGAATGTGGTCTGGTAGTCCGTCTCCGTTAACCCCAGTTCCGTGGCCACCAGGCGCGAGGTCTTCAGGCATTCGCAGTGGTAGGGATCACCTTCATCCAGATAACTTTGCGGCACGCCGTGGTAGGAAAATAACAGTTTCTCAGCGCTGCCGTGCTCCTTGCGGAAGGCTCGCACGCTGTCAGCTACTGCGCTGATATAGGCCGGGTGATCGTGATAGTGACTGACAAAACGCAACTCCGGTAGCCAACGTCGACGCGTAAAATTGGTGGCCAGCGCGTCGAAGGTCGAGCCAGTGGTGGCGCCGCTGTACTGCGGATACAGGGGCAACACCAGCAGTTTTCGCACCCCGCGTTGCAACATCGCTTGCAGCACATCAGGAATCGATGGCGTGCCATAACGCATGGCGAACTCCACTATTACGCCGTCACCAAACTGCCTGGTCATGTTTTCCCGCAAGGCGTCCGTCTGATCCTGTGTATGAAAGAGCAGGGGCGAGCCGCGCTCCGTCCACACGCTGCGATAGGAAGCGGCGGAGCGAGCGGGGCGGATATTGAGGATGACCCCGTGCAGGATGAACCACCACAGCAGTCGTGGCACTTCCACCACGCGCGGGTCCGACAGGAACTCCTTGAGATAGGCTCTGAGCGCCTTCTTTTCCGGTGCTTGGGGCGTACCGAGGTTGGTGAGCAGGATACCCACTTGTGGCACTTGCTCGTGGTTGAAGTTGTCGGTGCCAATGTATTTCATGCTGGGGACGATATACGTTTGCCTGTGCATTGCCAAGTAAAGTTGCTGCAGGCGCGTTGACGGTGGCGATGCTCGTGACAGGTAAGGGACATTTGAGGACCCCTGGGCTATGCTTGCCCATTAGATGTTAATGTGAAGCTCGCCATGAGCCGGGATGCACTCGGAGCCATTGCAGAATTAGTCGGGGCTGTTGGTGTTATCGCCTCACTGCTCTATCTTGCCGGCCAGGTACGCGGGAGTACGCGGGCAGCCGTACCTGGTGGGACAGGTTTGGCAGCATGTCGGTGTCGCCTGCATTTCGCGAGTTTGTCGATGCTGAAATCCGGGGCGCTGTTGCAGCCACTCGACCAACCCTGTCCTAGCCATTGATCTGAACTATGAAGCGCCCACTATGATGAATGACCGACAGCCTGGCAATTGGACGCATGACCATGTGTTCAACCAACACGAGCAGCGCGCCGGTGAGAAGCGCACCATCGCGATTGTTGTTCTGACTGCGGTAATGATGGTCGTAGAAATAGCAGCCGGGCTGATCTATGGCTCCATGGCGCTGCTGGCAGATGGCTTGCACATGGCCTCGCATGCCACTGCACTGAGTATTGCCGTATTCGCCTATGTGGTGTCGAGGCGGCTGGCAGCGGATCGTCGCTTTGCCTTCGGTGTCGGCAAAATTAATAGCCTCGCCGGCTTTGCCAGTGCAGTGCTGCTGATGGGGTTTGCTCTGGTCATGGTGATCGAGAGTACCGACCGCTTGATCAACCCGCTGGCCATTGCCTTTGACCAGGCGTTAGTAGTGGCTGTCGTTGGCCTGGCGGTGAATGGCGTCAGTGCCTGGGTGCTGATGTCGACTCCGCATGAGCATGATCATAGACACGACCATGACCACGATGATGACCATGAGCATTCCCACCACGGGCATGATCACAATCTGCGTGCAGCCTACCTGCACGTACTGGCGGATGCACTCACATCGCTGCTGGCTATCTTGGCCCTGCTGGCAGGCAAGTATATGGGCGCGGGTTGGCTGGACCCGGCCATGGGTATTGTGGGCGCAGTGCTGGTCGCACGCTGGTCGTATGGACTTATTCGCGACACTGCACGGGTGCTGCTCGATCACCAGGCCGACGCCGATCGTCTTGCGCTGCTGCGCGCGTCCATCGAAAAAAACTCGACAGACCGGATCACTGATCTGCATCTGTGGAGTATTGGGCACGGTATCTTCGCGGCAGAGATCGCGATTGTCAGTGACGAACTAAAATCACCGGACTATTATAAATCCCTGATTCCACAGCAACTGGACATCGTTCATGCCACGGTGGAAGTGCATGCATGCCGCGACCAATGAGTTAATCAGCTATTCCTGCGTATTTATCCTAAGATTCCGGAGGCGAACATGTCCTACAAACGTATTTCGATTGACGAGGCTAAAGCACTGATTGATAAGGGTGAAGTCACCATAGGTGATGTGCGAGATGCTGGTGCTTTTCTTGCTGGCAGTATCGAGAATGCCATCCATGTCCAGCACGAGACTATGGATGAATTTTTAGCGGTTGCTGCTAAAGACAAACCGCTGATCCTCTATTGCTACCATGGCAATTCAAGCCAGGGTGCGGCGAACTATTTCGTTGAACAGGGATATAAGGAGGTCTATAGCATGGATGGTGGGTATGAATCCTGGCGACTGAAAT
>JANPDE010000132.1:0-25928 GCA_031431315.1 Haliea sp.
CCGCAGACTAGATTCGGGGCGTAAGCCTGTCAGACAAGGACGATGAATTGGCCGGGGTGCTGGCGGACCTGTCCATGACATCGACCCTGTATACCAGCCAGAAATTTGGCGACAAGGTATTGCGCAATGTGGACAGCGTCACCAATCTGCATAAGCGCAATGTGGAGCAGGCCGGATTCGCCGTACTGAAATCCCCGGATATCCCATCAATTCTGGTGGAGACCGGTTTTATTTCCAATCCGCAGGAATCCAGTCTGCTGGCCACCAGCAGCTACCAGAAAAAAATGGCCAGCGCCATTCATCGCGGCATCAGGGAGTGGTTCAGGGCCCATCCACCTTCTGGCACATTCCTGGCGTGGCAAAGGCAGCAGGGCGCGCCGCAACGCGGCCAGCAGGGTGGACAGCAGTACATTATCGCCAGCGGTGATACACTCTCGGACATTGCTGACCGCTTCAGTGTTTCTGTCACCGATCTAAAGAGCCAAAACCGCATTGATGGCTCCAAGATTCTGGTGGGGCAGAAGCTGACCATTCCGAAGAGCTGACAATACTGTTTCCATGTCCCGAATACGCTTGCTCAGTTCCAGGCTGACTAACCAGATCGCCGCTGGGGAAGTCGTCGAGCGCCCTGCGTCAGTAGCCAAGGAAGTACTGGAAAATAGCCTGGACGCGGGTGCAACCCGGGTCGAGATTGATGTCGAATCCGGTGGCGCCAAGCTGATCCGGGTGCGTGACAATGGCAGTGGCATTCCCGCCGAGGACATGGCCCTGGCGCTGGCCCGGCACGCCACCAGTAAAATCGCTTCTCTGGAAGACCTTGAACGGGTAGGCAGTCTTGGTTTTCGGGGTGAAGCCCTGGCCAGCATCGGATCGGTGTCGCGACTGAGCCTCACCAGCAACCCGAGCGAACACGGTAGTGAGGGCAGCAGCGCCGCCTGTGAAGGGCGCGATATGGAAGTGCAACTCAAGCCGGCGCCTCATCCCCGGGGCACCACAGTGGAAGTGCGCGACCTGTTTTTCAATACGCCGGCCCGGCGCAAGTTCCTGCGCACGGAAAAGACCGAGTTCAATCACCTTGAGGAAATTGTGAAGCGCCTGGCACTGTCGCGTTTCGATGTGGCATTCACCCTGCGCCACAATGGCAAGGTGATACACAATCTGAAAGCAACTGCTGTACAGGCTGAGCGTCAACGCCGAGTGGCCGCGGTCTGCAGGCCCGCCTTCATGGAGCAGGCCATAGCGATAGCGGCAGAGGCCCCTCCCTACCAACTGTCGGGCTGGGTTGGCCTGCCGACGTTCTCCCGTAGCCAGGCAGATCTGCAGTACTTTTTTGTCAATGGCCGGGTTATCCGCGACCGTCTGGTCGCTCATGCGGTGAAGCAGGCTTATCGCGATGTGTTGTACCACGGACGTCACCCGGCATTTGTGCTGTATCTGACACTTGATCCGGCCCAGGTCGACGTCAATGTACATCCCACCAAGCACGAGGTACGTTTTCGCGATGGCCGCTCAGTGCACAATTTTATTTTCTCCAGCCTGCACCGCGCCCTGGCGGAGGTGCGTCCGGGCCAGGAGTCAGGGCGGGTTGCGCAGCTGCTGGCGACCGACGACGGTATGGCGATAGACACTGCTACAGGAGAGATCCGCAGTCAAAATGCATTGGCCTGGGGCACGCCAGCCCGGGGCACTCCGGGTGCGGGTCGCCCGAGTGTGTCCGGTCGCGCGTTTGGATACTCCACGCCAAGCGCAGCCCAGGTGAGTGAGCAGCTGCGCGGCTATGCCCGGCTACACGGCCTGCCCGCAGAGGAATCGGCCGAGCAGGTTCCGCCCCTGGGTTACGCGCTGGCGCAGTTAAAAGGTGTCTATATATTGGCCGAAAACGCTCACGGGCTGATCCTGGTTGATATGCACGCGGCCCACGAACGCATTACCTACGAGCGCCTCAAAACCGCCCGCGATGCGACAGGCATTCGCAGCCAGCCTTTACTTGTGCCGTTAGCGGTGGCGGTCAGCCAGCGAGAAGTGGAGATCGCGGCTCGGCATGGAGCGTTGTTCCAGCGCCTGGGCCTGGCAGTTGAAGCCGGGGGCGAGGAAAACCTGGTCATCCGTCAGGTACCGGCAGCGCTGCGCGATTCCAACGTGGAACAGCTGGTGAGGGATGTGTTGGCCGACCTTAGCGAATTTGGCAGCTCAGAACGCATTGAGGCACACATGGATGAGATCCTTTCCACCATGGCCTGTCACGGGTCAGTGCGCGCTAACCGGCGCCTCACCCTCCCGGAAATGAACGCGCTGCTGCGGGATATGGAGGAAACCGAGCGCTCCGGCCAATGCAATCACGGCCGGCCCACCTGGATTCAAATCGGCCTGGACGAACTGGATAAGCTGTTTTTGCGCGGCCGCTGAGGCACAGGTGAATCCACAAAATCCCCAGTTGATCTGCCTGATGGGCCCCACTGCCTCAGGCAAGACCGATCTGGCCATTGAACTGGCGGGCCGGCTGAACTGTGAACTGGTCAGTGTCGATTCCGCCCTGGTGTATCGCGGTATGGACATCGGCAGTGCCAAGCCGGTCTATCCCCACCAGCTGGTTAATATTCGCGATCCCGCCCAGGCATACTCCGCTGCGGAGTTCGTCACGGACGCCCACCGCGCGGTAACGGACATCGTCGCCCGCGGCAAGACACCGCTGCTGGTGGGTGGCACCATGCTCTACTTCAAGGCGTTTCTCGATGGACTGGCCGCGATGCCTAAAGCAGACCCAGCCATTCGCGTGGAAATTGCAACCGAGGCCAAGGCGTATGGCTGGCCTCACATTCACCAGCAGCTGGCGCTAGTGGACCCAGAAGCCGCCGCACGCATTCATCCACGGCACTCGCAACGCCTGAGTCGCGCTCTGGAAGTGTACCGGGCCAGCGGTATTACGCTCACCCAGTGGCACAGCCAATCCGGAGCCGGTGTCAAAGACCGATACCGCGTGGCGCAACTGGCGATCTGCCCCCTTGATCGGGCGCATCTGCATCAACGGATTGCCCGGCGATTTGAGCTAATGATGGAGGCGGGATTGCTGGAGGAGGTGCGCCGCTTGTGGCAACGTCCGGACCTGCATGCTGACCTGCCCGCGCTCCGCGCAGTTGGTTATCGACAGTTATGGCAGCACCTGGAAGGCGAGTGCAGCCTTAACGAAGCCGTGAAAAATGCGCTTGCGGCAACCCGGCAATTGGCCAAGCGACAACTCACCTGGTTACGAAAGTGGCCTAATCTTGCGTGGATTTACACCGATTATGCAGGGAAGTTGGCCACGGGAAGCCAGTCTGACGATCGTGTGAACTGGTCTGGTGAGAGTCCGCTGGCTCTGGCCTTGAACTATCTTGCCCGGCCCCCACTATAAGTCTGGTGCAAATGCATTATACTGTGGTCGGTTAGTCTGAAGACTGGATATCCACTCTGAAAGCTGGTAGGGATCAGTGCTCATAGTGATAAGAGATTAGGTTTTTATAATTTTTCGGCTCGAGTTGAGCCTCATCAGGAGATACTTATGTCAAAAGGGCACACGCTACAAGACCCTTATTTGAACATTCTGCGTAAGGAACGCGTACCCGTTTCCATTTATCTGGTTAATGGAATCAAGCTGCAGGGGCAGATTGAGTCGTTCGATCAATTTGTCGTGTTGCTTAAGAATACCGTCAGCCAGATGGTGTACAAGCACGCGATTTCCACTGTAGTCCCCTCCCGCGTGGTGCGTGTTCCGCTGCAGAACCCGCCGGAAGATGAAGAAGACGGAAGTTGAACGCATTGCCGGCGGGTGCCCGTGGGGTATCTGTCGCCAGCTAGTCCCAACTTGACGAGGTAGGCTTGTTTTTTGATCGCCCCGATTCGGGGGAGCGGGCTGTGCTCGTGCACCTGAATCTCGCCAGTGAATTGCAACGCGAAGACCCTCGTGAATTAGAGGAACTTGTGCTGTCTGCCGGAGGTGATCCGGTTGCCTATGTCATCGGTGCCAGGGCAACTCCTGACCCCCGCACGTTTGTGGGTAGTGGAAAGCTCGAGGAAATTGCCAGCACAGTGCGCGAGCACGGAGCGGAAATCGTGATATTCAACCACGCACTGAGGCCCAGCCAGGAGCGTAACCTGGAGAGCGAATTACAATGCCGGGTGTTGGATCGCACTGGCCTGATCCTGGACATCTTCGCCCAGCGCGCCCGCACCCATGAGGGCAAGTTGCAGGTCGAACTTGCGCAGTTACAGCACATGTCCACTCGCCTGGTGCGGGGCTGGACCCACCTGGAGCGACAAAAAGGGGGCATTGGTTTGCGCGGCCCGGGTGAGACCCAGCTGGAGACCGATCGCCGCCTGTTGCGGGCGCGCATCAAGTCCATCACAGCCAGGCTTGGGAAAGTACGCGTGCAGCGTGAGCAGGGGCGGCGCTCGCGAACCAGGGCACAAATCCCCACGGTATCCCTGGTAGGGTATACCAATGCCGGCAAGTCCACCCTGTTCAATCGCGTTACCCAGTCCACCGTCTACGTGGCTGACCAACTCTTCGCGACCCTTGATCCCACCCTGCGTCGCGTCGAACTGGAAAATGTCGGCCCGGTGGTCCTGGCCGATACTGTGGGATTTATCGCCCATCTGCCGCACAAGTTGGTGGAAGCTTTTAAGGCGACGCTGGAAGAGACCCTGCAGGCAGATTTATTATTGCATGTGGTGGATGCCGCCAGTCAGGAGCGGGAGAGCAACATGTATCAGGTACAGGAGGTGCTGAGTGAGATAGGCGCCGAAGATATTCCACAGCTGCAGGTGTTCAATAAACTGGATTTGCTGGGGCAGTTGCCGCGTATGGAACGCGACGCAGACGGGCGACCGTTGCGCGTTTGGCTGAGTGCCGCAACAGGTGCGGGCACCGACCTGTTGTTGCAGGCCATTGCTGAGCTGGTGGGTCAGGATATGGTGGCCGAAGAATTGCACCTGGACCCGACCCAAGGTAGTTTGCGTGCGGCGTTCTACAGTCTGGGAGCGGTCGAGGCGGAAGATTACGACGACAACGGCGTAGTGCACCTGAGCGTGCGCCTGCCCCGTGCGGACTGGAATCGGTTGATGAAGAAAGGGCCGGAACGGGCGTATTAGTTGCGCGCGCTCACGCGAGTACTGCGTACCGCGGAGCAAAAATTTGATAGACTATTTGACTGTTTTAATTAGGAGTTGGTTATGGCCTGGAATGAACCGGGTGGCGGGAACAACAAGCCCAAGGACCCCTGGGGCAGCGGCAATCAGGGGCCTCCTGATCTGGATGAAGCGCTCAAGAAACTACAGGCTAAATTGGGCGGTCTATTCGGTGGTGGCGGCTCCTCTTCTGGTAGAGCTCCTGCCGGATTTTCCGCAGCAGCACTGGGTGTATTGGCGGCAGTGGCGCTCTTGATCTGGGCTCTGCTCGGTGTTTACCAGGTCGATGAGCAGGAGCGTGGCGTCGTGCTGCGTTTTGGCAAGTACTACGATACGGTACAGCCTGGCCTGCATTGGAACCCTCCACTGATAGACGACGTCACCCAACTGAATATCACCAAGGTCCGCTCTGCCAGTTTCCACGAGACCATGCTTACGCAGGACGAAAACATTGTTGACGTGAAACTCTCGGTGCAGTATGTGATCAACGACCCTGTCAATTTTGTCCTCAAGGTACGTGATCCCGAGCGCTCCCTGCAGCACGCCTCACAAAGCGCGCTGCGCCACGTGGTGGGTGGAGTGAGTATGGATATGGTGCTGACAGAGGGACGTGCGCAGATTGGCATTGATGTGCAACGACGCCTGCAGGAGTACCTCGACCTTTACAAAACCGGCATTCTGGTCAGCAAGGTGACGGTCGATGAGTCGAAACCACCAGCGCAGGTACAGTCCGCGTTTGACGACGTGATCAAGGCACGGGAAGACGAAGAGCGGGTGAAGAACGAAGCCCAAGCTTACGCTAACGCCGTCGTTCCTGAAGCGCGCGGCGGCGCCCAGCGCCAGATAGAGGAAGCCAATGCCTATAAGGAACAGGTTATTGCCAATGCCCAAGGTGAGGCGGAGCGCTTCAACCGTCTGTTGGCGGAGTATCAAAAAGCGCCGGTTGTGACGCGTGAGCGCCTGTACCTGGACGCTGTACAGGGCGTGTACAGCCAATCAAGTAAGGTGATGGTCGATGTACAGGGCGGCAACAATATTATGTACCTGCCCCTGGATAAATTGACGGAGCAAAGCCAGCGGGCCAGTACTGCGGGCGAAGCCAGTTTTGACAGCAACACTATTCGAGAATTGACTAACGCTGTCACCGAGCAACAGCGCCGCGATGCCGCGGCGACAGAAGGTCGCAGGGGAGTGCGCTGAACATGGCTGGACGCAATGTGTTTATAGTTTTTATCGCGCTGGTGTTACTGTTGCTAGCGAGTAAATCGCTGTATGTCATCAAGGAAACCGAGCGCGGCGTACTGCTGAAGTTTGGGGAGGTGGTCAACCCCAATATTCTGCCAGGCCTGCACGTCAAAATCCCACTCGTAAATAGTGTGCGCAAATTTGATGGTCGCATCCTGACCGTGGATTCCACACCTGAGCGCTATTTTACCCAAGAGAAGAAAGCTCTGATTGTCGATTCCTACGCCAAGTTCAAAATCGCGGATACCGCCAAGTTCTACACTGCCACCAATGGTGAAGAATCGCGGGCAATGGCGCTGCTGGCCCAGCGTATCAATGACGGACTGCGTAATCAGGTGGCGGTGCGCACCATTCAGGAGGTGGTCTCCGGCGAGCGTGACGAGTTAATGCAGGCACTTACCAAGGAACTCAACATCGTCGCCCTGGAGGGGCTCGGCGTCGAAGTGGTTGATGTGCGTGTGAAGCAGATCGACTTGCCACCCGACGTGTCCGAATCGGTTTACCGGCGCATGAACGCCGAGCGCGAGAAGGAAGCGCGTGAGCACCGCTCCCAGGGCCAGGAACTGTCTGAGGGTATTCGCGCGGCGGCGGATCGGGAGGTCACTGTACTGCGGGCCAACGCTTACCGCGATTCGGAATTGGTTCGTGGTGAGGGTGATGCGACTGCCACAGGCGTCTACGCGCAGGCGTTCAACCAGGATCCGGAGTTTTACTCGTTCACCCGCAGTCTCAGGGCTTACCAGGATGCATTCCAGGGTAACGGTGATGTGCTGCTGCTGCAGCCGGACAGTGAATTTTTCCGCTACCTGAAAGACTCCAAAGGTGGCAAATAGCACGATCCGGCGTTCATAGGCAATCATCGGTCCTGTGGTTTTTTTGTCTTTGGAGAGTGTGTGGATTTCTGGCAGGTACTTCCGATCGCTATTGCACTGGTATTTATCATTGAAGGCCTGCTGCCGTTTATCAGCCCCAACCGCTGGCGTGCGATGCTGGCTCTGGCAGCGCAAATGGATGACGCGTTGATTCGCAATTTTGGTCTGGGGAGTATGTTGGTTGGTGTGGTTATACTGTACTTGGTGCATTAGGGCCTGGTGAATGAAATGACGACGGTAGATCACTGGCAACTTCCGGACGGGATGGAAGAAGTGCTCCCCGCACAGGCCGAGTCCTTGGAGAATCTGCGTCGCACTCTATTGGACTTGTATCGCAGTTGGGGTTACCGGTTGGTCATCCCGCCCCTGGTGGAGTTCACGCAATCCCTGTTGGTGGGTTTGGGTGAGGATCTGGATTTGCTCACCTTCAAACTGACTGACCAGCTCAGTGGGCGCATGCTGGGGATTCGCGCAGATATTACCCCGCAAGTTGCCCGTATCGATGCCCACAGCCTGGCCGAGGAGGGTGTAACCCGACTGTGTTACGCGGGGTCCACCCTGCACACCCGTCCCAAATCGCTGCTGGCTTCGCGCTCGCCCATTCAGGTTGGCGCAGAGCTCTATGGCGACGACAGTCTCGGTGCGGATGTGGAGATTGTGCGCCTGATGCTGGCGACGCTGGAAGCGGCCGGGCTCACGGGAATTACGTTGGATCTTGGTCACGTGGGCATCTATGAGGCGGTGCTGGCCGGGGCAGGCCTCAGGGACGAACAGGAGAAGACAGTATTTGATGCATTACAGCGCAAGTCAGTGCCGGATTTATGCCTGGCCCTGGCCGGGGTGGAGCCCGCCAGCGCCGCACTCATTATTGCGTTGGTAGATTTACACGGGGACGAGTCGGTGCTGGGGGATGCCCGCACACTGTTTGCCGAGGCCGTGCCGGATGCGCTAGCGGGGATCGATGCACTCGTGGAAGTGGCCTGTGATATCCGTCGCCAATTACCGGATCTGGATATTTATTTTGATCTTGCGGAATTGCGCGGTTATCACTACCACACAGGGTTGGTGTTTGCCGCCTACGTCGCCGGTTGTGGGCAGGCTCTGGCCAACGGCGGTCGCTACAATGATGTGGGTGCCGTGTTTGGTCGGGCGCGACCTGCGACCGGCTTCGCCACCGACTTGAAGGCCCTGCTGACACGGCTACCCCCCGCCAGTTCCGTCGGCGGTGCTATCAGCATGCCAGATGCGGATGATCCTGCACTGGACGAGGAAGTGCGTAACTTGCGCTCGGCGGGCGAAGTGGTTATCAATTGCTTGTCAGGTGCCCCGGATCCGCGATGCGATCGCCACCTCGTCGAAGTGAGCGGCCAGTGGCGGGTACAGAACTTGCACACCAATGACAGTGTGTAGGGCTGTCCCGGTGCACGTAATTCCAAATCCGATTCAACACAAGAGCCAAAGCAATGAGTAAGAATGTGGTAGTCCTGGGTACCCAGTGGGGCGATGAAGGTAAAGGCAAGATTGTTGACCTGTTGACGGATCAGGCCAGCGTCGTGGTGCGTTTCCAGGGCGGGCATAACGCTGGTCACACCCTGGTCATTGATGGCAAGAAAACCGTATTGCACCTCATCCCGTCGGGCATCCTGCGCGACAACGTGGCATGCCTGATTGGTAACGGCGTGGTCCTATCGCCGGAAGCCGTACTCAGCGAAATCGCCGAGTTGGAGGCCAAAGGGGTACCCGTGCGCCAGCGCCTGAAAATCTCTCCCGCCTGCCCGCTGATCCTGCCCTACCATGTGGCATTGGACCAGGCGCGTGAAGCCAAGCGCGGCAACGATAAAATAGGCACCACCGGTCGCGGCATCGGTCCGGCCTACGAGGACAAGGTCGCCCGGCGTGGTGTGCGCTTGGGTGATTTGCAGGATCAGAAGCGCTTCGCCCGCAAGTTGCGGGACGTGATGGAATACCACAACTTTATCCTGGAAAAATACTATCAGGTGGAAGCGCTGAATGTGAACAAGGTGCTGGCCGACACACTCGAGATGGGCAGGGAGTTGCTGCCGATGATGGCGGATGTCAGCGCCATCCTTCACGAGTACCGCAAGGCCGGTGCGAATATTATGTTCGAGGGCGCCCAGGGCTCGTTGCTTGACATCGATCATGGCACCTACCCCTTTGTGACCAGTTCCAACACTACAGCCGGTGGCACCGCAACGGGTTCCGGATTCGGTCCGCTGTACCTCGATTATGTACTGGGCATTACCAAGGCCTACACGACCCGCGTGGGATCCGGTCCGTTTCCCACCGAACTGTTCGATGAGATCGGTGCTCACCTGGCGAAGCGAGGCCACGAATTCGGTGCGACGACCGGACGGCCGCGCCGCTGCGGCTGGTTTGATGCGGTGGCGCTGCGTACGGCAGTCAACATCAATTCCGTCAGTGGCCTGTGCCTGACCAAGCTGGATGTGCTTGATGGGCTGGAAACCATCCGCATCTGCGTCGGCTATACCTGCAAGGACGGCAAGCCCGTGCCCCACCCGATGGATTCGGATGACTACGAGGGCCTGGTACCCCTTTACGAGGAAGTCCCCGGCTGGAGCGAGTCCACACTGGGTGCGAAATCCCTGGCAGAGCTCCCTGCGGCCGCCCGCAGTTACATTAAAAAGATTGAGGACGTGGTGGGAGCACCCATCGACATCATTTCCACCGGACCAGATCGTGTCGAAACAATTGTGCTGCGACACCCCTTCGAGGGATGATAGACCTGCATTGCCATCTGCTGCATGGAATAGATGACGGTCCGGATACCTGGGAAGAATCTCTCGAACTCTGCCGTATGGCGGTGGCAGATGGCATCACCCACGCCATTGTCACGCCGCACATTCATCCTGGTAGATGGGAGAACTCCCGAACGTCGATCCAACAAGCCTGTGAAAACCTGCAGCAGGCGCTGGACCAGCACGAGATCGCCCTGCGCCTGGGTTTTGCCGGCGAAGTTCGCTTGACGGACCGTATCATGGACCAGGTCGCCAACGAGGACATCCCCTTCTATGGGGAAGTGGATGGCTTTAAGGTGATGCTGCTGGAGTTTCCCCACAGCCACCTGATTCCCGGGAGTGACAAGCTGACGCAATGGTTATTGGACCAGGGTATCCGGCCCTTGATCGCTCACCCGGAGCGCAACACGCAGATCATGAAAGACGCCTCGCAATTGCAGCCGTTCATTGATGCAGGTTGTTGGCTGCAGCTTACGGCTGGTTCGGTCATCGGCCATTTTGGCGAGAAGTCCCGGTTGATCGCCCATCAGTTATTACGTGGTGATAAAGTGACGGTGCTGGCCAGTGATGGGCATAATGCCACAGCCAGGCCGCCTGTAATGAGCCGGGCTTTTGACAGCATCGCCCGGAAATATGGTCGAGACCGGGCGCAGCGTCTGATGCTGGATAACCCGGCGGCAATTGTGCAGAATCAACAAGGCGACCGCACGAGACACTAACAAGTGAAAGCGAATGAGGACACTAACCACACCATGCACTTGAGGAAGCGGATACTGGTAACAGGGGGTGCCGGATTTTTGGGTTCGCACCTCTGTCGGCGATTGGTGGAGCAAGGTCACGACGTGATTTGCGTGGATAACCTGTTCACTGGTGCGAAAGACAATATTGCTGATCTGTTGGATAAACCGAATTTTGAATTGATGCGACACGACGTGACTTTCGCGTTGTATGTTGAAGTGGATGAAATCTACAATCTCGCGTGTCCGGCCTCTCCGATACACTATCAACAAGATCCCGTCCAAACCACCAAGACCAGTGTGCATGGCGCAATCAACATGTTGGGCCTGGCCAAACGCACGCGTGCTAAAATATTCCAGGCTTCTACGAGCGAAGTCTACGGTGATCCGCAAGTCCATCCTCAGCCTGAGAGTTATTGGGGGCACGTGAATCCCATCGGTGAACGTTCCTGCTATGACGAGGGAAAACGCTGCGCTGAAACATTGTTCTTTGACTACCATAGGCAGCATGGTTTGCGAATCAAGGTGGCCCGTATTTTCAATACCTACGGCCCCAATATGCACCCTAACGATGGCAGAGTTGTTTCGAATTTCATCATGCAGGCGCTGCAAGGCCAGGCGATAACACTATTCGGCGAAGGGTCCCAGACGCGGTCTTTTTGTTACGTCGATGACCTTATCGAGAGTTTTCTCAGGTTTATGGCCACGGGCGATGAGATTACCGGGCCGATGAATTTAGGTAACCCTAATGAATTTACGATTCGAGAGCTTGCCGAGAAAGTGATTGAATTGACTAATTCAAAATCCAGTATCGTACTTCGTCCGCTGCCTAGCGACGACCCCTCGCAGCGTCAACCGAATATCGATGAGGCCAGGTTGAGGTTAAATTGGGAACCCAAAATCCAATTGGAAGAGGGTTTGCTTAAAACGATCCGGTATTTTGAGCGCATGCTTTAGTACGACATTGGGAATTCTCGCGTGAATGCAATCATCCCAATGATCTAATTCGCTATACTACGGCTCATGCTTACGGACACTATCCCTGAAGAACTCACCAACGTGCTCATACTGCAAGTCGTTATTGCTGCCCTCGTGATTACGCGCATTGCGGTGAGTCTCGGTGCTCGTCTGGGATTGGTGGACAAGCCCGATGCGCGCAAGCAACATCTGGGAGCGGTTCCACTTGCCGGTGGCATCGCGATATTTGCCACACTGCAGTTCGGAACCTTTGCACTGGGCATCGCGCCCTACAATTACCCTATGGTGGCTATCGCCTCCGCTGTATTCGCCATAGGGGTATTTGACGACTTTCACCATATCAGGGCCAGCGCACGGCTTCTGCTGGAATTCACCAGCGGCATATTGCTCGCAACCTACGGCAGCATAGCGATTACCAATGTGGGCAACTTGCTGGCTATGGGGACTATTCCACTGCTGCTGCTTACCGTGCCGCTGACCGCGCTGGCGGTGGCGGGGCTGAGTAATGCATACAACATGATCGACGGGATTGACGGCCTGGCTGCCTGCACCATTGCCCTGCCATTGTTGGTGTTGTACCTGCTGGCCATGCAGGTCGGTCATCCCATGTCCAATGCGTTGTTGTTGCTGTTGGTGCCGTTGGGAGTCTTCCTGCTGTTTAACCTCGGCCCCAACAACCGACTACTTCCGAAAATGTTTCTCGGTGATGCGGGTAGTGTGACCCTTGGCTTTATGGTGACCGCGTCTCTGGTGTATTTTTCCCAGGGTGACAACGCGTTGATCCTGCCGGTAACCGCTCTGTGGCTGGTCACGGTACCGTTGATGGATATGCTGGCCACCATGTTGCTGCGCTTCAAACGTGGTCATAAGGTCATGAAGGCGGACCGCTCCCACCTGCACTATACCTTGATGGACATGGGTCTGGGGCGGCGCCAGACACTGGTGCTGATGGTGGGCTACGCGACCCTGTGCGCCAGCATAGGTCTTGTACTCGAACGCATCCCCGAATACCTGAGCCTGCTGTGCTATTTCCTGCTGTTCTGCGGCCACTGTCTGTTCGTCATCAAGGCGGCAGTGATCGGCGGGGAAAGCGGAGGCCGCGACGGACAGGACGTACCCGGGCCCGCGGCATAGCATAGAAAATTATTCACTTTGTCTGTGTGCAAACTGTGACGTAGTTGCCAAATTGAATTTTTCCCCGCTAATTGCCTATGCTAAGCTCGATCAAAAGTTTAGATGCTTGTGCACAACAGAAAACCTCGGATCAGGTGCTCTATGCCCCATTGTGGGGCACGAACTACCGGGCGTTGTGTACTCGCCAACTCAGTCGTGGGGAGTCCTGTGGACGAAAGTTATCTTGCGAGGCGTTTTTGCAACTTGTGGCAGGCGTGTGCCGGAGCGAACGCAGAGCAGGTGTGGTATAAATTGCAGCAGCATTATACAGAGCCCCATCGCCACTACCACACGCTCGGACACCTGGCCCAATGCCTGAGTGAGCTGGATTACGCGAAAGATCACGTGGTGGAATGCCGCGCAACCGAATTGGCGATATGGTTCCACGATATCATTTACCACTACGGAGCCAGGGACAACGAGATTTTGAGTGCAGCCTATTTAAGGAATGTTGCCGGACCCGCGATGCCGGTACAGTTTATCGACAGAGTTTGCGAATTCATTATTGCCACACAACACACAGGAGCGGCCAAGGATGCCGCGACCGCCTTTGTTGTAGACGTCGATTTGTCGGGCTTTGGTCTACCTTGGGAAGATTACCTGGCCGATTCGATCGCCCTGCGGGAGGAAGCGGAAAGCGTCAGCGATGAGCGGTATTACCAGGGAAAATTGCGCTTCCTGAGTGAATTGCAACGCTGGCCCAGCCTGTATCAATCGCCGTTTTTCATACAGCGCCTGGAATACACTGCCCAGTCTAATATCCGCCGGTATACCGCTGATTTGCGCAAACAGGGCTTCGGCGAATACGCTATTTGCCAAGCTTAGAGAGCAAGCGGCGCACCTGATCCATCAGGGTCAGGGATTTCATATCAGTTAGTTCACCCGCGTCCAGAAATACACTCTCGCACTGGGGACAGTTGTCCAGCGTGATATGTGCTTGTTCATCATCCCTGACACGCGCCATCGCGGCGCCACATTCGGGACAGTCAATATTCCGCATTGCATTGTGCTTTGCCCCCAATGCCGGACTACCTTTGTCCAGCACGCTATCGGAGAGCCATTCTTCACGCAGTTGGCGCAGCGTTTGCCATTTGCAGAATAGTCCGTAGCATCCAGTGCAGCGTATGACCTTGATATTGGTGCCAAACTCCACTGCTTCCATTCGCGTGCCGCACTTTGGGCAATCCATAATAAGTCTCCCGTATTTATCTAATGGTTCAGGTCAATACAGCCTGCAGGGTCGTTGTGGTCAACTGCAATCGGCGGGTAATTACGCGGATCATGAACTTGTGCAGGGCCGCAGCGATGTGAGGGTGCTCCAGCTCCAGTCGGGCATTGGCGGACTGACTCAATACGAACAATTCTCCGCCCTCGTCGACAATCACCGAAGCGGTACGTGGAGTGCCCAGGTAGAAGCCAACCTCGCCGAACACTGTTCCTATGCCGGCCCGGCGAATCCGGTGCTTCCTGCCCGAACTGGTATCCAGGTAAACCGATGCAGTACAGCTTTGCAGTAGAAACATTTCATCGGATGCATCCCCCTGCCTGGCAAGCTGGTCGCCGGATTCTACGTGCCTATGCTCCAGATAGCTCTCCAGAATCTTGTGATCATCGGGCGCTGGCATGTACCTCAAAAGCTGCTGCAGGATGCCCTCATGCGTCTCGCTGACGGATAGATCCTTCAGAATACGCTCCTCGCACCATTCGATCCCGTGATCGAGGTCCGGCATGATCTGTACATAGCTGGTGCTTTCATTTCCAAACCAGTTCCCTATCAGGCGCTCGTGCATCTTCGGAGTGAGGCCGGTCAACAACAGGAAAAAATTGTACTGGGATGCGTCCTGCGCCAATTTCATGAAACTCAATGCGGCGGAAGAGTCCATTTCCGTAACCTGGGCGAAATCCAGTGCGGCAAAGCGCAGCGCCGGTTGCGCTTTATCCGCCAGGCGCTCCTCAATGCGACGGGCCAGGGCAGCAGTGGTACCGAAAAACAGGTAACCCTGCAGTTTCAGAATCAGTGTCTGGGCGCCATTGTCGCGCAGGAACTGTTCCTCGGCGCTGTTGCGCTCCACATTGCTGCCGCGCTCTTTGCCGGTAAGCGAGTAGCGCACCACATTGATCCTGCTGTAGTTGATCACGAACAGGACGATGGCGCACAACAGGCCAACCATCACACCCGAGAGGAAGCCGACCGTCGCCACGACCAGTACGATAACCACCACCACCAGGTACTCCAGGCGCGGCAACTGCTTGCGCGCCTCTATCAGCCAACGCTCCAGCAGCGACACACCCAGGAAAATCAGCAGGCCGGCCAGGACTATCTTGGGAAACCAGGCAATGAGGGACATGCCAAAAAACAGCATGAGAGCGCAAAACAGGGCCACCACCAGTCCGACCAGCCGACTCTTGGGAGCGCCTACCGTCATGGCCAGTTGGGTCAGTGACATGGAGGGCAGGGCAACCAGGCCGCCGCCCATGCCGCTGACGGTATTGGCGAATCCGGCCACCATCAACTCCCGATTGATATCGAAGTTGCTGCGTTGCAATAGCGACAGCCCGCTGGCGGTCAACATCAGCGAAACGGCGCTGAGCATGATGATCGTGCCGATACTGCTAACGTGCTCAACGATCAGGGTCCAGTCGAGATCGGCCGAGCGCTGGAACAATACCGGGTTAAACAGCGCTGGCTCGGTGTGGGGGAATGGCCCAACCAGCCAACCGTCGGCCATCAGCTCGCCCGGGCTCAATCCTGACAGTGCCGTAACCGAATAAAACAGCGCAATAAGCAGCAACATGACCGCCGGCATGGCCAGTGACTGGTGCCAGCTGCGTATGGCCCAGCGTATGCCGGCTGCGGCCAGCAAAGCTGGCAGCCAGCGTGATAAAACATCCATTTCAAGCAGGGCCAGAAAGTCCTGCGCGGATGTTAGCGGTAGGTCGCTAACAACGCGCAGCGCACCCTGTATCAGCAACCATCCGGCACCGGCAAAGTAACCACCCATCACGGAATAGGGTAGGTAGCGGACCAGTGAACCCAGCTTGAAGTACCCCAGTGCGGTCAGCACTATGCCGGTCAGCAGCGCAGTGCAGGCCATGGCGCCAAACGCCGTCACGAACAGGACTGCTCCGGGGGTACCCTCCGGAAAGCCGGCGATGATAAGGGTTACCATCAATGCCAATATGGGTGCGGTGTCATCATCCGGCAATCCCACCACGGGCCGGGCGGCGCTCAGCAGGCTGAACAATGATCCGGTCACCACTGCGGTGGAGATAAGGATGGTGATACCGGAGGAAATGAAGGGCGCCAGCGCGCCGTTGAAGATCAGGGCAGCGAAACTGACGCAAGAAATCAGCACGACCATGCCTGCGATGATGCCTGACAGCAGGATCGATATGACACGATCTGCGTTCAACTCCTGCAGGGCGTGCCTGGATTTCTCAAGAAGGCGCTGAATGTTACTTCTCCGCAAGCACGATGGTGGAAGACAGGATTCCGGTGGCGATCCTGTCGTAGTGTAGCGTTACCAGGGCATCATCCGGAAAGTCAGTTTTGAGCTCGGTGAACAGTGCTTCCGCCTTGGGGTCCGCATGCGTCAGCAGCTCAAAGGCTTCGAGGTATCTCGCCGTCAACGGCGTCTTCGACTCTTCTTCCGTCATAGGTTCAAAAGCCTCAATGGCCTCTGTTTTCCCCTTCAGAATCAACGCGCCCACCGGCCTGAAAAAATGCTTGGGACACTGTGCGACGGTGGTACCGGCGATACACATCTGGGTGCCAAGATGCTTGTTGACGCCTTCCATGCGCGCCGCGGTATTAATGGCATCGCCGTGGGCGGTATAGTCAAAGCGCCCGCTGCCACCGAAATTGCCCACGATAGCGCGGCCGGTGTTGATACCGATGCGGGTAACGCCAAACTCCATGCCGCGCGCATTCATCTTGGCGATAAAGTCGCGGCTTATGCGATCCATGGCCAGAGCGCATTTTACGGCCTTCTCCGCATGGTCCGGTTGATCCAGGGGCGCGTTGAATATGCCAACTACCGCATCGCCAACGATCTTGTCGATGGTACCGCCGTGCTCCATCACAGCGCGACACATGGCGTCGAGGTACTCATTCAGTACCGACACCAGCAATTCAGGGCTGGCGGTCTCGGTGAAGGTGGTGAAACCGGCAATATCGGAGAACAGGAAGGTCATCTCCCTGGATTCGCCGTTTAGACGCAGCCCTTCAGGGTGTGCTACCAGCTGATCGACCAGGGCCGGGGCCATGTAGGAACTGAATGCCTTGCGCACCTGCCGTTTCTGCTTCGCCTCGGTAAAGTAACCAAACAGCACGTTCATCAGGATGATCGCAATCACGGTCAACAGTGGCATGACTGGCGATAATGCCAACTGCGCTGATGTCCACAGCCAGACATTGCCACCGACCACCAGAGCAAGAAAGAACACCGCAAATATTGTGATCGCCAGAGCTCCGAATGCGGGGCACAAAAAGGTCAGGAGTAAACCGACCACTGCAATGGCTATCGCATTGGCGGCATTGGCCCAGTCCGGCACGCGAGGAAAGG
Organism: Haliea sp.; assembly: GCA_031431315.1. GTDB lineage: Bacteria > Pseudomonadota > Gammaproteobacteria > Pseudomonadales > Halieaceae > Marimicrobium. Next base: position 17,511 of record JANPDE010000132.1, read on the forward strand.
GCTTGCCCGACAGGACTCTCTCCAGCACCGTAGCGTGCACCTCGACCCCGGGGAACGTCGGCCCGGTCGGGGTGCTCACCAGGTCGGATAACCCCAGCGCAGACGACCCGATCAATACAGCCGCGTTCTTGATCTGCGGAAACTCATCCGTTTTTGTTGCGCGAACAATTTTAGTGGCCGAAACGTAAGGAATACCCCCGCGTCTGCCGGTGTAGGGGATCAGGACTCTCCCATACTGATCGGTGGGTATCAGGGTGCGATCAAGCCATAGCCCGGTGACGCGCTCAGTGGCGCCGGCGTGTGCCGTGTCGATTTTGAAACGCAGCGATTTGGTATAGCGACGCGCCATTGCCAGGGACAACGACGGGTAGATCATGTTGTCATGCGCCAGAATGAGCGGTGTACTGCGTAGCACACCGTCCGCATCCATGGTGGTGTTGAGGAAGCCTCCGTGGGTTGCCGCTTTCTGCAACAGCGGCATATTGCCGGTGTAGCTGGACATCTCCGGTATGGTGAGCTTGCCCTGCTGTTCTGCCGCGATCGCCGACCACGGCGATGGCAGCGCGCCCACCGATCCTTCATCCGTGGCGTGCAACAGGAACCCGAGTACGATGTTCTGGCCCGCGAGCAGCTTGGAGAAGGCGAGGTCCCTGTCCATGTCCGGGATCAGCCGCTGCAGATAGTCCTGATGCTCCAATTGTCCGGTGGCGGTCGCCGCCTCGATCAACTCCTGTGCCACATTGCGCTCCGATTCGGCAAAGGCCACGTCGAAGCCAATCGTGTGTGCGCCCGCCCGTTTCAGCGCCGTTGTAAGCTCGCCCATTTTCTGCCGGCTCCAGGGCCAGCGGCCCTCTGCCCGCAGGCTGGCCTCGTCGATGTCGACAATCACCACATTTGAGGTGCTGGCCTGGCGATCGACAGGCAGGGTCAGGTTAAGGCGCAGGTCGTAGGCGAGATAATCCAGGCGGTTGATGATGGTGCGGCTCGAATCAGCGCCGGACATTTGCAGCCACAATGTCAGCAGTGTGAATACGATGCCCAGCTCAATTCGGGAGCGATTTTCAGAAAAATAGTGTTTCATGTGCGGGTTTCTTGCATCACCAACCCCGTGCCCGCTGACAACCGGTAGGCGATATCGTTATTCGGGACTCGGAGGCGTGCCGCCGCCGGGAGGGATCTCGTTATTGATGGGTGGATCGACAGGGTTTACCGGGGGCCTCGGCTCCTGTGCCGTGGGTGGTGGCGTGGCGGATTCAGTAAACTTTTCGGCATTCACGGGGTCGAGCAGGGTCGCCACAATTACAACTTCGGCTACTGCGTCAGGGCGTACCGTGGCGATTGTAGTGATAGTGTTAGCCACCGTGGCTGCATCGATACACAAATGCCCGGCGTTATTGATCAACACCGCCATTACCATCATCAGCTCACCTTTACTCAGGGCGGCCATCTGGGCCTTGATAGCGGCTGTAGTTTCTGGATCTGCCGCAGGCACGGCATTACTGCGCAAGGGTCGGTCGCCCTGGCTGCAACCCTCGTCACCCGGTAATCTATTGCTGGCGTCCGGGGCGGCTGCCGCAATGGCGTGGACCACTTCATTGACCGCGTTAGGTGCAGTCGATGCGGCGACCACGGTCTTGCCGGTGGTCGGATCGATCTGGGTAGTCTGTCCGGGAGGGACCAGAATGGTTTCGGAGCCGTCCTTGCGTATGAGCGTGGCCTCCCCGATCATGGCCTCGACATTCACAGTAGCGCCATCCACTTCTATTCCGGTGAAACTGCCCCGCACCCCGATGGTGGAATTACCGGCGGTAAAGCCGATGTTGTCAGGGTCCTCCTTGGCTATCAGGCCGCTGACATAGCGCAGAGTACCCTCGACAACACTGATTTGACTTTTGTTCTCTTTTGGTGCGGCGGGATTATAGCTGTAATCGCTCAACTTGATATTTGAGCCGCTGTCGATGTCCAGTACGCTGTTGTCGGAGAGCACGATCTTGATCGTCGCGCCGGCTGCCGTGACGATCGTATCCTCACTATTCAATTCGGTATTGGCGGTCACCGGCTTGCCGTTGACGCGCACATCGCCCTCAAAACTCAGGATGCGGCCATCAGCCGACCAGGCGTTGGTCACTGCTGTAACCAGCAAGGTCAGCAGGAAGAGGGTTTTGGCAAGAAATCGCACTGCTTACTTCTCAGGCTTGGGATCGACAGTGATACTGATAAAGGTTCCCCGCACGCCGATGGTGGAATTGCCCGCCGTAAAGCTGATGTTTTTTGGATCATCCTTGGCAATGGCGCCGCTGACGTAACGCAGTGTGCCCGCCAGGATATCGACCTTGCTGGTATTTGTGTCCGGTGCGGCGGGATCAAAGCTGTAATCACTGATCAGGATTTCCGACCCACCGTCAAGGTCGAGCACGCTATTGTCAGACAGAATGATTTTAACCAACGCACCGGGTCCCGTAGTGATGGTGTCTTCCCGGTTTAACACCGTATCAGCAGTGACGGGTTTGCCGTTGACCCGCACATCACCCTCAAAGCTGATTATGCGGCCATCGGCTGACCAGGCGTTAATACTTGTCGCCATTAACAGGAACAGCAGGACGCGCGAGGGAAGGGCAGACCGCATGACACACAACCTTTTTGAGGAATCTCAATTGAGGTATAAATATAGGCTTAGTATTTGATCATTGCAACTTACTCATTGCACTCACTCATAGCAATCAGGGGTGGTCATGCCTGCCCGCGTCGCTCTTCTGCGGATACTGCCACCCAGGCGAAGGCCAGCAGCACAACAAACCACAGGCTGTTCGCGGGGATGTGCAGGTTGAAATCAGTAAAACTGTGGATCAGGATACTGGTAATGCCCATCATGCTGGCAAATCCCAGACCCTGTCGCACACGGGACCCGCGTCGTCGCTGTGCCAGCAGTGCCTGCCACAGGCTGGTCAGCACTGCGGTCCCGAGCAGGGCGAAGCCGATGAAACCAAAGCCGGAGCCAATTTCCAGGTAATCATTTTCGGGATGGCGGTAATAGAGCGAATCCGGGCTCATGTAGCCGCCGTACACGTAGGCTTGGAAAAACGTGTCCGCCCCGGTGCCGACCCAGAAGTGGTCACGCCACATCACAATGGTGTCGCGCGCTACCTCATCGCGATTCTCGGTATCCAGAGTGGCGTTCTGAAGGCGTTCCACGACCTCATCCACGCCGAACCAGTTACCCACGATGTACATATCGACCAGTAGCAGGCTGACGAAGAAAATCACCACATTACGAGTCAAGCGCTGTTGCAGCGACATACCCACCACCCCGCACAGCAGCAAGCTGGAGAAAAACGCCGTATTACCCATGCGCGAGCGGGTCAGCACCAGCCCGACGACCATAATGGCCAAGTACAGGCGCAGCCTGAATTTATTGCTCAGTACAACGTCGACGGTACGTTGCATGAATTCGCGCCAGTTCTGCGCCGGGTGTCGATGCAGTTGTGCCAGCAGCATGCCGATACCGATCGCGAGATTCATTTCCAGGAATCCCGCGAGGTGGTTGCGATTGATAAAGGTGCCAGCCGCGCTATTACGGTCAAAGGTTTTGTCCAGAAAGGCGACCTGTTGGAGGTCACTCATCATCGCTGCACTGGCGAAAAAAGCCTGGAATACAGCGCACGCGATCATCACCCCGGTGATAGACAGTATCCGCTGCCTGGAGTCCACCAGCACCAGCACCAGGAAAAACGCAGCGGTCAGCGCCACACCCAATAGCAGTGCCTGGCGCGTGGATGCAGGTTCCACGCTGATATCCAGGAGCAGTTGTATACCTACCCAGGCCTGCGCAGCCAGCAGGGCAAACAGTGCCGGCCACGCCCTGCGCAGGGCGGGCGTCACGCGCAGATGACCCAACAGCAACAGTAGCAGGGCCCACAGCAGTCCTGCCAGAAGTAGCCCCGCCAACAGGCGAGTGGACCAGTCGCGATTGCTGGCCAGGGGCAGGGGTGCCCAGGCCAGGGCCGCCAGGAAATAGTAAAACAGGGCGGTGTTGCTCCAGTGATACAGTTTTACAGCGGACTGCGGCATCGGCTGGCCATTACCCCATGGAGAAAGCAGGAATGATACAAGGCGAGGCGAGGCGGGTTCCACTCGTCATTGCGAGCAAATCGTCGGCCGGTTCCAAGGGGCCGGAAAATGTAGTCACTGGAAAATTAAGTCACTAATGCCTGTCATCTCTTTGATAGTACGCTAGAATAATCACGCCTAAGCAATCAAATGCAGTAGTGTTCGCCCTATAGAAGGGTGTATAGCGGTGGTTTTTAGCCCATCTGGCATTGTACTTGCCTGCTATCAAGGATTATCAGTAGAACAGCGCCTATAGAGCGTCTAACTGAGACACTTGCATTGAAAAGGACAACGCGCATGCTCCACAAGGATTTCAGCTCGGCCAGGAACGCCCTCGTTGTGTCGGTACTCGTCGGTACATTATGCCAAACTGCCCCCACGCTGGCCGCTGCAATTCAGGTCGGCCCTGCGGTCATCAATGCCGGTCCGGTGGCGATCACACCCACCGTCGGTGCTGAAATCAAATACCGCGATAACATCTACTTGCAGGAAAACAATACTACGGACAGCTGGATATACGTCGCGCGTCCGGCGGTGAGTGCCCTGGTGCAGGATCGTAACAACCTCTACCAGCTGGGTTACAAGGGTGAGGCCGGCTGGTACGAGGTAAACCGCAGTAATGACCGCAACGATTATTTTGACAATACCTTTTCCGGCGACGCCCATCTGGAGTTCAGCGAACGCTGGATCGCTGAGGGTTACACGCGCTGGGCTAGATTGCACGAAGAACGCGGTACGGGTTTGTCGGAGGGCCTGATCGGCCAGGTCATTCCCGAGCCCATTGAGTACGACCAGGGCGATGTGGGGGGCTCCCTGCAATTTGGTTCCGACCAGGGTGTCGGGCGGTTGGTGCTGCGGGCCGGCTATATGGATCGTGAATACCAGAACTTCGAACAGTTCACCCAGCCGCGCGATCGGAACGAGACCACCGTGGGCAGCGAATTTTTTTACCCGGTTGCCCCCAATACGGATGTTCTGGTTGGTTACGAGTACGTGGATATTAGCTACCCCACGCCCTTTATAGATGCGCCACCGCTAGGAAGTGCGGAAAATTTCCTGTCAGTCGGCGTCCAGTGGGAGATTACACCCAACACGACCAGCACCGCCAGGGCGGGCTATGTGGACAAGCAATTTGACAGCTCGCAGCGCAAGGACTGGGACGGTCTGGGATGGAGTGTGGATTTGTTGATGCAACCCCGGGAGCAGGACTCAATCCTGGTGCGCAGCATGCGCGCCCCTGAAGAGACCACGCTACAGGGCGATTTTATCAAGCGCGAAAACCTCGAAGCGGCGTGGACCCACGATTGGTCCGACCGTATCTACACACAGTTGGGCGTTGTGATTGGCCGTGACACCTATGAGCAGTCCGTCGACGACAGGGTGGATGATATTTACAATGTGTCCGGCAGGATCGGCTATGAGTTTCGCCGCTGGGCCAATTTTTATATGGGCTACAGCTACGACACTAAAAATTCGAACGCGGAAGATTTAAGCTACACCGACAATGTGTTCATAATCGGGGTAGAGTTAAGCCTGTAATTGCTTGAGGCTGGCCAGAACTCCAGGATCAGGATAGGTAGCCTGGTAGGCAGAGCAACCTCGTTTTAGCCGCGCCCCGTGTGCAAACTTTGTGCTATCTTGCAGGGCGATAATCGAAACTGATGGAAATTTTCTTGTTCTGCATGTCACGCATCTACTTCCCACTGATGGCACTGCTTGTGCTATTGGCGATGCCTGCAATGTCCCAAGAACTCGAAGGTGACCCCTCCTATACGCTCAATACCGGCGATCACGTTCAGGTGACCGTATTCGAAGAACGCGATCTCAGCATCAGTGCGGTGCTGGATGACACCGGGGCTATTTCGTTTCCATTGCTCGGGGAGCTTGTGGTTCGTGGAATTACTCCACGCCAGCTGGAAACCAGTATCACCGAGGGTCTGCGGGGGCGCTATCTTATCAATCCGCGGGTGAATGTTTCCATTCTGGAATACCGGCCATTTTTTGTGCGCGGAGAAGTGTCCAGTCCCGGTGGTTTTCCTTTCAAGCCAGGGCTAACGTTGGAAAAGGCGGTATCCATGGCCGGGGGGTTCACCTCACGCGCGTCCAAGAGCGAGTTCTATATCGTTTCCGATGACAGTGCGGACGACGATGGCGATGTGCGCAAAAAAGCGATGCTAAGCTCGCGCATTCGCCCGGGTGACGTCATCAATATTGAACAGAGCTTTTTCTAGCTCGACGCCTCAACAGAGCATAAGCCCACACCATGCAAGTACAAAATCACCCGTTCGATAGCCACGCGCCCGCGGAAGATTTAGTCGATGTACGCCGACTCTGGCGTGTGGTGCGCCACAGCTGGCGCAGTATACTTGGCTTATGCTTGGTGGTCAGCCTGTTGACCACGCTGTGGGTGATGAGAATAGACCCCGTTTATCGGGCCAGCACAACTATTATGATCGAATCGCAGGCGCCGAAAACCATCTCTATCGAGGCGGTGTACGGCCCGCCAAGGGCCACCTACGACTACCTGCTGACCCAGTTTGACATTATCAAGAATCGCGATATTGCCGAGTTGGTCGCCAACGAGTTGGACCTGTGGAATAACCCCTATTTCGCGCCGCCAAAGGCTGTCGAGGGTGCTGAGGGTAAGGAAGTCTCAGGGCTGAATATCCGCGAATGGCTCTCAGGGCTTGTATCAAGCGTATTGGACAAGAAGGCACCAGTAGTGGATCCCGAGGAGCGGCGCAAAGCCGCTGTGATCAACGGAATTATGGGACCCCTGTCTGTTGAGCCGGTGGAGTATACGCAACTGGTCGTGGTGAGTTTTGAGGCTACCGATCGCCAGTTGGCGGCTGAGGTGGTGAATGCGTTGGCGCGGGTCTACATACAGAGCCAGATGGACGCCAAGTTACAATCTACACGGGAGGCAGGCGACTGGATGGGCAGTCGCATCGAGGACCTGAAGGCCGACCTGGACGCCTCACAACAGGCGCTGCAGGAGTTTCGGGACAGGGAAAATATTCTTGACGTGGCGGGCGGGCAGACGCTGGGCGCCCAGGAATTGAATGAGCTCACGACGCGCTTGGGTGATGCGCGTCGCGCGCGGGTAGAAGCAGAAAATATCTATAGGGAACTGGGCGGCACTGCCATTTATTCCGTGGAGCAGATGATGAATATGCCGGCGGTGTTGCAGCACCCCCTGGTGCAAAGTCTGGCGCAGGCGCAAACCGAGGCGCAGCAGGAAGTAACCAACCTGGCCCGGCGTTACGGGCCGGAACACCCTAAGATGATGGCCGCCAATGCCCGCATGCAGAGTGTGCGTACCGAACTTAAACAGCAGGTGCTACAGGTGGCCACAGGCATTGAGAAAGAGTACCGGGTGACCCAGCGCAATGAGCAGAACCTGGTCGAGCAACTGGCCGCAGTGAAACAGGACGTGGCCAGTCTGAACCGCAAGGAGTTCCGTCTGCGCGAGCTGGAGCAGCAGGTAGAGGCCGACCAGCGGCTCTATGATATGTTTTTCAACAGGGCGAAGGAGACCTCGGAGACTATTGGTTTCCAGGTTGCGCACGCAAGGGTGGTGGAAAAAGCTTCGCCTCCCATCAGCCCGATCAAGCCCGATAAACCGCGCATAGTGCAGATTGCCTTCCTGCTCAGTGCCCTGGCGGGCGTAGGGCTGGCTATCCTCAGGGATGCGTTGGATAACACCCTGAAAACACCGGAAGATGTGCTGGAAAAGCTCAAAGCGCCGCTGTTGGGAGCCCTGCCTGCGATCAAGTTGAAGAAGGACCATGTCGGCCCCTACGTGGGCTACTTAGAGGATGTCCAATCCGGCTTCTCCGAGGCTGTGCGCAGTATCCGCACAGGCCTGGTTCTTTCGGGACTGCAACAGCCACATAAAATCACCGTCGTTACATCTACCAACCCGGGCGAGGGCAAAAGCACCGTGGCCATCAACCTGGCAGTAGCGTTGGCGCAAATGGAAAGGGTGTTGCTTATTGATGCTGATTTGCGCAGGCCGTCCATTGCGGAAGCGTTCGCATTGCCCAGTGATACGCCAGGACTGAGCAATGTGCTTGCGCAAAACGGCAAGCTGGAAGACTGCCTGAAAAAAATTGATGTGGGGTTTGATGTGCTGCCAGCTGGTATCGTGCCCGCCAATCCGCAGGAGATGCTCTCTACCACGGGGTTCAAGAAACTGGTGACACACCTGAGCGATCAGTATGACCGGATCATCATTGATTCGGCCCCGGTAAACGCTGTGAGTGATTCGTTGATACTGGCCACGCTGGCCGATTCGCTGGTGTATGTAGT
>JANPDE010000133.1:0-5988 GCA_031431315.1 Haliea sp.
GCCCGGTTTGCAACTCGTGGAGCCAGAATTTTTCAACCAGATGACCACCCTGCACGGTCTGATCATGGTGTTCGGGGCGATCATGCCCTCGTTCGTCGGCCTGGCGAACTGGCTGATCCCGATGATGATCGGGGCTCCTGACATGGCCCTGCCGCGCATGAATAACTGGAGTTTCTGGATTTTGCCACCGACCTTCCTGTTGTTGGCATCCACGCTGTTTATGGAGGGCGGCGCGCCCCAGGCGGGCTGGACGTTCTATGCCCCGCTCTCCACGACCTACGCCGGGCCATCGGTGACGTTTTTCATCTTCTCGATACACGTTCTGGGTCTGTCGTCCATCATGGGCTCCATCAATATCATCGCGACCGTGATGAACATGCGGGCGCCGGGCATGACCTACATGAAGATGCCCTTGTTCGTGTGGACCTGGCTGATCACCGCCTTCCTGCTCGTTGCCGTTATGCCGGTGTTGGCAGGCGCCGTGACCATGATGCTCATGGACGTACACTTCGGCACCAGCTTCTTCTCCGCTGCGGGTGGCGGTGACCCGGTGTTATTCCAGCACATCTTCTGGTTCTTCGGCCACCCCGAGGTCTACATCATCATCCTGCCGGCCTTCGGTGTGGTGTCGCAGATTATTCCGGCGTTTTCGCGCAAGCCGCTGTTCGGTTACGATTCGATGGTTTACGCCACGGCGTCCATCGCCTTCCTGTCGTTTATCGTGTGGGCGCACCACATGTACACCGTCGGCATGCCCGTCGCCGGCGAGCTGTTCTTTATGTACGCCACGATGCTCATCGCGGTCCCAACCGGGGTCAAGGTGTTTAACTGGGTTTCCACCATGTGGCGCGGATCCCTGTCGTTTGAGACACCCATGCTATTCAGTATTGGCTTTCTCATCCTGTTCACCATTGGCGGGTTTACCGGGCTGATGCTGTCCATCGCGCCCTCTGATTTCCAGTATCACGATTCCTATTTCGTGGTGGCCCACTTCCACTACGTAATGGTGGCGGGTGCGGTCTTCAGTATGACGGCGGCCATTTATTTCTGGCTGCCCAAGTGGTGTGGTCGCATGTACAACGAGACCATGGGCAAAACCCATTTCTGGATATCCTTCATCGGCTTTAACCTGACCTTTTTTCCACAACACTTTGTGGGATTGGCGGGTATGCCGCGCCGCATCCCCGATTACGCATTGCAGTTTGCCGACTTCAATATGATGTCCAGTATTGGTGCCTTTATTTATGGAGCATCGCAGATTCTGTTCCTCTACAACGTGATTGCGACTATCGTGGCTGGCGATCCCGTGAGTGACGAGAAAGTTTGGGACGGTGCGGAAGGCCTGGAGTGGACTGTTGCTACGCCCGCGCCTTACCACACCTTTGAAACACCGCCGAAAATTGACTCGGCACACGCGCACTCATAAGTTAGGAGCCTATGATTCGACTCAGCGCCAACCCTGCCATCGATACTGCCATCAAGCTGGTGACGGTCGCAGTGGTTATGTTTGCGTTTGTGTTTGTGGTGATGGTTCCTCTTTACAATGTGCTTTGTGATGCCCTCGGCATCAACGGCAAGACCGACGGGCAGGCCTACACAGCGGTACAGGCCGGTGTCGATGAGAGTCGCACCGTGACGATACAGTTTCTCGCCTCTAACAATGCAGGCATGCCGTGGGAGTTTGCCCCGACCACAACGATGATGAAAGTGCACCCGGGCGCAACCAATGATACGGTGTTTTTCGCGCGCAACACGCAGCCCAATGCGATGGTGGCCCAGGCCATACCCAGCGTTTCACCGGCCAGGGCCGCAGAGTATTTCCACAAAACCGAATGCTTCTGCTTCCGTCAGCAGCCGCTGGCCGCGGAAACATCAGCTGAGCTACCACTGCAGTTTATTGTCGACCGGGATCTGCCGCAGGACATTAAGACGATCACGCTGTCCTACACACTATTTGATATAACAGCGATGGCAGGCGGCCCAGTAGCCGCTCGCTGAGGCGTGGGTCGCAAGACCTGCGCTCTATAAACGGAGAAACAACATGACAAGCCAGACATCCACAGCGTACGAAAAGTATTACGTACCCGAGAAGAGCAAGATGGCGTTCTTCGCCACCATCGGCCTGATCCTGAGTATCATTGGCGCAGCTCTGGTCATGAATGACATGACGTTTGGCGACCCCAATGTGGCGACCAATTCCTGGACTGTTTTACTTTGCGGTTTGTTCGTTTTTCTCGCTACGCTGTTTGCCTGGTTTCGCACCGCAATCAGGGAAAACATTGCCGGGATGAACAGCGCCCAACTGAAAAAATCCTATGTGCTGGGTATGTTCTGGTTCATTTTTTCCGAGGTGATGTTTTTCTTCGCCTTCTTTGGCACGTTATTCTATTTGCGCATTTTGGTTGGCCCCTGGCTGGCGGGCGAGGGTGAACACGGGCGGATGAACGATCTGTTGTGGCCGGGCTTCGAGTTTTCCTGGCCGATGATGCAGACACCCCAGGAGGCCGTGGGTGGCGCAGCGGCCCAGCCGATCGCAAATAACGGTTCTTTCACCAGTGCCCACACCAGCATGGCCTTCGCTGACGCCCACGTCTGGTGGCATTGGCTGCCGCTGTGGAACACCCTCGTTCTATTGACGTCGAGTTTTACCTGTCACATCGCGCACCAGGGCATTCTTGCCGGCAACAGGAAGAAGTTCAACCTGTGGCTCGCCATCACCGTGGCACTGGGCATGATCTTTCTCTACTTGCAGGCCATGGAATACCAAGAGGCCTATGCCGAATTCGGGCTAACCCTGAACGCCGGTGTTTACGGCTCTACCTTCTTCATGCTGACTGGCTTCCATGGCTTTCACGTGTTCATGGGTATGACGATGCTGTTGATCCAGTTGCTGCGCTCGGTCATCGGCAAGCAGTTTACGGCGACGGACCATTTCGGTTTTGAAGCGTCCAGCTGGTACTGGCACTTTGTAGACGTGGTGTGGGTATTCCTCTTCTTGTTCGTCTATATTCTCTAGGGGCTCTTATCAGATGTTGATTCCTGGGTTGTTTGGGGCTTGGTTCCTGCGTCCCAGGGATTGGAATGGCCCAGCTGCCCGGACGCTACACCGTAAATGATCAGGCCCATGAGCGCCGCGGCGATGCTCAGCCTGACGCCCAGAGAGTGGAATGTGCGCCGCTTCTGCCCATCGCCCTGGTCCAGCATCAGGAAGTAGAAACCGCTTCCCAGGCTGGCGACCAGCGCCAGCATCAATATGACGATTGCAGCTTTTAACAATGGATATCTCCTTCAGTAATTTGGTGCAGTATAAACCAGTCGCAACACTGTGCACTGGAGCGAGATAATGTCCGGCGTAAAGAGCGGATTACACTTTGACCCCGAGTGGCGCATTACTCTTTTTACTGTGGTAATGGTTCCTTTGATGGCCAGTCTGGGTTTGTGGCAACTGCAACGAGCACAGGAAAAAGCCGAACTGGCGTCTGCGTTTGAGGAACGCCAGCAGCAGGCACCGGCCCCGCTATCCGCGCTCTGGGATAAAACAGACGAGGCCCTGGCTTACCTGCCGGTGCGCTTGATAGGCAGCTTTTTGCCGGACAAGTACTTTCTGGTGGACAACCAGGTGCAGCACGGTCAGGTCGGTTACGAAGTCCTGGGGATCCTGCAGCTACCCGATGCAGCTGGCAGTGTGTTGGTCAATCGCGGCTGGATCGCCGGCGATGCAGACAGACGAGCGCTGCCAGTGGTACCGCCGGTGGTGGGTCCGGTAGAAATTACAGGGCACATTTATGTGGCGCCGGGAGCACCGTTCCTGCTGGCGGACCAGCCATTGGATGGAGGCTGGCCCAAGCGTATTCAGGCAGTGGAAATGAACAAACTAGGGCCAGCGGTGATTGAATCGCCCGGGGGCAAAGTGTTCCCCTTCCCGGTCCGCGTTGACGCAGGCGAGGCGGGCGCGCTCGCAGTTGATTGGCAGGTGGTGAATATGAGCCCGCAAATGCATCAGGGCTATGCGGTGCAGTGGTTCGCGATGGCGGCGGTGCTGTTGGTGTTTTACCTGCTGCGCAGTAGTAATGTGTGGCAGCTCGTAACCCGTTCAGATAGAACAGGCAAGTAAATGACAGACGCAAACTCGACCACCCGCAACCGCATGGTCCTGCTGTTGATCGGCGCTATTCCGGTCACCATCATTCTGGTGGCGACCTGGCTGTGGTACTTTGTAGCGCAAGGTGATCTCGATCTGGTCGGCCTATTGGGCACGGCCAACCGCGGCACACTGGTACAACCACCGCGGCAACTGGACGATCTGGCGCTGCGCGACGAGTCCGGACTGAGCGTGGCATTTTCGGATCTGGAGCCGCGCTGGGCAATGGTTGTCCCCGCCGCGGGTGGGCGCTGCGACGAGGCCTGCGAACAAAGCCTGTATGTGACGCGCCAGGTTCATGTTGCCATGGGCAAGGAATTGAATCGCCTGCGTCGGCTGTATGTGAGCACAGACCGCACCGCAGACACGGAAATGGCTGTGCGGGAGCTCAGCGATGGGCATCCTGCGCCAGCGCCGAGCGAATTTGCACGGTACCTGGCGACCGAGCATACCGGTTTGCAAGCCCTCACGCTTTCCGCAGCCGGTTACGCCAAGCTGTTTCCGGAGCATGTGTTTGATTCAAGTACCTGGTACCTCGTGGATCCCGCAGGATGGGTCATGATGTCCTACAATAAAGAGGTCCCCTATAAAGACGTGATTGCAGACCTCAAATTCCTTCTCAAGAACTCCGGTGGCTAGGGGTGTCATGGCAGACCTAGAGCAGACAGGCGCGGCCAGCTGGCGTGACTACAAGGAGTTGACCAAGCCCAACGTAGTCCTGCTGATGATTCTTACCTCAGCGATCGGCATGTTTATGGCGGTGCCCGGTATGGTGCCCCTGGATATTCTGGTACTGGGCAATCTGGGCATCGCCCTGTGCGCAGGCTCTGCCGCTGCGGTCAATCATCTGGTCGATCAGCGCGTGGACCAGAAAATGATCCGCACCCACAATCGACCTATCGCGCAGGGCCGGGTGAGCAATCTGCAGGCGACCCTGTTCGCTGTGGCCCTGGGTGGTCTGGGCATGACTATCCTCATCGTGTGGATAAATCCGCTCACCGCCTGGCTGACGTTCGCCTCGCTGGTGGGCTATGCCTTCGTTTACACCCTATTTCTCAAGCGTGCCACGCCGCAAAATATTGTTATTGGCGGGCTGGCCGGCGCTGCGCCTCCCCTGCTGGGCTGGACCGCTGTCACCGGTGAAATTCATGGTCACGCGCTGTTGCTGGTGCTGATAATCTTCGCCTGGACGCCGCCCCATTTCTGGGCCCTGGCCATTCACCGCCGCGAGGAGTACGCCCTGGTGGCGATACCCATGCTGCCAGTCACCCACGGCGTGGCGTTCACCAAGTTGCATATTCTGCTGTACACCATCCTGATGTTCCTGATTACCCTGCTGCCCTTCGCCACGCATATGAGCGGGCCGTTATACCTGCTCGGCGCTGTCGTACTGGGCGGTGGATTCCTGTACTGGGCCATTGAATTGATGCGGGGCAAAAACCCGAATGCCCCCATGGAGACCTTCAAGTATTCCATCATCTACCTGATGTCGTTGTTCGTGGTCATGCTGGTTGACCATTACGTATTTCCAGTGAGTACCCTGTGAGCCAGTCCCGCAATATCAAACTGACAGTCGCCGGCCTGCTGCTGTTTATCACCATCATTATTTTCGGATTCGTGCATCGAATTTCACTGCCACGGGTGATGACCGAATCAGAAATGAAAATTAATGGCCTGTATTTGCTCGACACGCCGCGCGACATTCGCGACTTTAAGCTGGTTGATCATCATGGCGCGCCCTTCAACAGGGAACGCTTTAAAGGCCGGTGGAGCCTGGTATTTTTTGGCTTCACCTATTGTCCGGATGTGTGCCCCACTACCATGACGTTTCTCAATGAATTTGTGGC
>JANPDE010000134.1:0-2131 GCA_031431315.1 Haliea sp.
GGCGGTCGCCTGGGTGCTGGCCATTATCTTCATCCCCTTCCTCGGCGTGCTCTGGTTTCTGCTGGTGGGGGCAGGGCGGCTGCCGCAGGCGCGGCGCGACAAGCAGCGCGAGGTCAACGACCTGATCATCGCCCGCACGCAGGGCCTCGGGCTGGTGAGTCACTGCGAAGAGTGGCCACCCTGGCTGGGTTCGGCCGTGCATATGAATGTCGAGCTCGGTGCGCTGCCCATGGTAGGCGGGAACAGCGCCATTCTGCTGGAGCATTACGAGGGCTCCTTCGAGCGCATGGTACAGGACATCGACACCGCCGTTGACTATGTGCACGTTGAGTTCTACATCCTGGTGCAGGATGACACCACCAAACTGTTTTTCGCCGCACTCGAACGGGCGGTGCAGCGCGGTGTCACCGTGCGCGTGTTGTCCGATCATGTCTCGGGCTTCATGTTCCCGCACCGCGTCAAAACCCAGGGTGTGTTGCGGGCGATGGGGGCAAGATGGCATGCCATGTTGCCGCTGCGACCCTGGCGCGGCCAATGGCAGCGACCCGACCTGCGCAATCATCGCAAGCTGGTCGTGATCGACGGGCGGGTCGGGTTCACCGGCTCACAAAACCTCATTGAGTCCAGCTATCTCAAACCGAAGAATGTTGCGCGCGGCTTGCACTGGCGCGAACTCATGGTGCGCCTCGAAGGGCCGGTGGTGCGTGAACTCGACGCGGTGTTCGTCACCGATTGGTACAGCGAAACGACGGAACTGCTGGAGCTTGATACAACGCCCATCATCGTCAGTACCGCCGAGGCCATGCTCGATGCCCAGGTGCTGCCCAGTGGGCCCAGTTTCGAGAACGACAATAATCTGAAACTGTTTGTCTACATGCTGCACAGCGCCCGGCAGCGTATCAGCATTGCCAGCCCCTATTTTGTGCCCGACGAGGCGACGTTGCTGGCGCTGGTTTCTGCGGCGGCCAGAGGTGTGGCGGTGGAGTTGTTCGTCTCGGCAATTGGCGACCAGTACTTCGTCTATCATGCCCAGCGCTCGTACTACGAAGCACTGCTGCGGGCCGGCGTATCCATCTACCTGTACCGTGCGCCAACCGTGCTGCATTCCAAACACTTCTCCATCGACGACGATGTCGCGGTGATCGGATCGAGCAATATGGATATCCGTTCGTTCAGCCTCAACATGGAGGTGTCCGTTATCGTGCACGGGCGCGGGCTTGTCGATCAGCTGCGCGCCGTGGAAGACGACTACCGTGCCCACAGTGACCGCCTTGAACTCGACGACTGGATGCGCCGGCCGCTGCTGGACAAAGTGAACGACAGTCTGGCGCGACTCACTTCCTCGCTGCAGTAACCTGATCTGGACGCAAAAAGCCGTGACTTTCGGTAAACGGGGCATTTATAATCATGCGGCTTTTAGAGCCCGAAGCGCTGCATTGACTGGCCAGTCGTGCGGCGTATGCAGGGCTTAAAAAGGGATGCCGCTGCCTTTACTAGCGGTGCCCCGTTCCAGCGCCAGATAGGCGACCTCATTACTCCAAGGACATCCGCAACATGCTTCATATTGACTTGCCGACCAGAGCAGAAATTCTGAAACTCGCCGAGGCGCGGGGCGCACCGTGCGTGACGATCTATGTATCAACCACGCCATTGACCGAGGCGGCACAGGCCGACCGGACGTCGCTGAAGAACTTGTTTAAAGAGGCCATGCACCAGCTGGAGGAGGTGGAGACTCCCAAGCGCAGTCTCTGGCCCATGGAGGCCGCCATCGCTGAAGTTGAGGACGATGATGCATTCTGGGCCCATCAGGCCAACAGCCTGGCCATCTTCCTGACGCCTGACTCGATTCGCACCTATCGCCTGCCGTCCAAGCTCGAGAATCAGGTGCATGTGTCGGATCGTTTTCATTTGAAGCCGATACTGCGCGCCGTGACCTTTCCGCATGACGCTTATATTCTGGCCATTGGTATGGGCGCTGTCCGTCTCATCGAAATCTCGGCCGACCTGCCGCCGCATCCGGTCAAAGTTGCCGATCTACCCAAAGATATGGCCGACGCCATCGGCCGTCGCAGCCATGTGGCGACCAGGGCCAAGATGCGCGGCGCCGAGGAGAGCAGCCAAAATGCCCTGC
>JANPDE010000135.1:0-6832 GCA_031431315.1 Haliea sp.
CTGGATGAATCGACATACAATAAATTCCTTAATGGAAACGGTGCTACAAAACATATTGGTCTGGCATCTATCGCCGCTGCTTGAAGACACAATAATTCATGACCGAGTTGGATGTCACACTTACTGATTATGCCATCATGCTTCTTTGCATGATGTTCCTTCGAAATATTGCCAGTCGCAGTTTCAAACTCCCAGACCTTAAAATGATATGGTTGGTATTTTTTGGTTCGGTAGCCGTTGGCTCGCTTACTGGCGGCACCGTTCATGGTTTCTTTCTGGAAGAGTCATCTTTAGGCTACCGGCTTTTTTGGCCGATGACTCTTCTCGCGCTTGGAGTCACCGCAAGCTCTGCATGGGCTATTACAGGGCTACTTGTGTTTGGCCCACGGGCATTGAACGTTTCAATTACTTTTTCTATCGTCAGTTTTGTCATATACGCAGTAATTGTCCTCGCCTACTCGCAAAGCTTTGTAATAGTAATTTTCAACTATCTGCCACCAATGTTTTTCCTGTTTCTGGCTGCCATTAAAGAGTATCGTCGGACGCGCGCACAATATTTTTTGTGGATTGCGGCTGGAATTGGAATCAGTTTCATCGGAGCCTATGTTCAACAGGCTCAGGTCGCAATCCATGCTCAATACTTCAATCACAACTCCACGTATCATCTACTACAGGCAATTGGGCTATTCGCAATTTTTTCTGGCGCAAAAAGCATGGAAAACATAAAAGGAACCATATGACCGACTTCAGATTTCTGCGATCAGCGACTCATTGGCTTCTTTTCATTTCTCTGATCAACGGCGCTCATGCTAAAACCGATTCTGTAGAACTGAACGACATTCATTCGCAACTCAATAGGACCTCTGTATTGGCCGTGTTGGCGCCAACGTCCATATCCGACATTCAGGAAATCGTACGTAATGCCAAGAGGAATAGCCAATCTATCAGCATTAGCGGTGGTCGACATTCGATGGGTGGCCAACAGTTTGGTACGGGGACTCTCCATATCAGCATGTCCTCATTTGATCGGGTAATTGGGATGGATGCAAAGAACGGAATTGTTGAAGTTCAATCAGGTATTCAGTGGCCCGCACTGATTGATTGGCTAACTGAGAACCAGAATAAGTGGGGTATTCGTCAAAAACAAACCGGAGCTGACCGACTCAGCATAGGTGGCGCGCTCTCTTCCAATATTCATGGGCGCGGCTTGAAAATGCGTCCCATGATCGATGATGTTGAGTCGTTCACCCTGATTGACGCCAACGGAGATCTGAAAACATGCAGCCGTACCGAAAATAAGGAATTATTTGGCCTGGCCATCGGTGGATACGGGCTATTTGGTGCAATTGGTACGGTGAAAATTCGCCTGGCACCCGTGACGACACTGCAGCGCGTCGTTCAACTTATAGAAGTTAAAGACTTCATATCTCTAGTGACAGCTCGCACTAAAGAAGGATTTCTATACGGTGATTTTCAGTTTGATATAGACCCGAAGTCTGACAAATTCATGACTCGTGGCATCTACTCTCTCTACAAGCCCGTAGCCGACTCGCCCGATAGCCTTGCTTCCGGACAAATGGAGCTCAGCGGAGAAAGCTGGACTCAATTACTTGCATTAGCGCATAACGAAAAATCCAAGGCATTTGATGTGTATTCGAAATATTATCTTTCCTCGAATGGACAGCTATACCGTTCAGATACACATCAAACCGGCGTTTATATAGATGACTACCATAAAAGCTTTTCCGAAGATGTTCAATCGAGTGAGATGATCAGCGAAATTTATGTGCCTCGTGAAAAATTAGCGTCACTTTTTGCTCGTCTTCGCGACGACTTTAGAAAATACAATGTGGATGTTGTATATGGCACTGTCCGACTTATCGAACAAGATGACGAGAGTTTTTTGGCTTGGGCCAAACAAAGTTATGCGGCTATCGTTTTCAATTTTCATGTCGACCATACACCTGACGGCCTCGAAAAGGCGAAACATGATTTTCGACTGATAATCGATCGCGCCCTTGAATATGATGGAAGCTATTTTTTGACTTATCATCGCTGGGCAACACAAGAACAGATACTAACAGCGTATCCACAGATGCCTGAATTTTTACGCCTGAAGAGAAAGTATGATTCTGAGGAACGTTTTCAAAGCGACTGGTATCGGCATTATCGGGACATGTTCGCGGAAAGAAACTGATGACGGCACGAAAGACCGGCTTGATTCTATGGGCGCTTCTCATCCTGTTCTTCTTTCGCGTACTTGGACAAGTCGTCGCGGCACTATGGGCGCCTTCGTGTCTTCCGCCAATGGAATCCTGGTACTCTGGTTTGATGCCGTACCAATTTTTGCTCCCGAGCCAAATAGCTATATTGTTACTTTTTTCAAAAATTGCGTCTGATCTATATTGTGGCCATGGCTATTGGTTTAGTCCCAAAAGGCAAGTGGGCTTGGGACTGCTCATATTCGGTACAGTTTATTTTCTCGCCATGATCATACGCTTCTGGGTGCAGGGAATTTCCATTCCCGTCGTTTTTCATTGGGTCTTGGCCAGTTACCTATTGGTCCTCGGCTGGCATTATCGATCCCACTCACAGCCAAAATCCTGACTAAACCTGCAGACGCTCCAGCGCAGTACGCAGATTTTGTGGGATGGGAACGGAACGATTAACTGCACGCTCCACAAACACATGTACGAAATGCCCGTGCGCTGCCGCTACCTGCTCGCCCATCCGGAATATCGCAATACCGTACTGCACCGAGCTATTGCCGAGGCGATCCACGCGCACCCCGGCCTCCACTGCTTCGGGATAGGTGATGGGGGAGTGATACTCGCAGCCCGAGTTCACCACGTAACCGACAATCGTACCGTCACTGATATCCAGCCCGCCCTCTTCAATCAAATAGCGGTTAGCGGCGGTATCAAAATAGGAGTAATAGACCACGTTGTTCACATGGCCGTAGATGTCGTTGTCGGACCAGCGCGTGGTTATCGGATAGAATATCTTGTACTCTGCGCGCGTGGGCGGTGCGGGCTTGCTCATGCGACTGCTCCGTAGGCAGCTTGATAGATGGCCAACGCATCCTCATAGGTAACATCGCGCGGGTTGTTCACTAACAAACGCTGCTGCAACATGGCGTCTGTAGCCAGCATTTGCAGATGGCTTTCCTTTACCCCGGCCTGCTGTAGCGTCGCCGGCAAGGCGACATCATCAATCAACTGGCGCAGTGCTGCGATCAGTGCAGAGGTTTTTGCTTGCGCGCCGCCGGGTACCGGTGCGCCGATCACCACCTCGGCCAGTTCGGCGTACAGCGCATGGGCCTCGGGCGCGTTGAACTCCAGCACCGAGGGCAACACCAGCGAATTACTCAAGCCGTGTGGAATGTGGTAATGGCCGCCCAGCGGATAGGCCAGAGCGTGCACTGCGGCGACCGGCGCGTTGGCAAACGCCTGTCCCGCCAGGCAGGCGCCCAACAGCATATTTTCGCGCGCCTGCCGATTGCCGCCCTCGTGTACGGCGGTGCGAATATTGCGCGACAATAAATGCAGCGCCTGCAATGCCAGGTTGTCGGACAGGGGATTTTTCTTGTGCCGTGACGTATAAGCCTCGATCGCGTGCACCATGGCATCGACGCCGGTCATCGCGGTCACCGCCGGTGGCAAGCCGAGAGTGAGCGCGGCATCCAACACCGCTACATCCGGCAGCAATACCGGCGACGACACACCGGCCTTGGTGGTCTCTCCGGTGGTGATGATGGCGACGGGAGTGACCTCTGAACCGGTGCCGGCAGTGGTCGGCACCAGAATCAAAGGCAATCTGCCACCGGTGACCTTGCCCACGCCGTACATGTCGACCAGCGTCTGCTCACCGCCGAGTAACGCGGCAACTACCTTGGCCACATCCATGGAACTGCCGCCGCCCACCGCGATGAGGCCATCGACGTTGCCACTGCGCGCCACTGCAACAGCCGCTAGCACGGTAGCTTCCGGCGGGTCTTCGCGCACCTGATCAAACACGAGTGGTGCTAAACCTGCTTTTTCCAGCGCTGCCAATACGGGCGGCACCAAACCGATGGCCATCAAACCCGGATCCGTCACCAGTAGAGGCCGTGTCACGCCTAACTGCCGACACTGACTCGCGAGCTCCAGCGCGCTGCCCATACCAACGATGATCCGCGCTACCGTATTGAATTCGAAACTTTGCATAGCGTGCACCTACATCGTGATGATGACCTTGCCGCGGGCGCGGCGTTCCATCATGCAGTTGAAGGCTGCCGCATACTGCTCGAGCGGGAACACGTCCGTCACCACCGGGCGAATTTTACCACTGGCGAACAGCTCCCACAGCGCTTCAATGTTCTTGAGGTTGACCTGGGGCTCCTCCATGGAAAAGCGCCCCCAGAATACGCCCACCAGCGAGCAGCCTTTAAGCAACGTGAGGTTCAGCGCAATTTTGGGGATGGGGCCACTGGCGAAACCGATCACGAGATAACGGCCGTTCCAGGCCATGCCGCGAATAGCCTGCTCGGCATAGTCGCCACCCACCGGGTCGTAGACCACGTCCACACCCTTGCCACCGGTCAATTCCTTGATCGCGTCCTTCAGGCTCACTGTACTGTAGTTGATCACCTCGTCAGCGCCCAACTGCTTGCACAATGCCAGCTTCTCGTCAGTACTCGCCGCAGCGATAACCCGCGCGCCCATGTGTTTACCCAGTTCGATGGCGCTGGTGCCAACACCACCGGCGGCGCCCAGCACCAACAGCGTTTCTCCCGGCTGCAGATTGGCGCGCTGCTTGAGTGCGTAGTAGGACGTGAAATACGTGATGCTGACACCCGCAGCCTGTTCAAAGCTGAGCACTTCGGGCATGGGGAAGGCGCTGAATTCATTGGCGGCAATTCTCTGGCAAAACGCGCCGGAACCGCCAGCGGAAAGTACCTTGTCGCCCACCTTGAAGCGTGTGGCTTTCGCACCGACTGCCGCCACTACCCCGGCACACTCGCCGCCCGGAATGAAGGGCATGTCGGGCTGGTACTGGTACTTGCCCTGGATCATCAACACGTCCGGGAAATTGAGTCCGGCGGCTTTTACGTCAATCAGCACATCGTGCTCGCCCACTACCGGTTCCGGCCAGTCCGTGACCAACTCCAACTTATCCGGCAGACCATGTTCCTTGCATATCACAGCTTTCATAGTTTTCCCTCGGGTGATCGATAACTAAATCCTGGTCTGAAACAAGAACGGCGCCCGCAGGCGCCGCTGTGATCCGCTGCGGGTCAGGCGACCTCGAACAGTCCTGCCGCACCCATACCACCACCGACACACATGGTGATGACCACGTACTTGACGCCGCGGCGCTTACCTTCGAGCAGCGCGTGGCCGATCATGCGCGAGCCGCTCATACCGTAGGGGTGACCAATAGAAATGGCGCCGCCGTTAACGTTGAGCTTGTCGTTGTCGATGCCGAGTTGGTCGCGGCAGTAAATGACTTGAACAGCAAAGGCTTCATTCAATTCCCACAGGCCGATATCATTGACCGTCAGGTCGTGCTGCTTGAGCAGCTTGGGCACGGCGAAGATCGGCCCGATACCCATCTCGTCCGGGGCGCAACCGGCAACGGCCATACCGCGGTAAATGCCCAGCACCGGGAGGCCTTCCTGCTCTGCCAATTTGGAGTCCATAAGCAGCTGGGCGGATGAGCCGTCTGACAATTGCGACGCATTACCTGCAGTGATGGTGCCGCCCTCAACCACCGTCTTGAGCCCGGCCAGACCCTCAGCAGTGGTAGCGCGCAGACCTTCGTCGGCACTGAGTGTCGCCTCCGCCAGGGAAGCCGCGCCAGTCGCCTTGTCCCACACCGTGCGCTTACAGGTCACCGCCACCAGTTCATCGGCATACTTGCCCGCGGCATAGGCGGCGGCGGTACGCTGCTGCGATTGCAGGCCATATTCGTCCATCGCGTCGCGGGAAATCTTGTAGCGCTGGGCCACGATTTCCGCCGTCTGCAGCATCCCCACGAACATGTTTGGCTCCATCGCCATCAATTCTTCATCTACCATGCGGTGCAGGTTCATGTGTTCGTTCTGCACCAGGGAGATAGACTCCAGTCCACCGCCAATCACACAGCTCATGCCGTCATGAATGATCTGCTTGGCGGCAGTCGCCACTGCCATCAGGCCGGAGGAACACTGGCGATCGATGGTCATGCCCGAAGTGGTGACAGGTAGACCGGCGCGCAGCGCGATCTGGCGAGCAATGTTGGTGCCAGTCGCACCCTGCTGCAGGGCACTGCCCATGATCACGTCCTCGACGCGAGCCGGATCGATACCAGCGCGTTTGACCGCCTCGGCCACCGAGGCGGCACCCAGGGTGGCCCCGCCAAGATTGTTAAAACCACCGCGAAAGGCTTTGCCGATCGGGGTACGGGCAGTCGCTACAATCACTGCTTCTCTCATGTCCTTGTTCTCCGCTAATGTCTATTTATTCAGGCCCAAACCTACCATCGCGTGGCCGGTCATCTTCACGGTCTGCTCAAAACCGGCCTGTGGCTGATTCTCACCTACCGTTGACGAGATAGCCTCCCAGTGTGCGGCGATGCCTTCTGGCGTCTGCTCCTGGGGCGGCAACCATGCGCCAGTAGATTCTACAATCCTGGCAACAGCGAAGCTCCCCGCGCCGGCGGCAATGATGGTCTTGTTCGGCGCGTCCTCGCTCACCATGTACAGTACTGCGGGTGTCACTGTTTCGGGCGTCAACAGGGCCAGGGCTTCTGCTGGAATCAGGCCCTCGGTCATACGGGTGGCGGCAGTGGGCGCCAGCGCATTGATGCGGAT
>JANPDE010000136.1:0-1608 GCA_031431315.1 Haliea sp.
CGCTCGGTAGTATCGACGATATGCATGAATTCGGCGCCGATCGTATTGCAATAAGTACGCTCCATGGCCGCGTAGATTTCGCCCAGTGTGGCGTCGGCCTTGCCGATGTGCAGCGTCCCCGTTTGGAAGACCGTATCGAAATCGGCGGATGAAAGCTGGTGGAAACCCAGGTCGAGGTCGGCTACCGGCTTGCGTTCTGCCAGGCCCAGTGGATCCAACTTTGCCTTCTGGTGACCGCGCTGGCGGTAGGCGGAAATCAATTGCACCACGCGCACTTGCTTGCGCTCGTACTCGGTGGCCTGCGAGTCATGCCGCACCGTCGCATCGGTGCGCACGCGCATTTTGCTGATCTGGGCGAAACGCTCGCGGATTACCGAGTGCGGTACGTCCTGAATCTGGACGATGTCAGACGCTACCCGGGGAAGTTTGTCAAAATAGTCGCGCCATTGCTCCGGTACGCCATTGGGGTCTTTCAGGTAGGACTCATACAAATTTTCCACATAGGTGGCGTTGCCGCCAGCAATATGGGAGCTCTGCCACAGCAATTCCATGGTGCTATTTTGCATCTGCGCCCTCTAATTAAGCACACTTTTTCAATGGGTTACACCAGGAATGTAATGTTAGGTAGCACGAACTAAGAGCATATTGCGGATATGACCGATTGCCCGGGTGGGGTTGAGGCCCTTGGGGCACACATTGACACAGTTCTGAATGCCATGACAGCGAAACACACTGAACGGGTCATCCAGCCTGGCGAGGCGTTCCTCGGTCGCGGTGTCTCGTGAGTCCGCCAGGAAGCGATAGGCCTGCAATAGTCCGGCCGGACCGATAAAGCGGTCGGGGTTCCACCAGAACGAAGGGCAGGCAGTGGAACAACAGGCGCACAGAATACATTCGTATAAACCGTCCAGTTTCTCCCTGTCCTCGGGAGACTGCAGGCGCTCAATGGCGGGTGCCGGCGTATTGTTCTGCAAATAGGGCTGTACCTTTTCATACTGCGCGTAGAACAGGCTCATGTCGATCACCAGGTCGCGAATCACTGGCAATCCGGGCAGTGGCCGCAGTACCAGCTTGTTGTTCCTGACGGCCTTGGACAATGGTGTAATACAGGCCAGCCCATTGACGCCACTCATGTTGACCCCGTCGGAACCGCACACGCCCTCGCGGCAGGAACGGCGGTAAGCCAACGTGGTGTCCTGTGCCTTGATCAATTCCATCACGTCCAGCACCATCAGGTCCTTGCCGCCGGTGTCGACCTGCACGTCCTGCATGTAGGGCTGCGCGTCAATTTCCGGGTTGTAGCGATAAATACTGACTTGCAACATAATTCGGGCCCCTAGTAGGTACGCGCTTTCGGTTTGAAGGTAGCAACCGTCTTCGGCTCAAAGTTTACCGCCCGCTTGCCCACTCGCTTGTCGGTGGGGAAATACAGTGAGTGACACAGCCAGTTCTCATCATCGCGGGAATCGAAATCCTCGCGCGCATGCGCTCCCCGGCTTTCTTTGCGCCCTTCTGCCGTTATGGCAGTCGCCTCCGCCACTTCGAACAGGTTCTGTAGTTCAAGCGCCTCGATTCTCGCGGTGTTGTAGGCGTTACTCTTGTCGTCCA
>JANPDE010000137.1:0-8801 GCA_031431315.1 Haliea sp.
GTCGTGTACGTCCAGCCGCTGGCGGGAGGAACTTCGGCAGCCTTCGGGCGCTACGACCTGGACTACTGGGGCAACTGCATGCTGCAGTCGATGGAACGCCTGGCGCGGCAGCCTGTTGCGCCAACTCTATACCGAGACTCGGCGGGCATTACGCCGAGGACTGGACAGTCCGATCGATAAACAGGCTTTGGTGGAACGGGCCCGCCAGGCATCCAGCGAAATGCTCGAAGGACGTGGATTCACCCCCGAAGAGCTCAATGAACTGTGGCGGGGACGTGGCGAAGATTATTTCCTGCGCGAACGTATTGAGGACATCGCATGGCACACAGAGGCCATCGCCAGCCACCACCAGCGCGACAAACCCCTCGTCCTGGTGCGCAACAATGCGGAATCCAGCGTGGCCAATACCACACAAATTTTTATTCATGCACGCAGTAACGCACACCTGTTCTCCCGGATTTGCGCAGGCCTGGAACAGTTGGACCTGAGCGTCCACGACGCGCGTATCTACAATGCCAACGACGGAATGAGCCTGGACACCTTCTTTGTGCTGGATTCCAGCGGCCAACCCATCAGCGAAAATGGTGCGCGACTGGCGCACATCAGGGTATATCTCAGTGAAACCCTGGGAAATGACGCCGGCACATCGACCATTCCCGTGCGTCGCACACCCAGAAAAATGAAATCATTCTCGATCCCCACCGAGACCAGTATGTCTGTGGACACGGTCAAAAACGTCTCCGTGCTTGAAGTGTCCACACCCGACAGGCCTGGCCTGCTGGCGCGCCTGAGCAGGATTTTCGAGTCATTCAATGTCGAAATTCAGGCAGCCAAAATCCAGACCCTGGGAGAACGTGTTGAAGACGTATTTTTTATCACCGATGACCGCCAGCAAGCTCTCACCGACCCGCAACTGTGCGACGCGTTGCAGCGCACCATTTGTCAGGAACTCGACGAACAGGCCGCGGCCTGACCGCCCATGAACCCCTACCTGCAACGCCTTGAGCCATATCCCTTTGCCAAGCTTCAGCAGCTGTTCAGTGACCTGACTCCGCCGCGGGAGAAGACGCCCATCACATTATCCATCGGTGAGCCCCAGCACGCTTCACCGGCTTTGGTTCTGAAGGCGATCTCGGACAATCTCGAACGCCTCGCCAATTACCCGACAAGCGCGGGTTTGCCAGAACTGCGTCGCGCTATTGCGGCGTGGTTGCAGCGCCGCTATGCGTTACCGGCCGTCGATCCTGAAAGCCAGATCCTGCCGGTAAACGGCACGCGGGAAGCGCTGTTTGCCTTCGCCCAGGCAGTGATCAACCCAGACACTGACGCACTGGTCATGAGCCCCAATCCCTTCTACCAGATTTACGAGGGCGCAGCACTACTGGCAGGAGCGAGACCGCATTTTATCAACTGCACCGTGGGCTCGGGATTTTTACCTGACTTCGGTAGCGTAACGGAACAGCAGTGGCGACAATGCCAGCTGCTCTACCTGTGCAGCCCCGGCAATCCCACAGGCGCTGTCATGTCCCTGCAGCAACTTAAGGACATTATCCGACTGGCGCGCGAATATGACTTTGTGATTGCCAGCGATGAGTGTTATTCGGAAATTTACTTCGACGAACAGTCGCCTCCCCCGGGACTGCTACAGGCCTGCGCCGCGCTGGGAGACGGTGATTTTCGCAACTGCGTGGTGTTTCACAGCCTGTCAAAGCGCTCCAACCTGCCAGGGCTGCGCTCAGGGTTTGTGGCGGGCGACGCTGGCATACTGCGCGCATTCCTGCAGTATCGGACGTATCACGGCTGCGCCATGCCAATACACCACCAGTTAGCCAGTATTGCCGCCTGGAACGACGAGGAGCATGTCGTAGCAAATCGTCAGCTGTATCGCGATAAGTTTGCCGCCGTATTGGCCGAGCTCGATGGCCATCTTCCGGTGGCAATGCCTGACGCAGGCTTTTACTTGTGGCCTGCAACGCCGCTGAGCGATGTCGAATTCGCCCGCCAACTGTATGCCGGCGAAAACGTAACTGTGCTACCTGGCCGTTTTCTGGCGCGGGATTCCGGTGGCATCAATCCCGGGGAAAACCGGGTGCGTATGGCTCTGGTCGCCAACACCGATCAATGCGTGGAAGCGGCGCAGCGGATCGTTCATCGACTCGGCAAGTTATAGGTTTTCTGGCGTGCTAAAAGCGGAACGCGCAGAGTACATCCTGCAACGCTTACAGGCGTTGTACCCGCAAACACCGATACCACTGCAACACAGCGACCCGTTTACGCTGTTGATCGCAGTACTGCTCAGCGCCCAGTGCACCGACGAACGAGTAAATAAGGTGACCCCTGCCCTGTTTGCGCTGGCGGACAATCCCGGTGATATGGCGGCTGTTGATGTTGAGCAGATCCGGCGCATTATAAGATCCTGTGGCCTGTCTCCGCAGAAGTCGAAAGCCATCAAACGACTCAGTGAAATACTGGTGGAAGAGCATGGCGGTGAGGTGCCTGCTGATATGGCGGCACTGGAGCGCCTACCCGGCGTAGGCCACAAGACCGCCAGTGTTGTCATGTCCCAGGCCTTCGGTGTGCCCGCGTTTCCGGTTGATACACATATACACCGCCTGGCACAGCGCTGGGGACTCACCAGCGGCAAAAGTGTGGTGCAGACAGAGCGAGACCTGAAACGCTTGTTTGCACAGAAATACTGGAACCGACTCCATCTCCAGATTATCTACTATGGCCGCGAATACTGCTCAGCGCGCGGCTGCGATGGGCGCGTCTGCGAAATTTGCAGAACCTGTTATCCACAGCGGAAAGCCCCTAAAGTCACCAGCAAGGCTTGAAACCTGGGCTATCCTGAGCATTGATGGTCGATGACGTAAAGCCGTCCTGCACGCGCGTACCTGTAACTGAACAGTCGGCTTTGTTATGCTACGCGGCCTCGAAGAGTACGTTACCCGCTGGAGTATTGTTATGATTACACTCTATGGCATCAGGAATTGCGACACGGTGAAAAAAGCGCGCAAGTGGCTGGACACACACAGTGTGGACTACCAGTACCACGACTTTCGGGAAGATGGCCTGGATGAGGCGATGGTCGCGGCCTGGATAGAGGAACTGGGTTGGCAGAATCTGCTGAACCGGCGCAGTCCCAGCTGGAAGGCGCTGAGTGAGCAAGCGCGCCTGAACATGGACGAGGAAGCAGCCCGCAAAACCGTTCTGCTACACCCCACACTGATCAAACGACCTCTGCTGGACACCGGGCAACAACGCTTTACCGGGTTTTCTCCGGCGAGCTACGTCAAGATACTCAATGCACATACCCTCTGATGGGGTGAACATTTTATGGTGAAATTGAAATGACGAATGGCGCATTTGCCTTTGGCCTCGGTGTGGGCACACACAACGCCAAAGGAGACTGGCTCGAAATATACTTTCCGCAGCCCATACTGTATCCCTCGCAGGAGCTGGCAATTGCCCTGGGACAGGGCGACAGCAACCGTGTTCTCAGTGTTGGGCAATTGACGGAATTGCAAACAGCACTGACGGCCGCCGGGGAGTCCGATCAGGCAGACCTCGCGGCGCAATTTCGTGACAGTGGCAGACCTGCCGTGGCAGTGTTGTTGCAGGAAGACCAGCCACCGGGAAACGTACCGGAGGCCTATTTGAAACTGCATCTGCTCTCGCACCGCCTGGTGAAACCCCACGGTACCGACCTGCAAGGCCTGTTCGGCACACTGCCCAATGTGGCCTGGACCAGTGAAGGAGCCATTGACATAAACGAATTGCCACAACGCCAGCTGGCAGCGCGTTTGCGCGGCGAGGTACTTGAAGTCAGTTGTGTCGACAAGTTTCCAAAGATGACCAACTATGTGGTGCCGAGCGGAGTGCGAATCGCCCACACCGCCCGGGTGCGCCTGGGCGCCTATCTGGGGGAAGGCACTACCATCATGCATGAAGGCTTCGTGAATTTTAACGCCGGCACGGTGGGTCCGGGCATGATAGAGGGCCGCATTTCCGCCGGTGTCCTGATCGGCAGCGGCTCTGATCTCGGCGGTGGTTGCTCGACCATCGGCACACTCTCCGGCGGCGGCAACATCGTCATTTCAGTAGGCGAAAAATGCCTGATCGGAGCCAATGCGGGCATTGGCATTCCGCTGGGCGATCGTTGCACGGTGGAGGCAGGACTGTTTGTCACCGCTGGTACCAAGGTCACCATGCTCGATGCTGATGGAATGCCTGTGCACACAGCGAAAGCGCGTGACCTCGCCGGAAAATCCGACCTGCTGTTTCGCCGCAATTCCACCACGGGTGCGGTGGAGTGCCTCACCAATCGCAGCGCCGTGGAACTTAACAAAGAGTTACACGCTCACAACTGAGTCCAAGGACAGGTAGATTACGTGGAAAAGACACTGGAGCTCTGCTGCGAACTGCTGCGACTACCCTCGGTCACACCCGAGGACGCCGGCTGCCAGGCACTGATGATGGAAAAACTGCGCGCGCTGGATTTCCGCTGCACAGAGCTCCCGTTCGGGAATGTCAGTAATTTCTGGGCGGAGCGTGGAGAGCAGGGTCCACTGCTGGTTTTTGCGGGACACACCGATGTGGTACCTACCGGGCCCATTGCCCAATGGGACACCCCGCCCTTTGAACCCACATTGCGCGACGGCATGTTATTCGGGCGCGGCAGCGCAGACATGAAGGGCAGCCTGGCGGCCATGCTGGTCGCGTGTGACGAGTTTGTGGCGGAACATCCGGCCCATGCTGGGCGTATCGGCTTCCTGATCACCTCCGATGAAGAAGGTCCGGCAGTGGACGGCACAGTCAGGGTTTTAAAGTACCTGCGTGACAAGGGCGAGTCGATAAACTGGTGCGTGATAGGGGAGCCCTCAAGCGCCACTGTCCTGGGCGACACCATCAAAAATGGCAGACGGGGATCGCTGGGCGGTGTATTGACTGTCCGGGGTGTGCAAGGCCATATCGCCTATCCCCATCTGGCGGACAACCCCATCCATCGACTCCTGCCCGCTCTGCACGCACTGACGTCCGAGGTGTGGGACACGGGTAACGAGTTTTTTGCATCCACCTCGCTGCAGGTCTCTAACATCAACGGCGGCACCGGTGCCACCAATGTTATTCCCGGAGAGGTAGAGGTCCTGTTCAACTTCCGTTTCTCCACTGCCGTGAGCGACGCTGAACTGCGCCAGCGCACGGAGTCGATACTGCGGGCACACGGACTCGATTACTCCCTGCAGTGGCAGTTGAGCGGCCAGCCATTCCTGACCCCTGTCGGCGAACTGGTCGATGCCACCGTAGCCAGCGTCCTGGAAATAACGGGGCGGGTGCCGGCGCTGTCAACCGCAGGCGGCACTTCGGACGGCCGCTTCATCGCAACCACCGGTGCCCAGGTAGTGGAAGTGGGGCCGGTCAACACTACCATCCATAAAATCAATGAACAGGTATTGGCCACCGATCTGCCACGCCTGGTGGCGATCTACAAGGGCATACTGACGCGCCTGCTGCTACAGCGCGTCTAGCTGCTGCTGCAGGCTAAGGCGCGCGAAATTCCGATAGTCCTCCCCGGGTACCACCAGCACTTGTGTGCTGCCCAGCGCCGCGAGGCTGGCCGCTACTACGGCCTCAGCAGACATCCACATCTGCTGTGGTATCCGCGTGCGATCAAAGCCCTCCTCCACCATGGGATCGTGAAACTCCGTGCGGGTGAAGCCCGGGCACAAGGCCTGCACTTCGATACCGGTGCCGGCCAACTCCAACTGCAATGCCTGGGAGTAGTAATTAAGAAACGCCTTGGTAGCGCCGTAAACGGCCATATGCCTGCCCGGTGCAAAGCTGCCCACGGAAGACACGTTGATAATCGTGCCGCCGCCCCGTTCCCGCATATACGGTATGACGGCACGGCATAGCGTGATGCTGGCATCAATGTGCAGTCCCACCATGGTTCGCTGGCTCTCAATGGATAACTGGTCGAAGTGCCCGAAGGTGCCAAATCCTGCGTTGTTCACCAGATAGTCCACCGGCCCTTGCTGGCGTATCGCCTCCATGGTTCTGGCGACGCCTTCAATAGTCCCGAGGTCGGCCTCCAGACAGTGCACGGAGGCAGCACTGGCCAACTCGCTCTCCAGTGCACCAAGGCGTTCCCCGCGCCGGGCCACCGCAATGATCACGTCGCAACGCGAGGCCAGTTGCCGACAAAACTCGGCGCCGAGGCCGGCCGAAGCGCCGGTGACCAGTGCAGTTATCTTATGTCCGGACATGCACGCTCCCTGTCGATTTTGTGCTGCACATAAACATCGTAGCGCACGGTCTTGCCTCTAACGGAGTGGGACGGCACCTGCCCCGCAAGATGCGAGGCTTTGGTGGGACGCTTGACCACCACCCTGGCAGTCTCCTGCTGCAATGCCCACAGTAACAGCGTATCCGCATCCTCTGGATCTGTGGCATGTTCCAACAGGCGTTGGAATAATGCCATTTCCTTCTTTGCAGCGGCGCTTTTATCGCGCGGTGGAAACATCGGGTCCAGATAAATCACGTCAACACTCTGCATATGGGCCGCCGAGACCTGCCTGGCATCGCCCGCGTACAGATGCATACGCTGTACCACGTCTGCCAGCCAGGGATCGCCTTCACTGCGGGCGCAGTCCAGCCCGGCACGCAGCAACTCTGCGATCACCGGTTCGCGCTCGCACAGGTCAACCTCACAACCCAAGTCTGCCAATACAAAGGCGTCCCTGCCCACTCCCGCCGTCGCATCCAACACCCGCAATGGCGATTTTTTCCTTCGCCCCACAGCTTTACCCAATAGTTCACTGGCACCGAAACGGCTGCGGTGGAATACTCTGGCACTGCCAAAATCCACGACCACCGGCCCCGGAGCCCCTTTACCCGTCTGCTGCAGGCTGAGCGTCCGGCCACGTACAAGCACAAGCGCGTCTGACGAGGCACAATTCGCAGGGTCAATGCCAGTTGCCAGCAGCGGCAGACCGAGCCGTAATGCCAGCTGGGCGGCACAGTCTTCATCCACCGCAGTGGCGGCAAGTACCGCCAGCGCCAGGTGCCTAGACTGATCGAGCAAGGGGTACGGCAACGAGCATCAGCTCGCGCCGCCGGCCAGCATAGCCTCAAGGCTACGGCTGTTCTCCAGGATTGCGTCCATGTAAAGATGCCGGCCATCAAAATGTTCGGCGGCATAGCGATGCACGCCGTTAAAATGACCGTCCAGACGGACCGCAATGGCTGTCCGTATAAACCCAGGTGTCTGTTGCAACAAATCCTCGGGGGAACGGTAGACGGCGCCTTTATAGGACTCACAGTTGGCTGCACCCGCCATGCCACCTGCCGCAAACTCCTCATACAGGTAATCACGGCATTTTTGCACGTAGTCGAGATCGGCCATTTGCGCGATCAGGTCAGCAGTTCCCAGGAATTTTCCCAGCAGGTGTTCCTGTTCACTGGCCACAGCGAGATCACGCGGATCCACTTCATAGCCGGTGAAGTGCATAATGCGGGTGCAAGGTCCCACCATGTGGTCCAGGCCAACCTGCGGCAGGTGGTCGGAGATAAAGCGAATACCGCGACTCACATGAATACGGGTGTAGACTGCGCCATTTTTGGCACGGCTATCATGCGTCCGTCTGATGTACCCCGAATCATGGAACAACGCTGCGGCGATTCCGATCATGGCCATTTGGGAGTCCAGTCCATTGCTTTGGGGGTGAGTGCGCCCATACCCATCCAGCAAACGCGCCATCGCCAATGTTACATCGAGCACATGCTGGGTATTGTGATAGCGAACGTCGCAGGCCCGAAAACCCGGATAGCTGCCGCTGTACAGACGGCTGAAATCGTGGAAGAGCTGAGCCAATGGCGCCAGCTCGAAAGCCGGGTAACGCGCTTGCAAAATCTGCGTCACTGCAACGGCTACTGCAGCAGGATCGGTAACATCCACCGTGTTGCTCACGTCCATGTAACCAGCTCGCTGGAAGTGTCCCATCTCGATCTCAGTCCTCTGTAATGGTCTTCACACTGCTTTTTTTGAGCATGCTCGCCAGATCATCGAATAACTCCTCTGCACTGGGCGCTGAGTCGGGGGGCAGGGCAGCGTCGGCGTCCTTCGATTTGGTGCCGGATCGACTGGGCAGTTCATCATCACCCAGCCCAAGCAGCAATTGCCTGCCTTCCAGATCAATAACGATCTGCAGGTTATAGGCGAAACGCGACAGGCCGTGTTTGTCCACGATGCGAAAGCGCCGCGGCCGCGATTGACCATCGCGCTCCAAACCCTCTGTCAGGCGACAGGACATGGCATCGATATTCTTGCCCGACAGCAGGATTCCGTGCAGGGCCGACAATACGCGATTACAGGCACTGACGAACGAGACAGCGGATACCGCGGTAATCGATTTGACCGTGTCCGAGCCCCAACCCGCCTGTTCACAGTGAAACTCACCAATTAACAACTGGTTCGCCTGGGCCAGGTCCAGCATGCGCGCCAGCTCGATGGTGACATCGCCGACGATGTAACTGAACACCGACGGATTCACGCCTTCGGCCTGGTACAGTTCATAGTGGCCGCCGATGTGATAGCCGGTGCGAATCACCGGCACTGTATTGCCCCGGGAAGCGGCCTGGGCCACGGCATTATCGGCCACCACCAACAACATGAATACGAACAGGTCCTGGTTCGCGCTGGGGCCTAGATCGCGGTTCCAGATGTAGTAACCATCGCCGGTGGTCGTGCGGGCAAAGTTGATCTCAATGCCCTGGGCCAACAGTTTGTTATAGGCGGAGTT
>JANPDE010000138.1:0-26244 GCA_031431315.1 Haliea sp.
GAAGATTATGAAGCTGCCCAGAGCGATGCCACGGAACTGCTCAAACTTTCTCCCAAGAACCCCGCTGCCAACTATGTACAAGGCGTGCTTGATTTTCAGAACAAGCAGTACCGTAACGCCATCAAGTCCCTGACGCTGGCAGTCCCCGCAGCCCAGCAATTTCCGCTGGGCCTGTACCACCTCAGTGTCAGCCATCTGTTTGAGAAGCAACTCGATCCGGCGGAAAAGTTCGGTAGACAGTTTGTCATGCTACAGCCGGACGATAGCAGAGGGAGGAAGCTGCTGGCGGCCGTTATGGTCCTGCAGAACAAGGCCAAGGAAGCTCAGGACCTGCTGCAACCGGTACTCGATCAGAACCCCGAAGATGTGCAAGCGCTGAACATCATGGCCAATGCCATGCTGCTGGATGAGCAGGCGGATATGGGTATGTTGCTGTATGCACGAATAGCCCAGCTACGACCGGACTGGCGGTTTGTCCCGTTGCGACTGGAAGCACAGCAGGTGATATCAAGCACGGTGGAAGAAACAAACCAAGGCGCGGCAAACGCCCCGGATGACATGACAAATTTTCCGCAGGCCGACATATTGTCGATATTGAACCATTTGGCGAAAAAGGATTTTCCCGGCGCCATCGAAGCGGCCGAGCACTACCATATCAGGGATTTTGATAGCCTCGCGCCCTACTACGTACTGGGCAGGGTTTATTTTGCTGCGGGTCAACCAGCAGAGGCGAAAAGCACGTTTGAGAAGGCACTGGAACGTGAACCGGGTGACCCCTCCGCCAACCTCAGCCTGGCTGAAATGGCGCTGAATGCTGGCGACCCAGAAAAGGCGCGCCGCTACTGCCAGACAGTGCTGGACCATCATCCGGATCACTTGACCACATTGTTACTTCTGAGCGCCCTGGAGGCCAGGGAAAAGAATGAGGCGGCGATGGTCGCGAGACTGAATCAGGCGTACCAGGCCCAGCCTACCGCATTTGAACCGCGCTTTCGGCTGGCGGGTTATTACTTGAGCTCAGGGAGTCCGGACAAGGTTGAACCTTTGTTCGCCGGGCTCAGCGCGCTGCAGCGACGTTCTCCCCGGCTGCTGGAATTCACCGCCATGGCGCAACTCGCCCAGAAGCAGAACGACCGCGCCCTTGTCACAGCGCAACAGTGGGTTGATGCCAAACCGGCATCCGCACCGGCACATTACATGCTCGCGGTGGCTGCCAGTGCGACTGGCGATCAACAGAAAGCCAAACAGGAATTACAGGAAGCTGTGCGGCGCGACGCGAAGCATTTGCCTTCACTGATTGAACTGGCAAACATTGCCAGGAGCGAAGGCAAGCAGGAGCAGTTCGAGCAGTACCTGGCGACAGTGGTTGAACTGGAACCGGAAGCGCCGGCGGTGTTGCGACTGCGCGCAATGTCAGCGCTGGCCAAGGGCAAGGAAGTCGAGGCTGTGGCGTTTTCACGGCAGGCCTTTGAGGCGACACCGTCAACACAAACTGTTTTAGAGTTGGCTGTCCTCGAAAAGGCGGCGGGAAAGAATAAGGCTGCGCGCGGCACACTGCAGCAGTGGGTTAAGGAGCATCCGAATGACGTTGACGTACGCCTTTTCCTGGCCAACGAACTGACGCTGGACAATGATATGGCAGGCGCACAAGCGCAGTATCTTGCGGTGCTGGAACAAGCGCCTGGCAGCATCACCGCCCTGAACAACCTGGCCTGGAACCTGAGGTTGGAAAATCCCCAAAAGGCGTTGGAGTATATTCGCAAGGCCTCAAACCTTGTGCCCGATCAGCCCGATTTGCTCGACACACTCGCTGTTATTGAGTCCCTGAATGGCGATCACAAGAGCGCCCAACACAATATACAGCGCGCGCTGGCAGCGAGACCTGACGACATTTCCATGCGCTATCATGAGGCGGTGATCGTAGCAGCGCTGGGGGACAAAGCGCAGGCCATCGCAGCACTGGAAAATCTGGTGACCAGGGATGTCAGTGAATTCCCCGAACGGGCTGAGGCGCAAGCGCTGTTGAAGGCACTGAAGGGCTAAAATTCCGTGGATTTGGTGTCAACTATTTTTACATTTAGTCAAAAACATCGTGCCCTCGCAGTTACCTCCCTCACTTAAGTAATAACCTTAACACACTGATTATTAGAGAATAAGTTTGATTTTTAAAAACTGGTGGCCCGGTTCTTGCTAAAACAAGTTAAGCCGCACGAACAAGGGACGTTCGCGGTACCAGCAGCGTAACGAACGCAAGTTATGGAGAAGTGTTATGAATAAGCAAATAAAAACATTGGCGTTCGCCGTGGCCGCATTAGCCGCCGGTTCCGCCAATGCCGCCCTCGTCACCCAGTGGACAGTGTACGTTGATTCCACGTTCCTTCCCGGCAGCATCGTCGACAGTAATGGCAATACGCCAGGCGGAGTCGCCATTACCAACAGCGACAAGACGTTGCGCTGGGGTAACGACGGCCAAAGCGGCCTGGATATTACCAATTCGCCGGTTAGTACGGTTGTGAATACCGGGATTCTCCCCGCCAGTCCGCCACCGGTGCCAAACATTGGCATCACCCATATTAATAATCCGATTCAGCCTCCTACGCTCGATAAGGTGACCCTGCAGAATTTAGTGACCTTGACGCCGATACTCCCGCCGGGCTCGAGCTATGGCCCCATTAACCTGTCTTTCCTGATCGATTTTCAGGAAACGACAAATAACCTTGATCCCTGCCCCAATGGTGGGGCTAATGGGTCTGGGGTAAACGTTAACGGCTGCGGTGATATTTTCGTGATGGGCAGTAATGCAATAAATCAATCGTTCTTTTACGATACCGATGGGGCGGGCGGCGATGATGCGCAGGAATACTTCCTGAGCTTTGTGGAAGCCTCCATGGGGCTCCAATCGCTGCCAAATGCCGCGTGTTTGGCTGCGACCGGCAGCAATGGCCCGTGCCTCGGCTTTGTGACGCCTGAGTCAGCGACCACCTCATTCAACTTTGGCTCCCTGATCACTACTGATGAAGTGGTAATCGAACCCGATCCTGGCGACGTACCGGAGCCGGGCATTCTAAGCCTGCTGGGTCTGGCTCTCGTTACAATGGGCGGTATTCGACGGCGACGTCGCACAGCCTGATAGACATCAACAACCCCAAGGCGGCCCATGGCCGCCTTTTTTGTTTATGCAATACCCTTCGTACTTTATAATGTAAAATTACGTGGAAACGCCTGTGCATAAAGATATTTCCGCAATGAGGCAAGCCCACAGAGAACTGATGCTCAGGCGACGCACCGTATTGAAGTGGATGGGCGCCAGCGGTGCCGTGTTTACACTACCGTTCATGCAAGGTTGCAGTGATGGGTCCGATGCCGGGGCAGGTAAGCATTCCGTTGCGTCCGTGCATTTCTTTACGCCATTGCAGCGCGCCACCATTGAAGCCATAGCGCGAACACTCATCCCGGAGGATGCGACGGTGGGAGCGATCGAGTCTGGCGCCGCAGAATACATCGACCGCTACCTGTCCGCATTCAGTTCGGATCCCCCGGATATATTCCGTGGCGGCCCCTTCAGTGGCAGGGAGCCCTATCCTGACGCAGTCACAGGCGCTGCCAGTAGCCACTTTCCCGAAAACAACTTTCTGCAGGTGTTGCCGATGTCACGCATGCAGGAGCTGGCGTTTCGTCGGGAATTCTTTGGGTCGGAAGCGATCGCCAATGGCTCGGTTAACCTCCCCCTTGTTGAAAACTGGCCGGGTATACACGCCTTGTATGGGCAAGCCATCCTACAGCTCGACGCAGCTGCCAGTAGTGCGGGCGTGGGGCAATTTTCTGCATTGAGCGAAGCCCAGCAACTGCAGGCCTTTGATCAAACCGACGAGCGATTCCGTTCCCTTTTTATTTCCCACCTGGCAGAAGGTATGTTTGGTGCGCCGGAATACGGTGGTAATAGCGACCTCATTACGTGGCACGATTATCATTACGACGGTGACAGCCAGCCGCTCGGACACACGCTATTCGACAGTGTTACCCAGACCTTGTACGACAGGCCAGATGCACCCAACCAGACCATCGATGAGGACGCCTTTGAAGATCCGATGAGCGAGGCGGTACTGCAATTGGTCAACGCCATCGCGCTGGGTCAGGGTGGTACACGCTTCTTCTAACGAGAAAAAATAATTATGTTGGAACATGCCTCCACGGTTGAAAATGTGCTTGGCAATACGCAGCTGAGTGACTTTGACGCCGTTGTCATTGGCAGCGGCGCTGGCGGGAGTGCAGCCACAAGAGTACTTGCCACAAATGGCTTAAAAGTCTGTGTTCTGGAGGCGGGTAACAATTATTTTCCTGGTCTCGACGATCCCGCTGGTCTACCCGCTCCGCTATTTTCCAGTGACGAGCTCAAGTTGAGCGCTCGAGGAATGATAAAGCAACAGAGTAGCATCGAACCCCGCTCCTTCCGCGCGACCGACCTCGATGGCGAGAGAAGCTTTATAGGCGATGTCAACGCCCTACCCAAAACGGTGGGCGGTGGCTGGGTACACGCAGACATGAAAACTCCACGCTTCCAATCCTTCGATTTTCATTTGGGCAGCCTGATCGGTAAGCAGTACGCTGACGCCAATTTTGCAGATTGGCCACTCGATTATCATGAACTCGAACCCTATTACGCGGCGATGGAACGGTTGATCGGCGTGTGTGGAGAGGCCGGTGCTGATCCCTTTGCCGCGCCACGATCCGGCCCCTATCCGCTACCCCCTGGACCTGCCATGTATGGCGCCAGTGTGCTGAGTGAAGGCGCCCGGCAACTCGGATTGACTCCCTTTCCTTATCCCGCTGCGCAATTGTCGCGTCCTTATCGTGGCCGACCGGTGTGTAATGACTGCGGATTCTGTTCCGGCTACGGCTGCCCAATACACGCGAAGGGTTCCCCGCCGGTAACGTTGCTGCGCGATGCGCTGCTTACTGGAAATGTGCAGGTACGCTTTAACGCGATTGCGACCATGCTTGTGATCGGCGGGAATCGGAGACAAATCACAGCGGTGAACTACATCGATCCTGCGGGCAATCCAGCGTCTGTTGGCGGAGACATTTTCATGCTGGCTGCCAGCCCCATTGAGAGTGCGCGGCTGTGCCTGCTTTCGGATCCGTCCGGCCCGGGCCTGGGCAATTCCTCTGGCGCGGTGGGCCGCAATGTCATGTTTCACCATCAAACGATATCGCTCGGTGTCTACCCACAACGCTTTCATGGCGAGCGAGGGAAATCTGTCAGTACCGGAATCAGCGATTGGAGAGGAGTACCCAATGATCCCGATCATCCGCTGGGTGGCATTGTGGAGTTTGGTGTAAATAGTGAGCGCATCAGCGATATGATGACGTATGCATCGTTGACAATTCGGGGCACTCGCCTGAAAGAATTCCTGCGCGGAACGCCTTTTGGCGGCCGCGCCGCAGTGCTGATAATGCAAGGCGAAGATGCGCCACAATGGAAAAACCGTGTTGACCTCGATCCCGGCCTCAAAGATGTCAATGGCATTCCGGTGCCACGCATCACGTACCAACCGCATACCTTCGAACTGACGGCCCGCAGTTTTTATGGACCAAAGATGGTGACGCTCCACGGTGCTGCCGGCGCCCAGTTCGCCTTTGTCGCTCCTATTTATGAGGGTGATGCGACACCCAATTCATCGCATATTATGGGAACGCTGAGAATGGGCACCAACCCGGCTACTTCCGTCACGGATGCCTACTGTAAATTCCATGATCTGGACAATCTCTACAGTGTGGATGGCGCACCCTTCCCGACGAGTTCGGGATACAACCCGACCTTGACGATACAATCACTGGCACTGCGAACGGCTGCTGCAATAGTAAATGCGGCGCAGCCAGCGTCTGTTATTGAAAAGGATGTTGTGTAAAAACTACCCACTAGCGGCAAGTTAGTGTATCCCCTTGAAAAACGTGTCCGCTGAATCTGTGGCTTTTTTATTTTTAAGTGGGGATCTCTACAGGCTCGACAATGCGGGCGACCAGGACTTTGTCGATGCGATTCTTATCCATGTCCACGACTTCGATCCGGTAACCATCCCAATCAAAATGGTCGGCCTCAACGGGGATGCGCCCGAGTTTATGCATGATGAAACCGGCAACGGTATTGGCCCCGCCGTCTTCCTCGTCAGAGGGTTCACCATCAATGTCCAGAACATATTTGAGCCGTTCGATCGAGGCACCGCCATCGACAAGCCACGAGCCGTCTTCCCGTTGCACAAAATCCCTGTCCTCCGGAGAATCGGTCAATAGCTCATCTCCCACAATGGAGGCCAGTACATCGGTGAGAGTCACCAGACCTTCCAGGTGTCCGTACTCGTCTACGATAAGCGCAATCTCGGTACGGGCTCGACGAAAGTTTTCCATGAGTTGAAAAGTGGTCAAGCTCTCGGGCACGTAGAGCGGGGCGATCATCTGACGCTCAATATCAATCGGCTCACCATCCAGCGCGGCGGCAAGCAGATCGACTCGACGTAACATGCCAACGATATTATCCAGGCCGAGCCTGCATATAATGACCTGTTCGAAAGGGCACTCAATGAGTAGCTTGCGGATTTCGTGCTCTGGTCTGGTCAGGTCGATCAAAAATAAGTCGCTACGATGCGTCATTATCACGCCGATGCGCTGTTCATCCAGACGTAATACGTTGGATACGATTTCCTGTTCGTTTTTATGGAAAATTCCGGATTCCGCGCCCTGACCCATCAGCACATTGATCTCATCGTCGGTGATTGGGTGCTCCTCCTTCCGGCGCGCGCCTAGCAGACGCAATATCAGGTCGGACGATGAGGAAAGCAACCAGACCAGCGGCTGCGCAATCGCCGAAAGGATGTTCATCGGTTTGGCGACGAGCGAGGCGATACCCTCCGGGGCCAGCAATCCCAATCGCTTGGGTACCAACTCTCCCACCACAACCGAGAAATAGGTCAGGCCAATAACAACGCAGGTCAATGCGACAGGTCGGGCATAGGGTTGTATCAGCGCAAATTGACTGAGCCAACCCGTGAGCGGATCGGCCAAAGCTGATTCCCCAATAGCGCCACTCAGGATGCCAACGGACGTGATACCGACCTGGATAGTGGAAAGAAAATTGGAGGGGTGAGTGTGCAGCGCCAGCGCAGTATGCGCGCCCGGGCTGCCATCATCAGCCAGGCGCTGTAGCCGTACTTTACGCGACGAGACCACTGCGATTTCACACATGGCAAAAACGCCATTAAGCAAAATCAGGAACAAAAGCAAGGCAAAATCCATTAGGCCACTTATCGCCTGTCGGCGTGTTTGTCAGGTTGGTATATTAACATTGCCTGATTGTAAGTCGAGGAATGCAAATTTGCTGCCCACGACCCCGGTTCACGTCTATTCTTTGTATAAGGATACCTCCTATTAGAGGAGCAAGTTATGCCGCAGATAAAAAAATCGAAAAATATTGTTGGAGGAGGGGTTAAAAAGGTCCTCTACACGCTTAACACCGTCAGAAGAATTGGCGTGTTAAGCAGTGCCAAGGCCTTAACCAGCAATAATGCATGCAAGGCGTGTGGCTTGGGCATGGGCGGTCAGTT
Organism: Haliea sp.; assembly: GCA_031431315.1. Lineage (GTDB taxonomy): Bacteria > Pseudomonadota > Gammaproteobacteria > Pseudomonadales > Halieaceae > Marimicrobium. The sequence continues at coordinate 7,599 of JANPDE010000138.1, forward strand.
GGGCGGCATGACCAACGAAAGCGGCGAGTTCCCCTCGGTGTGCAACAAAAGCATCCAGGCCCAGTCCACAGACATTCAACCGCCGATTCCCGATGTCATCTTCAAGCACAGCCTTGCCGAATTTAAACAGCTCAGCGCCAGGGAAATGGAACAACTGGGGCGCTTGAACACGCCCTTGTTTAAAGCCAGAGACAGCCACTACTTCAGACCCGTGGATTGGCATTGGGCACTGGAACAAGCAGCCAAACGGTTTTCCGTTACCGAGCCAAATAGCAGCTTTTTCTATACATCAGGCCGTTCATCAAACGAAGCAGGCTTTGTGTTGCACTTGCTTGCACGTTTGTACGGCACGAATAATGTCAACAACTGTTCCTATTACTGTCATCAGGCGACCAATGTCGGGCTACACAACACCATTGGCACGGGCACCGCAACCATCGAACTGGAGGATTTGAATCATTGTGACCTGATTTTTGTTATTGGTGCCAATCCCGCTTCAAATCACCCGCGTTTTATTCACAAGTTACAGGGCTGCCGTGAGCGTGGTGGCGATGTCATTGTGATTAACCCGGCCAAAGAGCCTGGGTTGATTCGCTTTGCAGTCCCGAAAAGTGCCCGATCAATGATCAGCGGAGGCACGGCTATTGCATCTGACTACCTGCAGCCTAATATTGGTTCCGATCTCGCCGTCTTTACCGCCATAGGTAAAGCATTGCTGGAGGCAGAGCGCATTGATCGAGAATTTGTTGAAGAATTTACCCAGGGCTTTGCACAATACAAACAGCAGCTTGAAAACAGCAACTGGGACGAATTGTGCGAATGCTCGGGGCTTTCACGCGAAGCAATAGAGGAAGTAGCAAGCCGCTATGCCAGGGCAAAAAAAGTGGTGTTCGCCTGGGGGATGGGCATCACGCATCACTTGCATGGCGTCGATAACGTCGAGGCCATCGCCAATTTAAGTTTGCTGCGGGGCATGGTTGGAAAGCCGCACGCGGGCCTACTGCCATTGCGTGGGCACAGTAACGTGCAGGGCATCGGGACAATCGGCGTCAAGCCCGTGCTCTCCAGGCAAGTCTTTGATGCAATGGAACAACAGCTCGGCATTGAATTGCCCAAGTCGCCGGGGCTGGACACGCTGGCATGCCTCACTAGGGCCCATGAGGGTCATATTGACACCGCTCTGATTATGGGCGGCAACTTGTACGAGGCAACCCCTGATTCACAGTGGGCAGAGCAGGCCATGGACCGCATCGCTTGCAAAATCTTTCTGACTACCACGCTGAATCGAGGACATATCCATGGGTTGGATAACAGTGAAGCATTTATTTTCCCAGTGACAGCGCGCGATGAGGAGTGGCAATCAACCACACAAGAATCGATGTTCAATTATGTTCGATTGAGTGATGGGGGCATCAATCGCCTGGACAATGTGAAACCCGAAGTGGAGATTCTCTGTGAGCTTGCAAGTAAACTCATTCCCGCGAGCACGCTGGAATTCGAAGTGTTCAAAACACACGACACGATTCGACACGCGATTGCCAGGATTATTCCGGGAATGGAGGCCTTGGCTGACATCGGCATTGCGAAAAAAGAATTTCACGTCCGGCAACGGCTATTGCATCGACCCGAGTTTAAGACGGCTACGGGAAAGGCAAAGTTTGTCAGCCATCAATGGCGAAATCGTAAGCGCACCGATGCGCAGTATCCCTTTCAATTAATGAGCGTTCGCAGTGAAGGGCAATTCAACTCCATTATCTACGAGGAAGGCGATACCTACAGGGGCACGACTCACCGCTGGGTAGTATTTATTGGCCCTGAAGACATCAAGCGGCTGGGGCTCAAGCCGGGCCAGAAAATTACACTGCGCTCCAGCACAGGTGCTATGCGAGATCTGGAGGTTTATGAATTCAGCCTGCCTGCGGGCAATATCATGGCCTACTACCCCGAGGCGAACGTGCTGACAAGCAGGGATTACGACCCCAGGAGCAAAACCCCCGCGTTCAAATCCATCGCGGTGGCGATAGATATTTAGGGTACCAAAAAGCCTGAATCTTACCGACGTGGTCGCTTTTCAACCCTCGATGCGCAATGCCTCATCACCCCGATCAGGTGCCGCTTCGCTCCAGCGCACGGAGCCTGAGGGTCGACCCAGCCAGCGCGATATCTTTATCGGCTCGATACCGATATGCATTTCCCGCGCGCGTTGGTGCAAGGCGCTGTCTTCCAGTGTGCGGCGGCTTCGCTGTCGGAGATAGTCGTCCCAGGTGGGACAGCTGAACCGTTCGGACCAAGTCTCCGGGTCCGCGATATTGCGGGACAACGACCAGTCATAGCTCCCATTGCGGGCACGGACACGTCGTACTTCGAGCATGAGGTTGTAAAAATCGCGCGCCCTGTCCGTATGAATTCGATACTGAAGTTCGATGCTAACGGGCCCGCTGCGGCCACTGATGCCTAGTTTGACATCGGGATCATCCAGTTCCCGGTCGTCCAATTCAGTGGACGAAGTGCGATCGGCAACGGGCAGCACAAAGGCCAGTAGCAGTGATGCGGTTAACGCCAACGCGGCCACCTGAAAGGCCATGGGCAGACCGAAATCTCGTGCCACCAAACCCCAGACCCATGCGCCTAGGGCGATACCCAATGATGTTGACGCGGTCGTGGTCGCTATGGCGCGACCCATTACCCAGCGTGGCACGAATAATTGCACCGTGATACTGACCGTGGTCATCGTAATCATCCACGCCATGCCGGCGGCCAGGAGTACAACCAGGTCCAGATAAAGGTTCCTGCTGATTGCGAGTATCGCAAGGCTCGCAGCGAGCACCAGGCAGCACAGGCATAAGGTCTTCTCATTGCCGATCGCCTTGCGAACCGGTTGCAGGACGAAAATGCCAGAAACCGCCCCTACACCGAAACATCCCAGTAGCAGGCCGAAAGTTTTGGCATTGCCACCCAGCAAATCGCGGGCGATGAGTGGCATCAGCGATTGCAGTCCTGCCCCGAGAAAGCAGATAATGAAAATTCGCAGCAGCGCCCGGCGCACGGGCTGCATATTAATGATGTAGCGGACGCCTGAGCTGATCGAACGGGCGAGTCCCTCTGGTGGCAGGCGCGACACCTCAGCCACACGCTGCCAGCGCCGCAACGAATCCAGCATGGGAAGGTAGCTCACTGCATTGATGGCGAAAGCCACGGTGGCGCCAAATGCCGCCACGATGACGCCACCAATCGCGGGGCCCAAACTGCGTGCCAGGTTGTAACTGATGTTGTTAAGTCCCACTGCCTGGGGCAACAGCTCCCGTGGCACCTGCTCGCCCACGGAAGCCCCTCTTGCGGGGGCAGACAGTGCCCCGCCGCTGCCGACCAGGAAGCACAGGGCCAGCAATAACCAGGGCGTTATCAATCCCAGCAAGGAGACCGTTGCCGTGAGTACCACCGACACGAGGGCGAGCACCAGAAATATGATCTGCACCTTGCGTCGGTCATAGATATCCGCAATCGCTCCCGCCGGGAGGGCAAGTAACGCCATCGGAAGAAAACTGGCGGTTTGCACCAGCGATACATGGTCCGCGGTTGATATCTCCGCCATGACCCATGCCGCCCCCACGCTCTGAATCAGGCTGCCAGTGTTAGACACTGTACTGCTGATCCACATGCTGCGAAACGTCGCGTGAGACAGCGGCGCAAAAATGCCCTGATCGCGTTCAGTTACCGCTGTGGGTGACTCCGACATCGATTTTCCATCGTCAAAACAAGCTGGCCGCAATATTGATAGCCAGTGCCAATACTGTGGTGTTGAAGAAAAACGCCAGTACGCAGTGTAGCAAACCTACACGTCGCATTGCTTTCGAGGTCATATTAACATCGGTGGTTAGTGCGGAAGGACAGATCACATAGGCAAAGTACAAAAAGTCACCGTAGTCAGGGGCGTCATCTCCGGGAAATTCCAGGCCGGCGGATTTCCCGTTGGTGAGTCATCCTGCAAACGTGCCTGGTAATATATTTGTTCATGTGTTGAGCGGCTGATCATAAGGACGCACAGCAAAAGGTATAAGAAAATCCCGACATTCCAACTTAAAAGCGCACCCGTGACGGGAAGCAAATCCAGACTCTGGGGCAACAATGGGTAGACCGCCAGACCTATCAAGCCACAAAGAAACAGTCGTGGCCTGGCCCGGATGTGGCGAATGAACGGGTTGGTGCCCATGTCAGGGAACTCCTAATTAAACTTGTCAGAACCCCATTTTAAGCCATACTTTACAGGCAGATATGACAAAGCAAGTTTCGCGTTTGTCAGGAGGCTGTTGCTATGATGAGCATACTGGAACACAGTGCCTGCGGCGCTACAATCCGGTTCGATCAGCGCGAATTATTGTTGGGCATGACATTGATACAGGAAGGCAGGAAGTGCATCGGGTGCAACACTGACTCCGCGAAGGCACTGGATGAACTATTCACTTCTGCTAATGTGCTGGTCGAAGAAGTTCGCCGCAGGAAATTGAAACGGACTGCGGTGCGAAACAAGCATCGTACATTTTCTGCTTTTGGACCCGCACCGCATTAAGGCTTGTCCAACGCTTACCAATTCCTGATCATTTCCGGTTCAATCCGGCTAATCAGGGGCAGTGACCTCCCGAGAACTTTCAGCCCGCGGGTCAAACCACCGAGGAGCCCACTGGCCGCCCTGGAACGACGAGACTCTACGATGAATTCGGTGTGCCCCATGTCACTGGTCAAACACGGGATGTAGCGAGCGAGTCCCTGTAGCGCTATCGCGGGGTTCCGTAACTGGCTCGGTGTCAGTCGGCGAGAGTAATGGGAATTCGAATTGTCGCCGCCTCGTCGATCAGACTCGCGTCGTTGACGATAACCGTGCAGGGGTAGGTGCTGTCACACACGCCGTTACCGATCGGGCCGATGCGGATAACCAACTCAAGGCTGCCCATGCCGTTCGGATCCGGATAAAGAATCCTGCCCCCAGAAATATTGCAGGCTGCGGCACCGTTCCTGCCATCGCCACTGCATTGCATAATGTTGACTACTTGTCCGAGGAGAAAGCCGCTCCACGACACAGCGATGATCTGTCCGTCCGTCAGGTCGGTATCGGCGCTGATAAATGCCTGCCGGTTGGTTTCGGGCTCCGGGAGGGTTTCAACCGGTACGTTCGACGCCTCGTCGGGCGCCCAATGCATCGTGGCGATGCCGGGAGACTGGTCCTCCGCCAGCCGTTTTAGTGCTGCTGCATCGCCGCGAAGTTCTCCGTCGAGAAAGTCCGCCGTGGACAATGCGACCCATTCAAAAGCCGGGTCATTGGGGAGTAGATAAGAGCCGTGGTCGGACTCTTCGAGCGTGAGCAGTCCCTTGGGTGGCTGCAGCTCATTGTACGTGCGCACCGCCTGGTTGTAGATCAACTGAATATCGTGGACACCATGCAGGACGAACATCGGCGGGGTATCTGATAACTCGTACTCGCCTCCCGCGAAAGGCGAGGGCACGCCAGAGAGAACGATGGCAGCGTCGATACGTCGATCGCGACAGCAGGAATGGGCAGTGAGCCCGTAAGTGGTAATTCCGCCGTTCGAATGGCCGCTGACGGCGACCCTGTCGCCATCGACGGAACTGCTCATGAGCGACCCCGCACTGTGGGATTCGGCCAACACCTCGTCGATGATGAAACTCACGTCCGCAGGCTGGTTCTGCACGTCCTGGGCGACGGGTCCGCCGGGAGTGGTATTACTGGTGAGTGGGAATCTCGGCAGCGCAACCACGTATCCCCTCGCCGCCCACGCTTCGGCCAGTGGGATCATGTACCCGGGTGAGCCGCCAAGCCCGTGTGACAGCACCACCAGCGGGTACGGAGCGGCCGACCCATCGACGGGCAAACCTGATGTGGAAGCGCCTCCGGGAGTTCCGTGGACCGGGTAGACGATCGTTGTCTCCAATATTCGGGTGGGCGCTTCGGGGACCGAACCGTGGGCGCTCGTGGGCCGTGACGTATCCACGAACGTCATTGATGTCATCCCTACCGCGTGCTCCTGTGGTCCTACAAAATAGATACTGCCTTCGTCATTACCGTCAGAGCAGGCCACCAGCAACAGCAGTGTCGCACAGGTGACAGCGCGCACTGTTATGTGTACAGGCTTCATCGACTCTTTATCGCCGACATCTTGGAGATGAGCTCGCTGGTGCGCTTTTTCAATTCTTCGGAAGGATGTTCAAATTTCAGACCCACCCGGTATACCACCATTGTTCGTATCTTCAGTGGCTCCTGCCGCACAACGCGAGCCCGTAACTTCAGGTAGCAACTTTCATTCAGCGTACTAATGACAATCTGTAGCGATTGTCCAATCTGTACCGGATCGGGTACGGTGATTCCCAATCCGCCGTTCGATATATCATCCAGAGTCGACAGCATTTCATGCTCACCGTCGAATTGAAGGTCAAGGCGCTGCGTCAATCTCGCATAATTGCGCTGGCCGTCGTCGTCCGCTGATTGTGCCAAATGTTCAAGTATCTCCTCCAGTTTCGCTTCATCTCGCGTACTGAGCCTGGAAAAGCGGGTTGCTATGCTGTGACCATCGCCCTCAGGCCGTTGCCACGCTCTGAGTATTTTTGCCTCAATGGATATTGAACCGCCCTGGTGTCTGGGCAGAATAATCTGCAAAGTATCACCCGAGTCAAGCTGGACCTCATCAACACGTATAGACGCACCTCCCCAGGAGATATCCTCCAGTTTTGCGCTAACGGGTTTTGAGTCCTGTGGCCACAATACCTTGATCGGTACCGAGACCCGGATCCGAATCTGCGTCCGGTTTTCAGCGGGGGTACTGCTGGGCTCTGCTGATGTAACAGAGGTCGATTCGGGTTTCGCAGCGAGGGCCCTCACCATTTCAAGCGCTTCTTCCAAAACCTGCTTGCTTTGCACAAACAAGCCGCTGGCTTCAACTTCATCTTCAGTCGCATTAAGCTGCTCAGTGGATGTCCTTAACGTCACAAAGCCGCATTTCGTCCGGTGCTGCACGACGCTCATAGCCAGAAGCTGGATACAAGCGTGAAGCTCCTCGGGCGTTGCCTCGTCGATGAGCTGGTGGGAGTTTTGATTCATTGCACCCTTACCTGTTCCAAGTGTTATTGCGACCATTCCTTGTGAACTTGTGATAGATATCCCCAATATTCGACGACGAAGTATAGGGCAAGAAGGGGGTGGATCGTGAGCGTAAATCGCGGGAAAAGGTACGTCGAGGCAATCTACCGACAGACCGCAAAGCGCCGCAAGGTGTAGTCATCGTGCGCGACAGTGGTAGAGTCACACAGCAAGTTGAAATGCGCCTGTTTTATTGGGTTGCGGATCGAGACGTCAGCGTACTGAGCTACACTACAGTTACCATCCTGTCGCAGGAGACCCTCCTGAAGTCCACACGCAAGCTATTTCCAGGGGCGTCACGCTGGCCTCCCATAATGGTCTAGCCGCCCTCCACTCCAGAATTGGAAAATAACTACCCCAACTGGGGCATAGAATATCGGAGCATTGAGCCTGCACCTGGTTTGCAATTTGACGACCATGGTCTACGCTTGAAGCATTAAGAATGGATTCCGCAAGATCGGGGCAAAGTCTGACAGTGGGGGAAACGATGGCGCTTCAGCAAGAGAACCAAAATTCATTACATGCAAGAGTCAATGATTACCTGCGCGGTAATCCAACGATGTATGAAACCGAAGAGTCCGACCAAACAACCGTCGAGGCCATGATCGAGCAGCTGCAGAAGGCTGAGGAGGACCTTAGGACTGCACAGGAGCGGGTGGACCGGCTTGTGTGGGAACTGGACAGGGGAAAATCGTCATTTTGCACTTGATGCGTTGCGCTCGACCCCAGGAAGGCATGTCCCTGCCCGCCTTGAGTAGAGTGAAAGCATGAGGTGTGAAATCCTGCAACGTGAAATAGCAGTAGGTCGATGGGTTTTAGGATGAACGTGCCAAACCGGGTGGGGTGCTCGACAAGGAGTGCACCACTTTGAACCACTTCGCCATGTTCTCCCGGTTGGAGTCGCGCAGCTCAAGACCTACCCAGTAGCCCTCACCCCGCTCCACGGGTTTCACCCACACGGCTTCCCCAACCAGTTCCAGATTTTCCTTCCAGTCTTCCATCGGTACAGCGATGTTCAATTGACTGCCTTGTGCTATGAGCTGTGTGACGTAAATCTTCAATCCACTCAATGAGACATCGATAGTTTCGCAGCGGATAACTGCGTTTTCTGATTCACGTCGGCTCCTGCGGTTGACGATTTCGATAAAAATCGCCTTGACCACTTCGATACGTTGATGCCGGCGCCTGTCCGTATAATCCAGGGTCACTAAGATACTTCCAACAGTCATTGATTAGCTGAAGAGTACTGGAGAAATGAGTGCTTCTGTATGGAATACCATGAAATTCCGATCATTCCCTTCTTCGTTCCGACATTGATCGCTCCGCAGGAGTCGCGGCTCCGGGCGAATGGTCCAATCATTACCGGCTTATCGGTCTCGCGATCGCAATTAGATGCAGGTGTTAATTTCGTTAGCGTATCTCCAGTTCCACCAGTTTGAACCCCAGCTCTCGATTATCCGCGGATGAGGGATTCAGACTAACTGGTACAACTGTGTTGTTTACAATCAGGGTAATGATCAGCTTTTCGTTATTCACAGCCAGAGGAATCTCTACGGACTCCTCGCCATCGGTATAGGTATGTCTAAACGTACCCTGGCCCTGTATTTGAAACTGCACCGACTGATTGGTAATCGGTCTGCCACGTATGATAAGTCTGGTTGGACTCTCGACAGTGTTATGGCAAAAGACAATTTTAGCCTCCTTGCCCACGGTCCACCTGAAAGTCTTTTCGGCACCTGACCACCCGATCCCAAAAAAGCGATTATTCGCCAATTTTCCCGCCAGCAGTTTTTCGCCAAGCCGCAGGCAAGGTACCTCAAGCACCTGCTTGCGGTGCCAACTGACAAGACCGCCGTCCTTTCTGTACTTGAAATAATTGGTCAAAGAAGCCGGATGGTAGCCAGACGCTGAAAGCAATCGACGCACTATCGTGCCACAGTAGTATTTTAAGAGCCCCATCGCGGATTTTTCTGATACGACCTCACGCTGGGCCTGGGTCAGTGCTATGCGCTGCATAAGGTTTTGGACACCATTTTCCCGTTCGTATATCAGGTCAAAATACATTTTATGTTCTGCTTCATCCTCATCCAGGTAGGCCAATGGTCTGCCGCCCGCGTGTATGCATAAAACTGAAACATGAGGGCGAAACCGGATATCGATACCTGACTGCGCAGCCCTGAACAACAACTCCTGAGATGGCGATATCAGCGTCTCCTCTGCAGATTTCCACGGCCCTATCCGGGCAGCAGTATCAGCGCGCATTGCCCAGCTTGACGCGATAATGAACGTGTCCGCGTCAAAGCAGGCATTCTTTGAAACGCCATCCAGTATGATGGGCTGCATTTCCCAGTTGTGACGATTTTCCGGCAATGGCAATGCAACCGGGCACCAGATCATGGCGGCCTGGGACTGCTGGAGAAATACTACACAACTGGCAACATGATCAGGGAAATAGAAGTCGTCCTGATTGAGGTAAAAGATATAGTCTCCGCGAACCTTCGACAGGGCAAAATTGTGCGGTGCTGATTGTCCACCGGAGTTGCTCTCGAGATTGAAGAATTCGATTCGGGGGTCATCCAGCGTAGCGATAAGTTCCGATGTCCTATCCGTGCAGCAATCACCTACTATGAGGTAATGCCAATTCGGATACGTTTGCTTCCTGACACTTTCTATAGCATATCGCAGGATATTCGCACGGTTATATTCGGCAGTTATGATAGTGACGAGCGGATGAAGTAGCACGGCACCCGCACTCAGTCACTCACTTCGGCTGTGGCACAATTCGCAGATATGGCTTGACGGATTTCCAGCCACCGGGAAATTTTGACTTGGCGTCATCGTCTGACACGGACGGGACGATGATGCAGTCATCTCCGCTTTTCCAGTTGACCGGGGTAGCCACCTGGTGTTTTGCGGTAAGCTGGATGGAATCCAGTACGCGCAATACTTCATCGAAGTTGCGACCGGTGCTCATCGGATAGGTCAGCATGAGCTTGATTTTTTTATCGGGGCCAACAATAAAAACAGTTCTTACCGTGGCATTAGTTGCAGCCGTCCTGCCTTCGGCTGTGCCGGATTCGTCGGCGGGCAACATGTTGTACAGCTTGGCAATCGCAAGGTCAGTATCGCCAATCATTGGGTAGTTGACCGCGTGACCCTGGGTTTCTTCGATATCCAGTGCCCACTTACGGTGGTTCTCGACCGGGTCAACGCTAAGTCCAATGATTTTGGTGTTGCGCTTGGCGAACTCACCTGCCAGCCCGGCCATATATCCGAGCTCGGTGGTACAGACCGGGGTAAAATCCTTGGGATGCGAAAACAGGATGGCATAGCCATCACCGATCCACTGGTGAAAATCGAGTTTTCCCTCCGTGGTCTGGGCGACGAAATTAGGTGCAGTATCGTTTATACGTAGTGACATAGTGACCTCCCAACAAGGTGTAGATTTGCGTGACTGGCGCAATGATTCAAACCGCTGCAATCCCTGCTGCCATATACAATAACTTTATGTCACATTTTTCTTCTTACGATATTGCTGCGCGGGGCCATACAAAGTCAGGACGCAGGCCGTCATACACAGGACGTCCGTCACTGGGTTTTGCGACTCCAGTGGCAGGGTCGTAGAAGGCATGGTAAGTAGCGGGCAGGCTGGCGGAGTCATACCCCATCAAGTTCGGTACCACGACGCGGATACGTCCCTGCTTGTCGTCCACCATCACCGGTGTGCCGCAGCTTTCACAAAGGCACAGCTCCAGGGGTCCGTCAGGATTCTGGTCGTTGAATGGAACACGCTTCAGGGAGCCAGCCTTTTCAACGGCGAGGTCGTCATGATTGAAGAACACCACGTGTGTGGTGGGCTGTCCGGTAACCCGCTTGCACACTGAACAATGGCAAGTGTGATTGTCGATGGGGTCTTTGTCGGAGTGCGTGTGGTGGTGTGTGCAGCCGCCAGAATATTGTGCCATGGTAAGTTCCTCAGTTATTTGCATAAACCACGAGGAAGCTACTCCGGCCGGGCTTTTACGTCCAGCAGAAAATTCGCGACACGGTGTGATTAAACCTTTCCGCTCCGGCCTTCCGTTTTCACTTAAAGCACCCTGGGAAGCGGGCGTCTGTTTTCAAGAAAATCTATGAGATTCAAAGAGATATTTTGGATTGATTGACTTGGGGTTGCGAATTGATGGTTTTGAAAAGTAGGGAAAGCATCGTAAGATCACGCAAAACAACGCGCAGGGGCTGGAAAAGGTATGGCGGATAATGACCGAAATCACACCCGCATCAAAATGCACACCCGGTTTTTCGTCGAGGCGGTAGCAGCTACCAATACTTCCGAAGGCTTGCTGCTACAGTGCAAGGTCATGGATGTTTCTTACGGTGGATTCCGCGTCAACATTGAGAGCGAAGTGCCAGTCGGTGCGATCCTGTCTGTCTGCGCGGAATTGCCTGCGGTTGAAGACCCGTTTTACATGGCCGCAGAGGTAAAATGGTGTCGACCCAACGACGATGGCAAAGGCGGCTGGTTAGCCGGCTTTGAACTTCTCAAGTCAAGAGACACCGACATAGAGGCCTGGCGCAAATTGCTGGAACACATTTAGCATTGTGTATTGACGTATCCGGCTTGAACAACGCTCTGGCACCTGCTGTGACAACACCAGAATCAGGCGAGATATAACCCCAAACTTTTTCACGATATAACGCGAAACTTTCTAATTTTTTTTAGTTTTCTCCAGATTTTAGTAATCGGTCACAAAACCCTCCTGTAACATCTCCACTACGTCCACGGACTGACGCAGCCGAATAATACGGACGACTATCACAAATGTAAGTAGGGACCTGATCCCGGGGGCAATGAATATGTACAGCTTTAAATCACCAGCGCGCGTCAGCCTAGTGGCCGCGTTCGCCGGCATCCTCTCGCTGACGAACCTGAACGCCTACGCCAAGACGCCGGAACCGGCAGGACTGTTTTCCGACGAAACCACCCATCGGGCACTTGTGCTGCCCAAACAGGCCATTGCGGGCAAATCCCGCCGTGTGAGAGTCGATCGCGAGAAACTGCGTAAGGGGCGCTTTTTCGTCAACCTGCCTGGTGGCATTTCCTTTGAAGCTGTTCGTGAAACGCAGCAGGACGATGGCAGGGGCCGCTCGTCCTGGACCGGGCACGCGGACGGGAACCCGGACAATACCGTCGTGCTCGGTATCAGTGGCGATGCGGTCGCAGGATCGTTCAGGTACCAGGGCAAATTGTTCAAGCTCGAACCACGGGCCAATGGCGGCCATGTGGTGAGTGAGGTGAACACCTCGAATCCTGCTCCGGAACTCGACCCCATCGCCGTTGCCGATACGAGCTCGAGCGCAACTGCTGCGCCGGCTGCTGCCAGTGCGGCTACGAAAACGAAAGGTTTTGTCATCGACGTGCTGGTGGCGTATACGCCGGCCATCAATGACCTGTACGGCTCCGAGGGTGCCGAGGCACTGATCCTCCAGGCGGTGGCGGAAGCCAACCAGGCTTATACCAATAGCGGCATGATTACGCGGTTGAAACTGGTTGCCAGTTATCAGATAGACTATTATGAATCCGGGAACATGGGAACAGATCTGAGCAGGCTGCGCTCAAGCAGCGACGGATTCATGGATGAGCTGCACGAGTTGCGAGACATGTACGGAGCGGACCTGGTGAGCCTGATCGAAAATGATTCAGGATCCTGCGGTATGGCGTATCGTATGGCCACATTGTCAGCCAGCTTTGCGTCCAGCGCTTTCAGTGTCGTGCACCATGGCTGTGCCACCGGCTACTACTCCTTCGCACATGAAATTGGCCATAACCAGGGCGCCCACCACGATGCGACAAACGCAACATCTGTAGCGCTTTATCCCGACGCGTATGGCTATCAGGCACCCAACAATTCTTTTCGCACTATAATGTCCTATGCATGTGTTGGGGGTTGTACACGTGTAGGCCATTTTTCAAATGCCAATATCAGCTATAACGGAGTGCCCACCGGGGTTGTCGGTTTCGCAGAGAATGCTGACGCGATAGATCGAACGACACCGACCGTGGTGGCGTTTCGGGCGCGTGTCATACAGCTCCCGTCTGGATGTTAGCGGCACGGGTGTTGGTAACCATTCCTGCTAGATCAAGTCGTTGAGTCTGCCACCGGCTGATCAAGCGGGGGATCTCCAGCAGGGAGGTACAACTCCCCATCAAACATCCGCACAGCTTTTTCTCACTGCTGCTGAAAAGCAGTAATGGGTTTATCTCAATTTGACCAATGGGCTCATCGGGTCGATCATCACGGCAACAGTTGGAGCCATAGTCCTTCTATCTATAGTCGGATTGATTAAAAAAGCGTGAGAGAGGACTATCGCTGTCCTGAGCCGGAAGCTATGCATTTCGGATCAGGAGCGAAATGCCCTTACGGAATTCAGGCACGGCGCTTTCAAGTTTTCTTACCACCGGATGCGGGTGACTCCAGTAGTCACAATAGTCAGCAACCACCACAGCACAACCACACTCCTTTGTTGAGTTTGAGAGCGGCCAGGTCAGGCCGGTGAAGAAGAAAATGCCGCAGGAAACAAGTGCCAGTGTAAGTGCTGGTTCCATATGACTTCCGAGTGACATTTGAGCCGCGAACTACACTACAATAGATTTCTGGCCCAGTTTTAATAATCGCGCCTGAGGGATTCTGTCACTTATGGGTGCCTTGAAGTATTTCATTCACCAGTAAAGTAGGAAGACTATGACCACTACCAATGGCACCAGCGTAGAATCGTTCCAGGACCAGGTAGTCTGGATTACCGGTGCCTCGTCAGGTATCGGTGAAGCCCTGGCAAAGGCCTTCGCGCAGCAGGGGGCCAGGGTTGTATTGTCGGCCCGCAATCAACGTGAACTGCAGCGGGTAATCAAGGAATGTGTCGCGGCAGGTGCGAGTCGAGAGCGTCTGTTACTGGTTCCGTTGGATGTGTTGAACTACGAGGCCTTGCCGGCTGCGATGCAGGAAGTACTGATAACCTTTGGCCGCATCGATATGTTGATTAATAACGCGGGTACATCGCAGCGCTCCTTTTGCCTGGATACGGATTTGCAAGTGTATCGGACTCTGTTCGAGTTGAATGTCATTGCTCAGATCGCGCTGACCAAGACGGTACTACCTGTGATGGTTGGGCAGGGTTCAGGTCAAATTCTGGTGACTGCCAGCGTGGCGGGCAAGGTTGGTGTACCGCTGCGCACGGGATACTGCGCGGCCAAGCACGCGGTGATGGGGTTCTTTGACGCCCTTCGCACCGAGGTGACTTGCCACGGCATTAAAGTCACTACCATCGTGCCCGGATTTGTCCGCACCAATATCGGTGCCAATGCGCTCACCGGCTCTGGAGCGCCCACCGGCAAACCGGATGCAGACATTGAAACAGGAATGGATGTTACTGAGTGCGCCCGAGTGATCTTGCGTGGCATTACCGAGGGTGTAGAAGAAATATCCGTGGGGAGCGGGCCGGAAATGGGCCTCCTGGATTTGAAACGCCAGGACGCAACGGCGACTTTCCGACTCCTCGAAGCTATGGCGGCAGACGTTCGTAGCAAGCAGCAGCAGCAGGCTTAGTCCGTGAATACCGTCATAGCAGAGGTTTGGGTGAGCTCAAAGATCGTGTTTTTTTTTCAACAGTACGCACTTCTGGGCTTGTTGCTGATCTCTATTCTGGGTTGGGGGAGATTGGTCACCGCTAAGCTGATAACAGCAGGTGGAGCGACCCCCACACTCAGCGGTGGCGTGTTACAGGCAGCGGCGGGGCTTGGGCTGATCACAATCATTGCCTTCTGTGCCGCTGCGATAGGTGCACTCACCACTCTCCCGCTGCTAGCCATACTGGGTATCGGCATCGCTCTATTTTTACCCGGATTGATTTCGGTTATTGGGAACTACAAACCCGGCCGCGATAGCTTGAAGATAGGCAATCTCAGTCTCACCACTTCCATCCTGCTATTGGCAGTCGCTGCCGCATTTTTGTGTAATGTCTTGGTCAAGCCGCTTAAATTACCGCTGGGGTGGGATGAGATTGCATACCATCTGCCGACTGCACAGGCATGGGCAGAGTCCGGTGAGTTAGTGGTAACCGATTGGCTTCGCTACCCGCTGTTTCCCTTTAACATGGAATTGCTCTACGCCGGCGCCCTGATCCTGGCGAATGACATTACCACCCATCTGGTGCATGCACTCACCGGCTTTCTGGCAGTGGCACTCACATTTTCCATGGCGCGAATGTATCTGCCGCTGGCCTTCGCAACGTTGGCGGCCATTTTTCTTGTGTATGCAATCAGGCAGTCCATGGAAACTGCCGATATCGATTTGGGCCTGATGTTGTACATTTTTTGCGCGTTTGCCACGCTCGGATTTTGCTATTTGGAAAAGCAGAGGAATCTTGCACTGCTATCCGCCTTTTTTGTGGGCCTCGCCCTCGGCACCAAGTATCAGACCATGTTTTTCCTCCCCGCGTTGGCCCTTGGCTTTTTACTGATCGAGCGTGACTGGAGGAGACTGGTGCTGGCGGCATTGATTGCAATCATCACAGGGTCTTACTGGTATGTTCGCAATTTCCTGGTGTCGGGAGACCCGCTACATCCACTGGGTGGATCAGTGCTGGGTTACTGGTTGTGGAATGCTGACGATATCCGGCGACAGTTCGTGGATCTTCACGGGGCGCGTAGATGGCCGCCCTGGTACTTGTTGCCAAGCGCTGGCAGCGTCATATTCTGGAGGTCATCGCCCCCGATTGTGAAGGGATGTATGGCGACCAGCGTTGTGGGTGTACTTGTATGGGTAATCGTCTCAGGCTACGACCGTTACCTTATACCCATGTATCCAATGCTTGCTTTTCTATCGAGTTACTTTTTGTTCAGGCTAATCGGCTTTTATAACGGGTATCAGATTTCCTCAATGTATTGGGGAAAGCTGGGCAAGAAGGCACAGATGACGATCACCGTCGTGGTTGCCCTCGCTGTTATTTACGACTGGGGAAAATCCACTTATAAGGATGTGAATAAGTTGGTGCTGCCCGATTCGGTTGAACGCAGAAATTTCCTCAAGGAAACCTACCCGGGTTTCCAGTTATTAAGTGAATTGGATGAGTCGTTGGCTGGCACCATTTACCAGTTAGGTTTCGAGGACGAAATCTACTATCTCGGTACACCCGTATTGGGAGACCATTTTGGGAAGGCAAGGTATGTGGATGTTGAGCAGTACATCGGTAAATCTGCCCAGATGTCCGAGAAATTACGTGCGCTCGGCGCTTCCTATTTATTGGTCAACCTGAACCGTCGACCAACGTTTATTATGAGAGCGACTGCCGATTCCCGTTTTCCTGAATACTTTGAAATGTTGGGTAAAACACCCAAAGCGGTAATCTATAAATTGAAGGATGACGCGTAATTCCATCCCTCATCCTGTGGCTGCTCAGAGTGCCCGGTATTGTCGTGATAGGTTTATGGCTGTTCTTCTTCCGAGGCTAGTAATACTGCGCTGTGCTATCCCGCTGTAGCTGTTGTAGGTAAGTTACAGCGAAATTCCTGCTGCACTGACCCTGAAACCTATCTGGTTTAGCTAGGTCATTGCACTCTTACGACGTACAATGTGGGTGTTGTGTAATCACGCTGTTGAAGCAGAAAATTCCATGAAATGCCTATTCCCAAAGGCTATGCTGGCTTTTTCAGTAGCACTTTCAACTCTCGCCGGGTACGCTGCGCATCAGCAGTATATTCACGCAAAAAACGGCATCGTCAATCGTGTACAGTTGGGGCCGAGGCCATTTTATTTGGTCGATAACATGGATGAAGGCGAGCTCAAAACAGCCTTGCAGCAATGCAACAGGGGTCCATTCTACAAAACCGATTTCTCGATTGGTCACCGTGGCGCGCCTTTACAATTTCCTGAACACACCAGGGAATCCTACCAGGCGGCCGCACGCATGGGCGCCGGCATTATCGAATGTGATGTCACCTTTACCAACGACCGTGAACTGGTGTGCCGACATTCGCAGTGCGACCTGCACACCACCACCGATATTCTGACCCGCCCTGAACTTGCCGCCAAATGCAGACAGCCCTTCACTCCAGCCGATCCCTTTACCGGCAAGCCGGCATCGGCCATGTGCTGCACCAGCGATATCACGCTGGCGGAATTCAAATCACTGTGCGGCAAGATGGATGCGGTTGATGCCAGCGCAACGACTGTTGAACAATACCTGAAGGGCGCGGCCGATTGGCGTACCGATCTCTATGCGACCTGTGGCACAGTACTGAGCCACAAGGAAAGTATCGAGCTATTCAAGGGGCTTGGGACAAAGATGACGCCCGAATTGAAATCTCCCGGTGTTCCTATGCCATTCCAGGGCGATTACACCCAACAGCAATACGCGCAGCAAATGATCGATGAGTATCTTGCCGTCGGTGTCAATCCCGACAATGTGTTCGCACAATCCTTCGACCTTAGGGACATCAAGTACTGGATAGAGCATGACCCGCGCTTTGGCAAGCAAGCGATATTTCTCGACCCACGTGTAGAATTTACGGCGGGTTATGCCGATGCTGCCTCCAACATGGATGCGCTGGCGGCACAGGGTGTAAAGATTGTTGCGCCACAGATGTCGGCTTTGCTGATGCTGGACGCTGATAACAATATTGTGCCTTCTGACTATGCTATTGCCGCGAAAAGCGCTGGGCTCAAGATTATCGCGTGGACACTGGAACGTTCTGGTCCTCTCAATGCCGGTGGCGATTCCTACTACGCAACCGTGGCCGACATCATCAACAATGACGGTGACATGATGAATGTGCTGCATGTGTTGGCACACGATGTCGGGGTGATAGGTGTGTTCTCAGACTGGCCGGCCACCGTCACCTATTACGCCAACTGCATGGACTTGAGATAATATGCAATACCTTTTGGTTTCGGACATGCATTACGACCTGAAGCAGTACGACTGGGTACTCAACCAGGCGTCTGCCTATGACGTCGTGGTGTTGGCGGGAGACCATTTGGACATTTCTTCGACGGTTGACTTAAGGTCGCAAATCACCGTAATACAGACGTATATGCGCCGCATCGGGGCAAAGACCAAACTGCTGGTGTGTTCAGGCAATCATGATCTCGACGCCCGCAATGCGGCCGGGGAAAAGTATGCGCGCTGGATACAAAAGGCTCGTCAGTTTGGCGTGCCTACGGACTCTGATAGCCTGAAAATTGGCGACACACTGTTTACGATTTGTCCGTGGTGGGATGGTCCCGAAAGTTGCCGCGAGATTGCTCCGTTATTTGATCGGGATAAGCAGGTGGAAAAGGAGCGTTGGGTGTGGGTCTATCATGCGCCGCCCAGTACTTCCCCTACTTGCTGGAATGGCAGGCAATTTTTCGGAGACGAGCAGCTTCTGGCCTGGATTGAGTTGTACCAGCCCGACATCGTGCTCACCGGTCACATCCACCAATCACCCTTCAAGAAAGACGGCTC
>JANPDE010000139.1:0-5434 GCA_031431315.1 Haliea sp.
GGTACTAAATTGTACGGTGTGTCGGGTCGCGCCAAACGCACCGGTGTCTGGGAGTTACCTATCGGCACAACCTGCCGTGAATTGTTGTACGAGTATGCCGGCGGCATGCAGGACGGCCTGGAATTGATGTGCTGGTTGCCGGGCGGTGCCTCAACTGACTTCCTGCTGCCGCAACATCTGGATTTGGCCATGGATTTCGACACCATAGCAAAGGCCGGCAGCCGCATGGGCACCGGGCTTATCACTGTCGTAGACAACAAACAAAATATTGTTTCCGTGGTACGCAATCTGGAGCATTTTTTTTCGCGGGAATCCTGCGGCTGGTGCACGCCCTGCCGCGACGGTTTGCCCTGGTCGGTAAAATTATTACAGGCTATTGAACGAGGCGAGGGGCAAGAAGGTGATATTGAAGTACTGGAAGAAATGACACACTTCCTCGGGCCGGGAAAAACGTTTTGCGCCCTTGCTCCCGGCGCCATGGAACCCCTTCAAAGCGCCTTGAAATTTTTCCGCGGCGAGTTTGAACGCGGTATCCTGAGAACCGAAATTCAGCATGAGGAAGGCCAGCAGGCGAGTTAACGATGGCAACCATTTACGTAGATAACAAACCTTTTGAAGTGGATGGCGCAGATAAATTGCTGCGCGCCAGTTTATCAGTGGGGCTGGATGTTCCGTATTTTTGCTGGCACCCGGCACTGGGGTCGGTGGGCGCCTGCCGAGCCTGTGCCGTTAAGCAGTACGCCAACGCGGATGATAAACGCGGGCGTCTGGTGATGTCCTGTATGACACAGTCCACCGATAACACCTATATCTCGATCGACGACGCGGAAGCAAAGGCCTTTCGCAAATCCGTGTTGGAATGGCTTATGACTAATCATCCACACGACTGCCCTGTGTGTGAAGAAGGTGGCCACTGCCATTTGCAGGACATGACCGTGATGACAGGCCATAACAAACGCCGTTATCGTTTTACCAAGCGCACGCATCAAAATCAGAATCTGGGTCCCTTCATCAATCATGAAATGAATCGTTGTATCGCCTGTTATCGCTGTGTACGCTACTACGGCGATTATGCCGGTGGCGATGATCTTGGCGTCTACGGGGCGAATAATAATTTGTATTTTGGCCGTGAACGCGATGGCGTCTTCAACAGTGAATTTTCCGGCAATCTGATCGAAGTCTGCCCCACCGGCGTGTTTACCGACAAAACACACTCTGAACGGTACAACCGCAAATGGGATATGCAGTTTTCTCCCAGCGTTTGTCAGCAATGTAGTGTGGGTTGCAATACCAGCCCGGGCGAACGTTATGGCGAACTCCGTCGCATCGAGAACCGCTATCACGGTGAAATCAATCACTATTTTCTTTGCGATCGCGGGCGATTTGGGCACGGTTATGTCAATCGTAAGGACCGACCTCGTCAGCCCTTTTTGCGTACCAGCACCAGTTCTAACAACTCAGTACTGGAAATTCTCTCGGCAGAGGAAGCGGTCGCTAAGATAGGTGACAGTTTAAGGCCAGCATTTTCCCAGGAGCGGGTTATCGGAATTGGTTCTCCCCGTGCCAGCCTCGAAGCAAACTATGCGCTGCGCGATCTTGTCGGTGCCCAGAATTTTTATTGCGGGATTGGCGAGGCAGAATTGGAGCATATTCGTCTGGTACTGTCGATTATGCAAAGTACTGCCGCTCGCACACCGGCCTTACGTGAAATGGAAAAGGCCGACGCGGTCTTCATTCTCGGCGAAGATGTAACACAAACCGCCCCTCGTATTGCGTTGGCGCTGCGGCAGGCTGTCAAAACCGTTGCCGTGGACATGGCGGCAGATTTGAAAATTCCCGATTGGCAAATCGCAGCCGTGCAACATATCGGCCAGCGGGAAAAAAGTCCTCTTTTTATCGCCAGCTACTGCGCCACACGCCTTGACGATGTGGCCGAGTCTACAGTTCATGGCGCGGCCAATGACCTGGCTCGTTTAGGGTTTGCTGTGGCACATGCCATTGATGGCGATGCGCCCGAAGTGCCTGGATTATCCGCGGAATATGCGGCTATGGTACAACGTATCGCGCAGGCATTGCTGGCCGCAGAAAAGCCCCTTGTGGTGTCTGGCACTGGTGCTGCATCGGAAGCCATCTTGCATGCCGCTGCCAATATCGCCAGGGCATTAGGTAAAAAGGGTAAAACTCCTTCGCTGGCACTGTGCGTACCGGAGGTGAACAGCCTCGGGGTCGCTATGTTACAGGCGGATTCGGTCGAGGCAGGATTACGCGCGCTGGTAAATGGCAATGCTGACGCGCTCATTGTTGTGGAAAACGATCTCTATCGACGTGCGCCCGCCGAGCTCGTCGACGGTGCGTTTAGTCACGTCTCCACCGTCGTCGTCATAGATCATCAATCTACCGCCACCTCAGAGAAAGCCAAGTACATTTTGCCTGCCGCCAGCTTTGCCGAGGGCGATGGCACCATGGTGAGCATGGAGGGTCGCGCGCAACGTTACTTCCAGCTTTACCAACCGGACTATTACGATCCATCCTCTAGAATCAAGGAGAGTTGGCGCTGGCTACACGCAGTACACACTTCTGTTGATCACCGGGAAGTGTCATGGACGCAATTCGATGAGATTACCCGCGAGTGTGCCGAACATATTCCCGCACTGGCACGGATAGTAGAAGCATCACCAAACGCCAGTTACCGCGTCAAGGGTTTGAAGATTGCTCGTGCGCCGCGTCGGTACTCCGGTCGTACAGCAATGCGGGCAAACCTCTCTGTACATGAACCTCGCGCCTCTCAGGACATTGACAGTGCGTTAACGTTTTCCATGGAGGGCTACGTCGGGCCAAATGAGGATGCCTCTTTTGTGCCATTTGCGTGGGCTCCCGGGTGGAATTCGCCACAGGCCTGGACAAAATTTCAGGATGAGGTAGGCGGTCACCTGCGTTCCGGTGATGCCGGGATACGTCTGATTGAAGCGAATACTCAATCCAGTGACAAATATTTCATGAGCGTTCCCGCGGCGTTCAGGGCTGACGAGAATTCCTGGCACGCAGTGCCGTTGCATCATATTTTCGGCAGTGATGAATTGTCTGCCCGAGCAGGTGCCACCGAAATGATGCTGGAGCAACCCTATGTAGGGTTGAGTCCATCAGATGCGCAGCAGCTTGGTGTGCGTGATGGTGTGCTGCTTAAAGTGCATAACACGGTGTTTAATTTGTCACTGGCAGTTCGCATCCTGGAGAAATTGCCTGCAGGCCTGGTGGGTTTACCCGTTGGATTAACCGGCATGCCCCACTTGCCACTCCATGTGCCGGTGAAATTGCATCCAGGAACCAGTGCATGAGTATGGAAACCTATTTGCCGTCTTTTATCACCCCGGATATTGTTGCAATTCTGGTAGCGGTGCTAAAGGCTGTCGTGATTCTGGTTGTCACCTTGGTTTTTGCCGGGTTTCTCAGTTTTGTCGAGCGCCGTGTGTTGGCCCTGTGGCAGGATCGCTACGGCCCAAACCGTGTTGGGCCCTTCGGCATATTTCAGTTCGTTGCCGACGTCATCAAATTGTTGTTCAAGGAAGACTGGACTCCACCCTTCGCGGACAGACTGACGTTCTGGTTAGCACCAGTGATCGCCATGAGTGCGTTGTTGATATCCTTCGCCATCATACCCATCACCCCGGACTGGGGTGTGAAAGATATGCATATAGGCGTCCTGTTTTTTCTGGCGATGGCGGGAGTGTCTGTTTACGCCGTGTTGTTTGCGGGCTGGTCGAGCAACAACAAGTATTCGCTGTTGGGCGGGATGCGCTCCGCCGCCCAGACCGTCAGTTACGAAGTCTTTATGGGGATATCCCTCATGGGTGTTGTCGCCCTGGCCGGATCCTTTAACCTGCGTGATATTGTTGAAGCGCAACAATATGGTTGGTATGTATTTCCACAGTTCGTGGGCTTTTTAACTTTTTTCATCGCCGGGGTGGCGGTCGCACACAGAACGCCTTTCGATTTGCCGGAAGCGGAATCCGAATTGGCTGCTGGTTATCACACAGAATATTCCGGCATGAAATGGGTGATGTTTTTCATCAGTGAGTATGTGGGTCTGGTACTGGTTTCCGCTCTCACTGTTACGCTGTTCTTCGGCGGGTGGCATCCCCCTGCGGCATTCGGTTACCTGCTACTGCCCGGCATCATGAGCTACATTCCACCTTTTATCTGGTTCATGGTTAAAACCTGCTTTTTTATCCTCATTTTTATTTTGTTACGGGCAGCGCTGCCACGTCCTCGCTATGACCAGGTGATGGCGGCCGGATGGAAGGTCTGCTTGCCCTTAACCTTGTTCAATTTACTGATCACCGGATTCTGGATTCTTATGCATGACCCGGTCAGTGGGAGCTAATACGATGAGTTCCGGTTCATTTGTACAATCACTCTCCTTGCTGAAATCAGTCGTCTGGGGTTCGGCGAGTCAGTTGCGCAGTATGTATCTTATCTTCATGCATACGTTTCGCAAACGCGACACCTTGTTGTATCCGGAGCAAGCGGTGCAATTACCTGCTCGCTATCGCGGCCGTATCGTATTGACACGAGACCCGGACGGTGAGGAACGTTGCGTGGCGTGCAATTTGTGCGCCGTTTCATGTCCGGTCGGTTGCATTTCCCTGCAGAAGGCGGAAAGAGATGATGGTCGTTGGTATCCGGAATTCTTCCGTATCAATTTTTCTCGTTGTATTTTTTGTGGCATGTGCGAAGAAGCATGCCCCACTAATGCCATCCAACTGACACCCGATTTTGAGATGGCTGAATACGACCGGCAGAACCTCGTATATGAAAAGGAACACCTGTTGATTGATGGTGTTGGAAAATACCATGACTACAACTTTTACCGCGTATCGGGTATGGCTATTGCCGGCAAGCCCAAGGGCTCTGCGGAAAATGAATCACAACCTATTGATGTACGTGGCCTGATGCCTTGAAAGGGTAAGAACTATGGCGATTGCATTTTATCTGGCGTCTCTTGTGGCTATTCTCGCCACCATACGTGTTATTACTAACTCCAGTCCCGTTCATGCCCTTTTGTACATGGTCATTTCACTGCTGGCCGTGGCCATGATTTTTTTCAGCCTCGGCGCACCATTTGCCGGGGCTCTTGAGATCATAGTCTACGCTGGCGCCATCATGATTTTGTTTGTGTTTGCCGTGATGATGTTAAACCTCGGCGAAGAGACTCAGGTTCAGGAAAAAATTTGGCTTACACCGCGTATCTGGATAGGGCCTGGAGTACTCGCGGCAATTTTGTTTGGCGAACTGGCCTGGACTTTATCGACACATTACGCAGGCGGTGGTGGCCAAGCTCTGAGCGGCAGCATTATTGATGCCAAGCAGGTTGGAATTTCGCTGTTTGGATCGTATTTATTGCTGGTGGAACTGGCTTCTATCCTGTTGCTGGCTG
>JANPDE010000140.1:0-14881 GCA_031431315.1 Haliea sp.
CTCCGCGTTATGCCGCAGCCACGGCTCCGCCATCCAACACAATGGTGTGGCCGGTCAGCCAGGCTGACGCGCGCGCACACAGGTAAATGGCCGTGCCCGCCACATCCTCGGCATTACCCAGGCGACCGCGGGGAAAGGTTGCGGCCATCTCGGCCTCGTGTTCCAGCAAATGGGCGGTCATTTTGCTGGGAAAGAAACCCGGCGCTATGCCGTTGACATTAATACCCTGGGGAGCGAGGTCGGCTCCAAGATGCCGCGTCAGGTGGTGCACCGCAGCCTTGGTCGCGGAGTCGGCGTAGTTTGTCAGGTGCGGAGGGGGAAGGCCGTTGATCGAACCTATATTGATTACCCGGGCCGGGTCTTCAACCGTACCGGCTGCGCGCAGCGCCGGCAACAATTGCTGGATCAAAAAAAACATGGCCTTCACGTTGAGGTCCATGGTTTTGTCCCAACCACTTTCGGGAAACACGTCCACATCCGCACCCCAGGTGGCACCCGCGTTGTTGACCAGGATATGCACCCGGTCTTCAGCGGCCATGATGGCGGTGGCAAAGGCGGTGACGCCGGCCACTGTGGAAAGATCGGATGGTATGGCGATGCACTGCCCCAGAGTCGCAAGTGCCTGCTGCGTGGCCTGTAACTCGGTCTCCTTGCGCGCGGTGATGTACGTTTTCACACCGTTTTCCACAAAGCCACGCGCGATCATCGCGCCGATGCCGCGAGAACCCCCGGTTACCACAGCTACTTTGCCGCTAACGTCAAAAAGATTTTTCATATCTGCCTCCTTTGGTTTGCCGCGGCCAGCGCCCGCAGTACAACCGCGCGCGTCGTCGCGGGATCAATGACAGCGTCCAGTTCAAGGAAAGACGCTGCTTCCGACGCCTTGCCCGCCTCGTACAGTCGAGCGACCAACTGCTGGAACAAGGCCTCGCGTGCCGCGGGATCCTGCTGCGCCTCCAGTTCCTTTTTGAAGCCCAGGCGCACCGCGCCCTCCAGTCCCATGCCACCGACTTCGCCGGTGGGCCACGCTGCGGCATACACCGGGGCGACAAAGCTGCCGCCAGTCATCGCCATGGCCCCCAAGCCGTAGGCCTTGCGCAGGAATATCGCCACCATGGGGACGCGCAGCTTCGAACCTGCCAGGAACAGGGATGACATGCGCCGCACCGCGCCCTGCACCTCACTGTCCGGGCCGACCATGAAGCCCGGCGTGTCGGTCAGGGACAGTATCGGCAGTGCGAAGGCGTCACAGATCTGCAGAAAGCGCGCGGCTTTTTCCGCGGCGGTCGCATCCACCGCCCCACCGAGTTGCTGGCAGTCATTGGCAATCAATGCCACAGGCCTGCCCTCCAGCCGGATGAAGCCGGTGATGATGCCGCGCCCGTAAATACGTTGTAACTCCAGAAACGAACCGCTATCGGCCAGGGTTTCAATGATGCGCCGCACCGGGTAACCCCAGCGCCGGTCCTCGGGAATGGCGTCGCGCAGGATCTCCTGTGGGACGGCTTCCCACTCAGGCACCTCACCCTGGAAATAGGACAACAGCTGCTTTGCCAGCGCCGTCGCATGGGCCTCGTCCTCGGCCACGATGTCCACCACGCCGTTTTTTTCCTGCACTTCGATGGGGCCGATGGCGGTAGGCTCGTGCTTGCCCATGCCGCCACCCTCGATCATGGCCGGCCCCGCCATGCCAATCCAGGAGTTGCGTGTGGCAATACAAAAATCGGCGCAACCGAACAAGGCGGCGTTGCCGGCGAAGCAGTAACCGTTATTGACGGCGATGCGCGGCACCTTGCCGGACAGTGCCGCCCAGGTGCTGAACGACTTGATATTGAGACCTGCGATCTGCGTGGCGACATCGGTGTCGCCCGGGCGCCCGCCACCACCTTCTGTGTACATGACCAGGGGCAGCGACAACTCCTGCGCCAATTCACAGATGCGATCCAGCTTGCGGTGGTGAAAGAAGCCCTGGGTGCCCGCCAGCACAGCGTAATCGTTGACGATAACCGCGGCCCGAGCGCGCTGCGGCCCGACACGATCGGCATTGATGGTACAGGTGCCGGTGATGACGCCGTCGGCAGCGGTGCTGGTTTGTAAATCCTGGTAGTCCCGTCGACTGCGCTGCGCAGCAACCGCCAGTTGGCCGTATTCTTGGAAGGACCCGGCATCCACCAGGTCGGCCACATTCTCCCGCGCGGTGCGGTAACCTTTGGCATGGCGCTTGGCGCGCGCCTCATCCCGCGCGTCGTCCAGAGTACGCGCTATGCGCTCCTGTAACGCCTGCAGCTCAGGCCTGAGGTCGTCGTCCATCGCTCATCCCGCTAGTTGTGAGGTTTCCACACAAGCATCTCCTGTTCGTTCGTGCCATCGGCTCCCACCGGACACGGACACTTTCGATTCGTTCGTGCCATCGGCTCCGGCTGGTACCGAATATTCTTCGATCGTTACTGCCAACGGCTCCGGCCGGGTAGTCCTTATCGCCAGCTTCCCCGATACTCGCTGACGATAAGGACTACCCGACCAGATCCTTGCTGTAGTTACCTGCATGACACATTAGTCCGAGTGATGACACGGATTGAGGGTTTGGGTATCGGGTGTGCAATTCGTTGGCGAGTATCGGGTGGCCCGCATAGGGGAAACTGGCGAATTGCACACCCGATACCCGAACCCGCTAGACCGTACATACCCTGATGGCGTCAGACAGCTAATCTCCCGCAGAAACACGATCATTCAGGACTGTGCGGCGCAGTGCTAACGTCCCTGCCACACCGGAGCGCGTTTCTGCAGGAAGGCCACCATGCCCTCCTGGGCATCCGCGCTGGTGATACAAAGATGCTGCAATTTCGCCTCGCCGGAGATAGTGTCGCCTACGGATTCTTCTATCGCGGCGTTCAGCGCCTGTTTGGCATAGCGCAGGGACAGCGGCGCCTTGGCGGCAATTTCCCCTGCCCAGGCCAGCGTTTCTTCGAGCAGTCTGGCAGCGGGCACTACGCGGTTGCACAGGCCCCACTGTAAACATTTATCGGCGCGGAGTTTTTCGCCCGTGACAATGACCTCGTAAGCGCGCTTGCGGCCCAGCGTCCGCACCAGGTGCCAGGTCGCACCACCATCCGGCACCAGACCGATAGCGGCAAATGCCTGGTAGATGAAGGCATCCTCCGCCATCACTGTCAGGTCACAGACCATACCCAGGGCACTGCCAACCCCGGCGCAGGCGCCGTTGATGGCACTGATCCAGGGCTTGGGCGCTTCAACGATTTCCATCAGTACGGGCTTGTATTCATGATTGAGCTGGTCCGCCACCCGGAACGTCGATAAATCCGCCGGCATGTCCGTCAGGTCGGCACCCGCGCTGAAAGCACGGCCTGTGCCGGTCAGCACCACCACACGCACACTGTCATCGTCATTCACTTCGCGCACCGCCAGCAGCAGCTCCCGGCGCAGGGACGCGTTGAAACTGTTGAGATTGTCAGGCCGGTTCAGGCTGACGACCGCGACGGCGCCGTGACGTTCGACCAACACTGATTCGTATTTGCTCATGGCACAGTCCTCCAATCGGTTTCCATCATACAACCGCACCACTCGACTTGAGCCGTGCCAGTTCCTGTTCCCCAAAGCCCATGGCCGCCAGCACCGCATCGGTGTCCTCACCCGGATCGTGCGCACCGTGCTGGACCTCGGAGGGTGTGCGGCTGAAGCGCGGCGCCGGTGCCGGCTGGACCAGGCCATCGACTTCAATAAAAGTCTTGCGCGCGACGTTGGCCGGGTGCTTCGGCGCCTCCATGAAGTTCAGCACGGGGGCGAAACACACGTCCGTGCCCTCCATGATCTCGCACCACTGGGCCTGGGTTTTTTGCCTGATGACCCCCGCCAGCTTCTCTTTCAATTGTGGCCACAGCGACTGGTCGTTCTGCGCCCCAAAATCATCCTCGGATAAACCCGCCAATTGTTTCAACAGGGCATAGAACTGCGGTTCTATCGAGCCCAGCGAAATGTACTGGCCATCGGCGCACTCGTAGGTATCGTAGTAATGCGCGCCGCCATCAAGCATGTTGGACTCGCGCTGCGTGGCATCCCACATGCCGTAGGCCTGAAAACTGTAGAACATCCACATCAGTTGCGCCGCGCCATCCACCATGGCCACGTCGATGACTTGCCCCTTTCCAGAGTTGGCGCATTCCAGCAACGCGGCCAGCACACCGTTGACCAACAACATGCCGCCGCCGCCCATATCGCCAACCAGGTTCAGCGGCGGCACCGGTTTCTGGCCCTTGCGACCCATCGAATAGAGCGCGCCGCTGATGGCGATGTAGTTGATGTCGTGCCCCGCACTGTGCGCCAGCGGACCGTCCTGTCCCCAGCCGGTCATGCGGGCGAACACCAGTTTGGGATTGCGCGCCAGGCAAATATCGGGGCCAATGCCCAGCTTTTCGCAGACGCCGGGTCTGAAGGGATCGATCAGCACGTCGGCGTTTTCCACCATGCGCAGCAGCGTTTCGATGCCGCTGGAATCCTTTAAGTTGATCACCACCGACTTCTTGCCGCGCCAGCTGACATCCTTCATGACCAGCGCGCTGGCGCCGGCGGCGCGATCAATGCGAATCACCTCCGCACCCATGTCCGCAAGCATCATGCCGCCCATGGGGGCGGGCCCGATGCCGGCAAGTTCTATGACCGTATAACCATGCAACGGGCCCATTCGCTTCCTCCTGTGAATGACTGCTACGCAGCGCCGGGCATTCTCCCGGCGCGCGCGGTGATAACGTCCCTTACTTGGGCTGCATACGAATGCCGCCGTCCATGCGGATACACTCGGCATTGATGTAGTCATTCTCCACCAACTGCTGGGCCAGCTGGGCAATTTCATCCGCCCTGCCCAGACGCTTGGGATACAGTACCTGGCTGGCCAGCGGTTGCAGGAATTCAGCGATTTCCGGGCTCATTTCCTCGGCGCCGCCCATCATTAGCGGCGTGGCGATCAGGCCGGGCACGATGGTATTAACCCGAATTCCCAACACAGCGAGGTCACGCGCGATCGGCAGGGTCATACCGACCACACCACCCTTGGAGGCCGAGTAGGCAGCCTGGCCTATCTGGCCTTCGTAGGCGGCAATGGAGGCGGTGTTGATGATCACGCCGCGGCCGCCGTCGTCATTGAGTACGGCGTTATCGGCCATTTTCTCGGCGCACAGGCGCAATACATTGAAAGTGCCCACCAGGTTGATCTGGATAATGCGGTTGAATTCGTCCAGCGGGAACGGACCTTTCTTGCCCATGGTGCGGATGGCATTACCGGTGCCAGCGAAGTTACAGCAGATGTGGATCGCACCGAACTCCTTCATGGTCGCAGCGATACCCGCCGCGACGGATTCCTCACTGGTCACGTTGACGTTGCAGAAAATCACCTTGCCGGGAAATTCCGCAACCAGCTTATTGGCCTTCTCCTCGTTCATGTCGAAGATCGCGGCCTTGGCGCCATTGGCGACAAATCGTCGGACGGTGGCACGGCCAAGGCCAGAGGCGCCGCCGGTGATGACTGCTACTTTGTCTTTCAGATCCATGTGATTTCTCCTGAACTGTCGGTTTACGGTGGTTTGCGTTTGTTTGCGGTTGTTTGCGTTAGGGCTTAGAAATTACTGGTATTGAACGGAACATAGTTTTCACCCAGGCAATCCCGGCTGATGATGATTTTCATCACCTCGGAGCTGCCCGCATAGATGGTGGTAATTCTCGCGTCGGTATATTGCCTGCTTATGGGGTATTCATCCATATACCCCGCGCCACCGTGCATTTGCACTCCCAGGTCTGCGGCGGACACTGCCAACTCGCTGGTGACCAGTTTCGCCTTGGCGGCATCCGCCGCAGTCAACTGACCTGCAGCGAACGCCCGCACGCACTGATCGACATAGTTCTGCGCGATATCCAGTTGCGTGCGCATCTCTGCCAGCTTGAATTGAGTATTCTGGAAGGCCGCCAGGGGTTTACCAAACGCCTTGCGCTGTTTCACATAATCCGCGGTGAGATCCCAGGATAACTGGGCGCAGGCGATATAGCCGGCGGCGCCGATGAGACGCTCCTCGGCCAGACCCTCCATCAGATAGATAAAACCCTTGCCCGGCTCACCCAGTACATTGGCCTTGGGCACTTTGACGTCGTTGAAAAACAACTCCGCCGTATCCTGGGCCTTCATGCCCATTTTGGCAAGATTGCGTCCCCGCGCAAACCCTTCCATCCCCCGCTCTACCAAAAAGAGGGTCATATGATGGGGATTGTTTTCCGGGTCAGTCTTGGCCGCCACCACTACCAGGTCGGCGTTGATGCCGTTGGAGATATAGGTTTTGGAGCCATTGAGAACCCAATGATCATCCTTTTCCACGGCCGTTGAACGCATACCCGCCAGGTCGCTGCCGGCGTCGGGCTCGGTCATGGCGATGGCCAGAATGGTATCGCCACTCACGCAGCCGGGTAGGAATCTCTGGCACTGCTCCTCATTGCCAAAGCGGGTGATATACGGGCCCACCAGACGGCTGTGCAGCGTGTTGTACCAATCTCCCGCCCTGGCATAGGACGTCTCCTCGATAATGATTTGCTCGAAGCGAAAATCGGCATCACCCATACCGCCGTACTTTTCCTGCGGCCAGACCATCAGAAAGCCCTGCGCCCCCGCCCGGCGAAAGGCCTCGCGATCGACAATTCCCGCCTCACGCCAGGACTCCATATGTGGCACAATCTCCGCAGCGAGAAATTTGCGATAGGCATCGCGAAACATGTGCTGCTCTTCAGTGAATGCTCGTTGCAACATGGTGCCACCCTCGGAAGTGGTGAATTGCGCGGCCCACAGTATGGTGAGCGCCTATTGGGCCAACAATGACCCGCCCCGACAAATAAATTGACTGGAAATTACAGCAGTGTACTGCGACTGCACACGGACGGACTATGCAAGAGATTCATCCCGATAACTGGGTAGTCATGTACTTCGGCTTGATCTTCCTGATCACCGGCGCGCAGATG
Organism: Haliea sp.; assembly: GCA_031431315.1. Classification (GTDB taxonomy): domain Bacteria; phylum Pseudomonadota; class Gammaproteobacteria; order Pseudomonadales; family Halieaceae; genus Marimicrobium. The sequence goes on from JANPDE010000140.1 coordinate 7,012, forward strand.
GTGGTGGTGTATGTACTCAGCGATGCGGGCAACCCCACGCCGGGACTGGGCTTGTATGCTGTGTACTTTATGGCCGCACTGCTGGGCTGGATCGCCTTTGCCCTGCAACATGGATCGGGCGTACCGATGGCACTGGATATCCCCTCGGTGGCTTCCATCCTCAACAGTTACATTTTGTTTATGGCCGTCGGGCAGCGGGCTGAGATCAAGCGCGGTCGCTATGTGCTGGGGGTGATCTGCCTCATTGCCTGCCTAAGCGTGTTCTTTCTCCGGCCGCGCGAAGTATTCGGCGTTCAGACAGTCACCGCAACGTTCTTTTTTGCTGCTACCGGCCTGTTGTGCGGCTGGCGCAGTTGGAAAAAAGGCAATGTGGGCGATGCCATCACCACCGCTGCCGCCGTGTTGATGGTGGCCGGCATGCCCGTCGCGCTATACCAGTGGCTGGTCCTGGGCAATTACGCACAGGCGCAAGTCGTGGCCTTTGGCGTCTACAGTTCGGCCTACACACTGGTAGCGCTGGGTTTTCTGGCCAGCGTACTCATTGAGTACCAACAAAACCTGTCACACCTGGCCACGGAGGACCCACTGACCCAATTGCTCAACCGGCGCGGGCTGGAGAACGCCATGAATGTCACCCTGGCCCAGGCAACTCGCCAGCAATTACCGACCGCGGCGATCATGATAGATATTGATCACTGCAAGGAGGTGAACAGCAATTTCGGCAACGACGCGGGCGACCAGGTGATCCGGCAGGTCGCGCAATACCTGCAACGCGTGAGCCGCGCCAGCGATGTGGTGGCGCGCACCGGGGGCGATGAATTCCTGTTGATCCTGGCTAATACCGATCTGGACGGTGCCCGCATACTGGCGGAACGCATCCGCGTGGACATTGCCGAGCGACCGCTGCTGGTAAACCAGCAACGCATCCCCATCACCGTGAGCGTGGGCGTGGCCGGCGCGATAGGGGACGCAGACCTGGACCGGCTTTCCCAGGAGGCCGACCGGGCGATGTACCTGGCCAAACGTGGCGGACGCAACCGGGTGGCCTCCGTGGAGAACAAGCCCATACACCTGCGCACGCAGGGCAGCAGGGCCTGACAGACCCATGCGCGACCTGTCGATATCGGTTTATTTCGCTCGGGCAGTGCTGAAGAATGCAGTAGCGCAAGGCCTGGACCCCATCAGCCTGTTGCGCAAAAACCGTATCTCTCCGCGCCTGATGCTGGAGGACAACGCGCGCATCTCCATCGAGCGTTTCGCCGATCTGCACGTCAGCACCATGCAGGCGATGGGTGACGAGGCCCTCGGCTATGGTGGACGCCGCCTGCCGATCGGTTGCTGGGCTATGATGTGCCACGCTGTCATCGGTTGCGAAACTCTCGGGCAGGCACTCAGTCGCTACTGCCGCTTCTACCAGTTGTTTGACATGTCCTGGTATCCCGTGCTGGAGGAGGACGGTGCGCAGGCGCGCATCCAGTTACATGCGGCAGACAGTACGCAAGCGCCCATTCCCTATCTGCATGAATTGTTGCTGTTCAACACTCACCGCTTTGCCAGCTGGCTAGTGCAGGAGCATCTGCCCATACAGGTGGCGCAACTGAGCTATGCGCCACTGGCACAGGCACTGGACTATCGCCATATGTTCCTGGCCAACCCGGTGGAGTTCGAACAGCCACGCTCACAACTGGTGCTGTCCAGAGCCCTGCTGGAGAAACGCATCACCCAGAATGAAACATCCTTGCGCCACTTCCTGCGCCATCCTGTGCTGATCATGCTCACCCAGGACTACGCCTTCAACAGCTGGACGTTCCGCGTGCGCGACATCGTGCGCCGCCAGCTGCGCGATATTCCCGAACTCAACGATGTGGCCACTACCCTGGAAGTCCACCCGCAGACACTCAGGCGGCGTCTCGCCGCCGAGGGTACGGCGTTCAAGGACATCAAGAACCAGGTGCGCCGGGATACGGCGCTGCACTTCCTGGGCAAGCAGGGCCTCAGTATCGAGGAGATTTCGCATCGGGCGGGATTTTCAGAAAGCAGTGCCTTTATCCGCGCCTTCAAGGGCTGGACCGGTGTTACGCCCTATACCTACCGAAAGGGACTATGAGAGTATTAAGGCTTAGATACAACGATTCTCTTGCCGATGCTATAGCTGATTTGGGCAGCCCCGAGAACATTCGCGAGGTATTTGTCGGATTTCAGCAGTACTTGTACTCGGCGATTGCGAAGGCTTAGATTTGTAAGCGTTTAAACCATTCAGGTTCATTTCCTCTATTTAAACCAAATTGATTTAATTTGCACAAATAAACCAAAATGGTTTATATTGCGTGCTTTGCTAATTGATGCGTAAGCGCGAGGCTCCAATGGCCAGGAACTATGCGGTGTTGATTGGTGACATAGTGCTCTCCCGGACGCTGGATAATCGCGGTGCAGTGCAACGTAAACTTGCCGCCCTATGTGCAGAAATAAACAAGGAGCGGAAAGCGTTTAAATTAACTTCGCCCATGACCATAACCCTGGGCGATGAATTCCAGGCGGTTTTTGCAGATACCACTAAACTATGGGAGTGCATATTCCGCACGGAGGCGGCCATGGCCCCAGTGGAAATTCGTTTTGCCATTGGTCTGGGTCCCATCGATACGGACATCAAGCGAGACTCGGCGCTCGGCATGGATGGCCCTGCTTTTTACGCGGCGCGTGCCGCCATGGAAAAACTCAAGAGCGGGAATACGCGTTACCGTGTTGAGGGGCTGTCCTGGGACGAATACCTCAACGAGGTTCTGGTCCTGATTTCCTATAACCGGACAAAATGGCGAAAGCCGCGCGTCGTTGTACTGGCGAATCTGCTGCAGGGTAAAACCATCAAGGAAATCTGCAAGCTGGTCAGGAATACTGAACAGGCGGTATACCGAAACATCCGCGACGGGGCACTGGACACCATGCTCACGCTGCTCTCAGGAATAGCGGAAAGGATGAATAAAGCTTTGCGTTGAACAGGGAGGGATCGCGCATGTTTGCCTATTTTCTTTGTTTGAACCTGCTGTTGTTTACCCGACTGGTGTATCTGCGCAATGACTATGCGCTTGGCGTCCGCGACAGTTTATGGCTGGCAGGATTGCAGATAATCCTGATTGCCGTCTGCTTTTCCTTCTCCCCTGCGAGCTGGCTGTTGATCGTTTTGGTGGTGGCTATCTTTGGCCTCAACCTTGGTTTCGAAGCAAAGTACATCAACGTTGGTTGGCGCTTTGCCACGTTTCTGATGCTACTGATTGGTGCTGATCTCATTCAGGCGCTGACTACCGGCCTGCAGCTGAGGCACGGTTTGCAAGCTTTGGTCGGGCTGCTTGTCAGGGAATCGAGCATCTTTGTTGTGCTCGGCGTAATGTCCGGTGCAACACTCATGAAAACGTTATTTGGCTTCTTGCTGTTAACCAATGAAATCAATGTACTGATACGAATGGTATTTCAAGCAGTTGGAATTGAGCCGACCAAAGCGCGTACGAAAGCGATAGACGTAAAGGAATTCAATGCTGGCCGGGTAATCGGTTTTCTAGAACGTTGGCTTATCTATCTTGTAGTGCTTTCCACCAATGACTTGACGGCCATTGGTTTCATCATCGCTGCAAAAGGCCTCGCGCGGATGAAACAACGTGAGGACAAGGATTTTGCGGAATATATGCTCATTGGGACTTTCCTGTCCGTTCTGAGCGCTATCCTTGTCGGGAAGTGGATCTTGGTGCTTTTCACGATGCACAATTGATTGCAAATAAATCATGGACCGCTCCATCAAATGCGGATTATTTTCCAGAAACCACTTACACATTATTTCAAACTGACCGCCAAGAATGTGATTGTCCGGCGAGAAACTATTAAACAGTGTTTGGAAATTGCTCATCAAGCTAAGATAGTACATAACCTGATGGGGCAGGTACATTTCTAGTCATGCAGATATGTCTGTTCAATTAATAGTTGGGCGCCATAAACCCATGACTACACCACAAGGAAAAAAAGTATAGGGCGGACAAACGGTGTGTCGCGAACAGATTTTCTTCTCTGGCCTGGTGATCCGTCTTAAACTCTCGCGAAAAGTTTGCCAATCTCCCTGGAATCGTACTCGCGTAGGTCAGGCTTTCACTTCATATTCGTCAATTCCTGAACCGCGGCACGCGAGGGTCCAGGCCAAGTGATTTCTCAGCGGCGTCCTTGCTGGTTAAACTCTGAAAAAGCTGGCTCCTTCACGACGAAGAGAGACAAGGTCTGCGGCAATGCCCGCGGCGGTTGTACGTATGTATGCTCATCACTGTCGCGCTCTAAAAAAGGGAGGTTTGTAAGGTCCAGTTCACATAGCCACAGGGGTCAAGTCATTAATCAGGGCCGACGGCGACGTCGTACAAGGCGCTGCTGCTGGGCGCCCAGTCCGTTACATGCCCTTTTGGCCGTTGCATGAATACCGTGTATCCGTTAATATCGGCATGTGATTACATCGTTTGGCGACCGCGGAACATCTGACCTATTTCATGGCATCTCCAGCCGCCATGTCAGAAAACTTCCAAGCCAAATTCACGACCTCGCGCTTTATAAGCTCGATGTTTTGAATGGCGCCCAGACCCTGGACGACCTTCGCTCCCCACCCGGAAATAGGCTCGAGCCATTGAAAGGTAATCTCAAGGGTTTCTACAGCATTCGCATTAATTCTCAATGGCGTGTTGTATTTCGCTGGGTCGAAAATAGCGCAACTGATGTCCAAATTGTGGACTATCACTAATCTTTAAAAGGCGACATATGATTCCGAGCAATAGAACAGCAACACATCCAGGCATCATTTTGCTCAAGGAGTTTCTTGAGCCACTGGCATTAACTCAAAAAGCGCTCGCGGCTCATGTCGGTGTTCCTGTGCAGCGAGTGAATGAAATTGTTCGTGGCAAGCGCGGTATTACACCCGAAACAGCCTGGCTCTTTTCCGAGGCTTTGCGTACCACGCCGGAATTCTGGCTCAATCTTCAGTCAATACACGATTTGTCGGCTAATCGCCCTGATCATCACGTTGAACCATTGGTCGCTGCGAGTATGTAACAAGGCCATTTGAGGACAACGTACAGTGGCAGGAACTACGACAGTGCGATCCATTTTGCGCATCGCGGTGATCGCGTATGTCACCTACCTTGCGGTGGCCCTATTGGTCATCTCGCCCGCCCTTAACTTTTTGCCGCACCGGTATATGCAAGACACTTATGGGCGGGAATTGCGCACCGGCTGGGTACTCGATGGCCTGTACCTGCGCGATCTTTACCTTGAACTGGTGCGGCTGAAGCCGGATGAGTACACCTTCTCCGACCTGCTGGCCAGAGACACTTCCGTCGAGCCGCTCGCCGAAGCGCTCGCAGAGGACGGCGCACAGCCCCCTGGCCTGACCATACACGACGTGGACCTGCATTCCGCGGCCATCGTCGTGACTGACCGCACCAGGGAAACGCCTTTCACCAGTCGCTGGAACGGTCCGCAGATTCGCCTGAATGACGTGTCAGAGGCGACACTGGAACATCTCACCCGGCCTTTATCCAGCGATAACCGCCTGTCGCTGAGCCTGGCGGCGAATGAGCAGACGCAGCACACGGCACACGGCACACGGCACACGGCACACGGCACACGGCACACGGCACACGGCACACGGCACACGGCACACGGCACACGGCACACGGCACACGGCACGATGGGATTGTAGTTGACATAGCGACTCTATCGCTACCCGCAAGCACAGTCATTACCAGCTACACCAAAACAGCATTGGCAACAGCCGAATCGGCAGCATTGAGGCGGGTTGCGGGTGCTGCGACCCGGCGTTTTGCAGGTCGCTCTGCAATCCTGATTGTTGATACTGGCCAGAGTAACGCGCTAGGCAATCAGGTTGCAACAGCCCCCACGCCATACGACAGCCGTGTGCATTTCCTCGCGGCAACGGGTCGTTACGGGGCGGGGCCGCAGTCCACTGACCACGATGATTTTAAATGGATTAATCCGGGGCCCACTGATCCATCCATCACAGACTATGTCACCCTCATCGACGTGCCCTACGTCGGGCACCTCCTCGGCGGTAAAGGTAAGTCTGCCCAGCAACTGGCGTATCGAATTGCTAACGAAGAAGATGTTGATGTGTATGTCATCAGCGCCTGTTCTGGCGGATCGTTTAGTAGCCGATGGGGTCCGGGCGCCATTGGTTTAGTGCGTATCCTGCTGGATGATTTCGTCCCGCATTTCATTGCAAACACGCCTGCATTGCTGGCAGAGGGCATTACAGCACCAGACATTGTTTCGTGGCGTCAGGGCGAAACGGACGCAGTGTGGCCGGTCACACCGCTGGAATACAATGACATCCACACTGCGATTCGTGCTGCTGCGGTGGGAACATGGAACGGACCAGACACGATCTGGCTGCTCGGTGAACCGACACAATACTGGAACTGGACGGGGCCGTCTCCGGTACGCTGGGAGGGAATTAACGCTGTAGCGAGGTATGGCGGCGAAAAAATCATCTTTGTACCCAGCGTAGGGCTTCCGGCCGTATCTGGAAACGAAATTCACTTTACCGGCGACGGGAATGTGGGTTACGGCGATGCTATGTTCTCGGCTCTGTACGGCTATGCCCCGGCAAAGGGCGCGCATAGCACCGAAGTCAGGAGGGGTGCAAACCCGATACTGGGCGGCCCTCTGGATTGCGACGGGTATGGCCTGGTTGATGTTGACCACATTGATGCGGCTACCGCGACCTTAACCGGTGCGCTTGCGGCGGCTTTTGCGGCGATTACACGGGATGCCTGCACATCCACCAGGACGGATCCGTCAACGCCGCCAACGTCTGGAAACAGGAAGTAGGAGACGAGGCGAATGAACTCGCCAAGGACCTGACGGAAAAAAACCCTGGAGCTTCAGCCTCCCGCTGGCGCAGATTAGCGAGAGTTCCATCGATTTCATGGATGAGTCACTGCCCATCCACTTTCGCACTGTCATCGGCGACGTAAATGTCAAAGGTTCGGTGGATGGCTACGCGCCAGTGACATTGACAAGTGAGATCGCGCCAAGGGCCAGCCCCGCCTCAACCTGCCCACCGACCGCGCGCGACTGCAGAAAAATCACCTGAAAGCAGAGTTGCTGGGGCGTGGCCTCTCCGCCGAAGAGATCAAGGCCTGTCGACCGATCGTGCGATTGTAGCGACGTCCAGTCTCGATGCGGCCCAGAACACATTCAGCGGCGTCGAACTAGGTATGGCTGATTAATGCATGGGCAATTCGAGCATGGCCAATTGGGGCACGTACACCAGGCCGTCATTGCAATAACGGCATAAATAGCGCGCCGCGCCGCGTTGCGCCCGATTGTGCCGCGTGCTGGAAATCTCGTGTGTGCGGCAACCGCACTGGTAACGGTGGTTGTTCTGGCGACGCTGGGGCACACCGGCCAGGTCCAATTTAAACGTGACGCCCGGGTCGGCACCGAATTGCGCCATCAGGTTTTTCCAGTGGTAGCCATGGGGCTTGGTTCCCCGCCGGGGATACACCTCGTGGACAATATAATGCGCTACCTCATGCGGCACAGTGTCGCGCAGGTTCTCCTCAAAATATTTGCCGAAAATCCACGGGTTATAGCGAATCAAGCCATGCCTGCCGACGAGCTTGAACATACCCGCCGTGCGACCCCTGAGGTCGAACAGCACGGGTACACGGGCAAAGCGGCGATTAAAAATAGCTTCCGACCGGCACATAAAGTGCTCGGTCATATCCATGACCTGGCGTTGCTGCGCATCCCCGATGGGCTGGACCACGTTGGCGGGTTCCCGAATCAAGCGTGAATATTGTGTCGCCGGATGGCCGGCCGCTAC
>JANPDE010000141.1:0-8376 GCA_031431315.1 Haliea sp.
CAGTTGCCCGGCAGTAACGATGTGCGCGTAGCGATCCGGCAGGACACCCAGGAATTGTTGCCATTGATCGAGCATACGGGGCATTTCGCCGAGCAGACTCAGCATCTGGCGCCACGCCAGCGGCAGCAGGGCGAAGCTGAACCCGAAAAAGACGCCGACGAATACCAGGTAGGACACAGTCACGCCCAGCCAGTGCGGCAAGCCAATACGCTGCAGTTGCTTGGAGAGGCCCTCGGCAAGGTAGGCGAGCACAATCGCGGCCAGCACTGGCGCCAGGATATCGCCTATGGTCATCAGCAATACTACGGCGCCACTCAGCAGCACCAACAGCAGCACCGACTCTTCCTCGAACAGGTCGCGCCGGTACCACGTTTTAAAGATTTCAATCATAAATGTTATTACTGCCAGTGCTCAGTGGGAATGCTTCAAGCTCGGGTCATTTTCACTGTTTTAGCTGGCAAACGGAAGGTAATTAGCGCGGGCTGGCGACGTTACTCCAACGCACCGATATGGAAAATACCGTAACCCGACAGCACCACCTGCGGCAGCGCCGCCCCGATGACGATGCCCGCGCGGTCTGAGCGGATCTCGTGCCCTATATCAGTCACCGGGTCTGTCACGGTGCCCAGCAGATCGCCCACCTTCACCTTGTCGCCGAGCTTCACTTGGGTTAGGAAGATGCCGCCCTGGCCTCTGGGCACCCTGATCCACCCGGAACGCACGAATTTTTGGGCTCGCGATTTTTCGCCGGGCGTTGCGTACATGCCCAGATGATCCATCACATTGAGCACGCCGCGTGTGCCGTTTTCTATTTCCCTCTCAAGGAACACATAGGGCGGTCCCGATTCGTAGATGATGGCCGCCACACCGGCCTTGACGGCCTCACGGCGCAAGCTGCCGTCCGGGCCGGCGCCGTCCACAATCACGCCGATGCCGAAGCTCTCCGCCAGCGCCAACGATTTCGTATCGCTCATATCCACGCGGATTTGCGGCATGTTAGTGCGGAAATTGGAGCCGGTATGCAGATCGATCAGGTAGTCGCAGCGCCGGATCACGCGCTCAAAGATCTCATTCGCCACGATGGAGGACACACTGCCTTTCACCGATCCTGGAAATGCCCGATTGAGGTCGCGGCGGTCGATCATGTAACGGTTCATGGTGCGAAAGCCCAGCGAATTGGCAGCGGGCACCACAATCATCGTACCCTTCAGTCGTTGCGGGTCGATGGCCTTGAAGGCGCGGCGGGCGATCTCAAAACTGTTGATCTCGTCGCCGTGGATACCGGCGACTACGCACAGGGCCGGGCCATCCTTCGCGCCCTGCGCTGCCCAGAGCGACGAATCGAGGAAGGTGGATTCGAAGCTTCGAGCTGTTTCAAAGGTAAATTTCCGCTTGCCGCCCGGTTCGACTACGCCCGACTCCAGATCAAGAGCACCCCACGCGGCGGCCTCGGCGGAAGGTGAAGTCGAGGTCGACTCTGCTGCGGCAACTGGAATTGTCAGAAGCGCCAGGACCAACGGCACTATGAGTGACAGTCTTATCAACTTACGGCCTCCGTAACCAGTGCACTGACCGTCGTGTCTTAAAGCGGTGCGGGATTCGCTTTTTCCCAGACCCGTACTTTCTCGGCGGCCGCATCGAACAGCCGGGCAAAATTGTCCTTGCGCAGCGCCTTGCTGGCCGCAGGCGACAGCGCATCCCACAGCGGCTGGTACTGATTGAACACGGCGAACACCGCTTTCGGATCAGTCAGTGCGACATTGTCCGTTCCCATCAGGAAACGATCGGGGTAATTTTCAATCAGCGCAGCCGTTAGCTTGGTCGCTTCCGGCGTTGCCACTACATACTTGGCAACCTCGTCCCAGGAAATATCGAAGTTCACATGCTTGAGCGCAGGATCCGCCAGAATTTCCTCCAGCATGGCCAGATGCCCTTCCACCGGCTGCACTACCCGCCCAAGCCCGGTATGCGCCCAGATGATGGTCGAATTGGGGTGGCGCCTGAACAGGTCCACGGCCTGATCGAAATACAGCCGCTTGAATTCAGGCTTAACGAACGGCATGTGAATATCGGTGTGTAAAATCGACAGCAGCCCACTCTCGGCAGTGAAATCGAAGATGCGATCCAGCGCCGGATCAATCAGGCTCGCCACATCGCCACTGACCTTGGCGGAGACAAATTCCTTGTGTATGGAGAACTCACCGATCCCGGTGAACACGCCCGGATAGGTTTGCAGGACGCGGCGGATATGATCGGCGGCATACATATCGGCTGGATTGAAGCCGATGATCATCGGTTCGAAGCGCGCCTGCTGCGCGGGCGACAGCTGGCGATACTGCTCGGCAATAAAAGCATCCGAAAATGAGTAGTAATAAAGGTCTGTGTCGGAATCGAGGTAATAGGTGGGCGCGACGTTTCCAGTCACGCGGTCGGACCAGTGCATTTGCAGCGGTATGCCAAACAGCGCGGAGCGCCCAACCCTGTCACCTACCGCTTCCAGGTATTGCCGTGCGGTGAGACCCTCCTGCACATAGTTGGTCAGGTGGACGTGGCTGTCATAGTACTCTTGGGCCTCGTCGGCGCTTGCTGGTAGCGATAAGGCCAGCGCGGCGGCAGCGAGGATCATTCGCTGTGTGCAATTCTTCATAGTGAACGTCCGTTGAACGAAACTGGGCATGCGATAAACTCCGACGACTAAAACTTCATCTCAACATTGGTATTCAATGCCGGCCCGTCTCCACCGACCACGTAAGGAGCGCTGGAGTTACCGACGGCAGAATCCTGTGTATAAAGAATCTCGCCATTAACGCGTACGAACCTGTTGCGCATCGGATACCAGTTGATACCCACAGCGGTGTCCCAGGGATCGCCATACTCGCCGAAGATTTTGGAGGCGGCGATGTAGCCCTGCACTGAGCGCGGCAGGAACATATAACCGGTTTGTACTTCGAATCCGTAGTCATACAGGTTGTCTACCGGTATCTCGCCCTGCGTCTTGAACGAGTCCAGCCAGCGTGAGTAATACGCGGTGGATACATCAAAACCCTGGTACTTGAGCGCAGCGTCCGCCGACACCATCTGATACGTCGCGCGGTCGATCCGCCCACCAGTTGCGAAGGCATCCGGTAGGAACAGTCGGGTGCCATCTGACAATCGTATCTGCGTGTTATTGACATCCTCGGTGCCCGGCTGGCTCTGGCGGTCCTCACGGCTGTAAGTCGCCGACAGGCCGAAATTGGTAGCCAGATGCTCATGCATCTCAAAATCTCCCCATCCGCCAAGGGGTCCGAACTCACCCGTCGTGGGTTGCCACTGTAACCGGCCGGACCAGGTATCCATCGTGCCATCCAACTTGGCAGCGTTGACGCCCAACTGGGACAGGTTGTTGCCCAGCATCACTTTGTAGGTGAGCCCCTGGCTCTCATCGAGTACCCCCGCGCTCCAGATGCCGCTGGTATAGCTGGGGCGGAAGAACTCGTCCGCCATGGTGCGCATATCCACCTTGTTCCAGTTAGGAAAGTTGCCGTACATACTGCGTGTTCCGGGGAGCGCGTCGATCCCCACGCCGACATCCACGGCCGGGTTGAACCGGTATTTGAAGTTCCCCGCCACAACGACCTGCGCACCGTCGCCCTGGCTGGTGTTGTTGGTCCACACATAGGTCAGGTAGCGGAAGTTGGGGTCAAACAGCCAACCGTTGAACGACAGGTTGACCTTATTGAATTGAAAATCGTTGCGTCGGTCTACCTCGAAGGTGCGGTCAAAGCTGTCGGTGTAGGACTTGTCCAGGGCGTCCTGGTTGAGATAGCGCACGTAAGCCCACAAGCCGAGGTTGGCGGAGCCCATGGGGGTGTCGGCAATCGTGAAACCCTGCCCCGGCTGGAAGCGGCCGAAGTATTCCTTGCCCGCACCCGGTTTGGCAGGCGCCGCTGCAGTGGCAATCGGCGCGGCTGCCGTAATCGGTATAGCGGCCACCACCGGTGGTGTTGCAGTCGCAGGTACTGCGGCGATGGATTGATTACCCGCCACCGGCGGTGTGGCAAGCCGCTGCTCCAACTCCTGGATGCGCGCATCTTTGGCATCCAGCTCGTTCTCCAATCGGCGCTGGTTCTGCTCCAGCGCGGCCAGGCGTGCGAGGATCGCTTGCTCAGTGGCGGTATCCGCCGCGGCAAACGCGCAGTAGTTCGATCCCACAGCAACCAAAAGAACGGCACGAACACAAGGGGTAAGCCATCGCATTGAGGATTGCCTGTATCAAAGTGGAACAAAATAATTGCTCAACAGACTACGGGAAGTCTTACGTCAAACCAAGTGCAATGCACAAATTAATGAACCAGCGTCTACTACAGCTGGCTGGCTGTGTATGCTTGCTATTAATGGCCTCACCGTCTATAAGGTCTGGGGTAAATTAGCCGTTATAAACTTCAGTCGTGTCACCTGCACACACTAGGTTTGGCCGGTAATCCTATCTGCCCTCGACATTCGGAGAACTTATTATGCGACCCATGTTACTCCCCAGAACGGCATTGCTGCTCGCAGCGTTCTTCTTGGCCACGGGCTTTCAGGCTCCGGTACCGATGGACAAAGCGGACGTCGGCGCGGCAGTCACCACGCAAACCAGGACCCTGCAGGAAGCAGAGATCCAAGCGGCACTCAATGCCGCCTACACCAAATACAAGTCACTGCAGGAGGGCGCCAATGCCGACTATATTCCGGCACTGGCCAAGGTGGACTCAAATATTTACGGCATCGCACTGGTAACACCTGACGGCAAAGTCTACACCGCGGGTGATGTCAAATCGGAGGTTTCCATCCAGTCTATCTCCAAGGTGTTTACCATGGCGTTGGTTATGGAGGAAGCGGGCCCTGAAGCCCTCGTAAACAACATGGGTGTAGACGCCACCGGTCAGGCGTTTAACTCCATTGTCGCTATCGAGCAGTACAAGGGCGGGGAGATGAACCCGCTGGTAAATCCCGGCGCTATCACCGCCACCAGCATGGTCTCGGGTAAATCGCGAGAGGAGATATGGAACAAGATCATCAGCACGTATGGCGAGTTTGCCGGGCGCAAGCTGTCGGTTAATGAAGATGTTTTTAAATCCGAGGCGGAGACCAATCAGCGCAACCAGGCCATCGGCAAGCTTATGTATGCCTATGGGCGTATCAAGGATAACCCCGACCAGGCGACCAATATCTATACCGAGCAATGTTCGGTCAATGTGAATGTGCGCGACCTGGCGACGATGGCGGCCACGCTGGCCAACGGCGGGCTCAACCCGATCACCGGCAAGCAGGTCATGCGCAATGAAAACGTTTCTGAGGTGCTCGCGGTGATGGCTACTGCCGGCCTTTACGATAACTCTGGCCAGTGGCTATACCATACCGGATTGCCTGCCAAGAGCGGGGTTGGTGGCGGTCTCATCGCCGTATCGCCAGGGAAGTTTGGCATTGCAGTGATCTCGCCGCCGCTGGATGAGGCGGGTAACAGTGCGCGTGCGCAAAAGGCGATTGCAGATGTTTCCAATGCACTGGGCGGCAATCCGTATGCCGTGACGCCTGCCAAGTAAGGGCAGCGAGATGTTGCAATTGAATCGAGGAGAATGAAATGCTAAAAAGCCGTAAAGCGCTACTACCGGTCGCGATTCTCTGGGCTTCGTGCGTACTCAATGCCGAGGCGGCCACGGATGCCGCAAGAATTGCGGCGCTGGAAGCACAACTGCAACAGCAACAGGCCGCGATGCAGCAGCAGCAGCGCATGATGGAGACCATGAGCGCCGAGTTGCAGAAGCTCAAGGCCAGTGAGCAGGTCGCGACCACACCCGTCGCGCCGGCGGTTCAGGCGCCCGCGACCGCCAGTGCAACGACCACTACCACCATTGCAGCTGCGGCCGGCACGAGTGCCGAGAAAAAGCTTTCCATGACGGTTTATGGCTTCGCGCAAGCGGATTCCATTTATGATTTCAAACGCGTGGACCCGGACTGGGAGGATACCCTGCGCGTGACCACGATTCCTACGCAGAGTGGCGCCTACGGCAACGATGGAGAATTTCTATTTAGTGTGCGCCAGTCACGGCTGGGCGTGAAAGGGGATTACGGCAAGGACATCACTTATAAGCTGGAAGCCGAGTTGTTTGGGGTGGGCGGTGACCAGGGCCAGACGACATTCAGGCTGCGCCAAGCGTGGGCAACGTATAAAGACTTTGGCATGGGCCAGACCTGGTCCAATTTCATGGACATCGATATCTTCCCCAACACCATCGATTATTGGGGCCCCACCGGCATGGTGTTCTATCGCAACCAGCAGGCGCGCTACACCTTCCCTATGGGTGATGACGAGTTTGCGGTGAGCCTGGAAAATCCCGACACGGCGCTGACCGTGGGGCAGTTCCGGGATGTCAACGATTGTGGTATTCCCAACGCACCACCGGATTGTGCGTCGGTGGATTCCACGGCGGAAGAAGTCTTCCAGGCGTATAACGACGTGCCCGACCTCACCGGCCGCTATCGCCAGAACGGCGACTTCGGGCATTTCCAGGTGGCGGGCATTGCGCGCAAACTCGGCTATGAACGGCTCGATAAGGGTGACAAGGATTACGAGCTGGGCTGGGGACTCAACACCAGCGCTGGCCTTAAGACCTGGGGCGCCGATATGCTGAAGTTACAACTCGCCTACGGCGAGGGCATTGGCAATTACATGAATGACGGCGGCCTGGACCTCGCGCCCGACTCCGCGGATATTTTTGCGGCTAATGCCGAGACCGTGCCCACCCTGGGTATCAGCACTTACTATGATCACTTCTGGAACGATCAGTGGGCCACCTCGGTGGGCTGGTCCATGACGGACCTGGATACTAGTGACGGACAGGAAGACACTGAATTCAAACAGGGCCAGATCGCACAGATCAACCTGCTGCACTACCCGGCAGATCACGTGATGCTGGGAACCGAGTTTATCTGGGGCGAACGTGAGGATATTAGCGGCGACGTTGGTTCAGACTATCGCATCCAGTTCAGCCTGAAAGTGGATTTTGATACGGGCAATCTGCTGCAGATAAAATAGACCGACTCCCTGAAATCATGCTTGAGTGCTGACGTGGCGTTGCGGTTTTAGTGTCGCTCAAATAGCTCTGTTGCCATTTAGTCAACGCGGACAATGTCCGACACGCCGCTGAATGCGCCGCCGGCATTATCGTATCCAGAGTGGGTGATGCGGTAATCCCCGGCGCTGGTATCAATGGGTATCTCCCAACTGACTTCTGCAATATAGGCATCGTCTTCCATCCGCCAGCGCACCCGGGTACTCCAGGCGCCGTCATCGGCCACCGCCTGCCAGCCCGCTGCAGTCCTGTGTTCTACCAGCAAGAAGTTATTACCGGTGGTGTAATGCGCTGTCGGATTAGCGGACCAGAACTCGGCGATGAGCGTTTCGCCTCTGTGGTATGTTGTCTTTGCCAAGGGCAGTGCATCGCCATAGTGTTTGCCGTTGGGGAGCAGACCGGCAGCACCGGTGGGCAATGACCGGCCCACGGTTTTGCCGCGCCAGTCATCGTAGCGGATGTTGGAGGCAACGGTAGTGCCCGACTGCAAAGCGCTGGCCAGCTCGCTGGCAACCTGCTGATAGGCGGGTAAGCTCCACCTGCCGTGCAGGGTATGACCGGCCTCGTACTGCTGCAGTGGGTACTCCTGCGGTGTAGTGACATAACCGGAATAGCCATTGGCATAGCCCGCCAGCACGATGTGTTGGGCCCAATCGCCCAACTCAGCCATTACGCTGTCGCGCAGGCGTCGGCCGGCCATGGTGGTAACCTCGACAGGCAGGGCGAGGATCACCAGTTGACCGATACGGGCGACGGTGACCGAGTGTATTTGTGATTGCAGGGGCGGGTTGCCACTGCCGGTTTCGAATAATATGGGTTTTGGCGCCTGGCAGGTTTTCACGGGAGCGGTCCACTTCGGTGCGCCCGTCACCAGGCGAATCAGCCAATCCCGCCACAGGCTCTGCTCGGTCATGCCTTCTTTAAACAGGAAGTGTCCGCCACCGTCTTCCGTTGAACCACCGGCAAACGAGTAGCCGTAGGCCGAGGGGCAGGTGTGTTGTACACCCATGCCGGTGAAGCGATCCTGTACCGGGTAGTTACCCAGATCAACATAGATGCGGCGCGCATCGATAGGGCCAGCTAGTACTTCTTGCGCCTGCGCGAATAACTGTTGCGCCACCTGCAATTGAATATCACCCATGATGCGCGTGGTGTCCACGTCGGTTGCACCCGGGCCGGTATTATCCAGATTCATATTCGGGGTGACATCGCCGGGGTCGGCCTGGGCGAAGGCGGCGACGAAGTCATCAGACGATGCATAGCGTGTACCGTGTTGCTG
>JANPDE010000142.1:0-20423 GCA_031431315.1 Haliea sp.
CAATCTGCAATTCAAGGACACATCCAACTCGGGTGATCGACGTTCGGGCTGACCGTCTGGACCGTTTGGTGTTAGCCAGATCTAATTGGCTGGCTGTTCTCGCGCGAACGCCACCACCGGTGATCGGCACGCTCTCAACCGCCGAACCTGGCCTTTGCCTCCCTGCGCCGTGCGTGTAGCACCGGTTCAGTGTAGCCACTGGGTTGTTGTTCGCCGCGAAAGACCAGATCGCAAGCTGCCTGGAAGGCAATACTGTGATCGAAACCAGGTGCCATACTGCGATAGTGCGGATCATCGGCATTCTGCCCATCCACCACGGCGGCCATACGCTCGAGCGTCGCGCGGACCTGTTCCTTGGTACACACACCGTGATGCAACCAGTTGGCGATGTGCTGGCTGGAAATGCGCAGCGTGGCTCTATCTTCCATCAGTCCGACGTGGTTGATATCGGGTACCTTGGAGCAGCCGACGCCCTGGTCAACCCAGCGCACCACATAGCCGAGTATGCCCTGCGCGTTGTTGTCCAGCTCGCGCTGGATATCCTGTTCACTGAGGCCGGCGGCGCCCTTGAGTGGAATGCGCAGGATATCGTCCAATGTAGCGCGGCGCTGGCCGGCGTGGCGCTGTCCCAGCAGCGCATCCTGTCGCTCCGCCACCGATACTTCATGATAGTGAATGGCATGCAGCGTCGCCGCCGTGGGAGAGGGCACCCAGGCGGTACTGGCTCCCGCTTGCGGGTGTGCGATCTTCGTTTGCATCATGTCTGCCATCAAATCCGGCATGGCCCACATGCCCTTGCCGATTTGCGCCTTGCCGAGTAGGCCGCACTGCAGACCGGTGTCGACATTCCAGTCCTCGTAGGCAATGATCCAGGGCTCCCGCTTCATGGCGCCCTTGGGTGTCATCGCCCCCGCTTTCATACTGGTGTGGATTTCATCGCCGGTGCGGTCCAGAAATCCGGTATTGATAAACACCAGGCGCGCGCGCGCCGCGCGAATACACTCCTTGAGATTCACTGTGGTGCGTCGCTCTTCATCCATGATGCCCACCTTTATAGTATTGCGCGCCATACCGAGGATATCCTCGATGCGGTCAAACAATTCACAGGTAAAGGCGACTTCCTCCGGACCGTGCATTTTGGGTTTCACGATATAAACGCTGCCCTGGCGTGAGTTGCGCGCGGCATCGGGCGCTTTGTTCAGATCGTGC
Source organism: Haliea sp. (assembly GCA_031431315.1). Classification (GTDB taxonomy): domain Bacteria; phylum Pseudomonadota; class Gammaproteobacteria; order Pseudomonadales; family Halieaceae; genus Marimicrobium. The sequence goes on from JANPDE010000142.1 coordinate 1,210, forward strand.
AGGGCGATCATCGCGGTAAACATGCCGTCCATGATGCCCTCGGGGATTTCCGCACCATCGGCGTCGAGTATGGCGGGCGTGGTCATCAAGTGACCCACATTGCGCACGAACATGAGGCTGCGGCCGGGTAGGACCAACTTGCCACCGTCCGGTGTGGTGAAGCTGCGGTCGGTGTTGAGGCGCCGCGTCATGCTCTTGCCGCCCTTGTCGAAGCGGTCCTCAAGGTCACCGCGCATCAGTCCCAGCCAGTTGCCATAGGCGACCGCCTTGTCCGCAGCATCCACCGCGGCGACTGAATCCTCACAATCCTGGATGGTGGTCAGTGCCGCCTCCAATACCACGTCTTTCACCCCGGCGGTATCGGTCGCGCCGACGGGACTGGTGGGGTCGATCTGGATTTCGATATGCAGGCCGTTGTGACGTAACAGGATACGCTCAGGCGCTGCCGCTGTGCCGCTATAGCCGCGCAGTTGCCCGGGCTCGCGCAATCCGCTAGTCCTGCCGTTTGCCAACGTTACCTTAAGAACGCCACCGGCGACGGTGTAGGCGGTGGCATCGCTGTGGCTGCCCTCGGTGAGGGGGCAATGGCTATCCAGAAAACGCCTGGCGTAGGCGATGACCTTGTCGCCGCGTACGGGATTGTACGCACCGCCGCGCCCGGCGCCGCCCTGCTCGGGAATGACATCGGTACCGTACAGGGCATCGTAGAGGCTGCCCCAGCGCGCATTGGCGGCATTGAGGGCGTAGCGTGCATTCATCACGGGTACTACCAGCTGGGGGCCGGCCAGCAGGGCGACTTCCTCGTCTACTCCTGTCGTGCTGATCTTGAAGTCAGGACCTTCGGGCAATAAATAACCGATGTCGTGCAGAAAGGACTTGTAGGCGTTGTGGTCGTAGTTGTCGTCGGAGCCGGAACCCGGGTTCTCCAGATGCCAGTCATCGATTTTGGCCTGCAGGTCCTCTCGTGTTTGCAGCAATTTGCGATTGCGCGGGCCCAGTGCGTTGACCAGCGTTCCCAATCCCTGCCAGAACTGTGCCGGTGTAATGCCCGTCCCGGGAGCGATATCCTTCTCCAGGAGTTGGTGGAGAACCGGAGCAATCTGCAAGCCGCCCTGCTGGATTCTATCAGTCATGGTGATGTTCCCCCACTTGACCCGCAGCGGGTACGCCGCGCGGCCAATCGTGATTGTAGGGGCCGGCCTCGGATTTCACCAGCTTATCGGCATGCTCGCCAACATTATCCCGGTCGTTCACCAAGCTGGATACTGACTTAATTAGGCGTGGCCGTAATGACAATTCTCCTCTGGAACAGCTTGCCGAGCACGGGCAGGTACCCCAATACGGATTCGAAGTATTTGACTGCGGGAATCGACGAGGCTCGCCAGGTGCTGGACTGCACACTCCATCCGTTGCTCTCCAGAAAGGCGACGAGCTGTGCCCTTGTCTTGACATTGATATGACCACCTTCATTTTTGAGGATAAAGTTCCTGTGTTTCAGAATTTCGAAAATGTGGGATCGGTTCGGGGTGTAGATATAGAGTGATGTGTGGCGCAACTGCGCGGCAATATTTGCCAGGATTCTGGCGAATATTCGATCGGGAATATGTTCAGTAAAGTCTGGCATCAGGACCTTGTTGAAGGGCTGGTCAAACTGAATTTTGGTCAGATCGCCCTGTTTAAACTGGCATCGTCCAGTCAATTCAGGAAAGTATTGATCCCTGTGGCGATTGGCCACATCGACCGCGTGCGGATCGAAATCCACTCCTACGCAATAGCAGGCCGAGTGGCGTGCAAGATCGATGCTGGTTTTGCCGCTTGAGGAACCACACTCCAGTATCATGTCACCTGCAGCCGGTTTGACCCAGGATCGCAGGAAGCCCTGCTTGTCTGTGGAATGGCGCGACCCGCCGAGGTAGCCACGAAATGCGCCTTCGTGATTGTTGTGATCGAGAGCGAGCAGTTCTTCATCGGTAAGATCGTCTGCCGACATCGAGATACCCCTGCGCAATGGTGCAACTGTTTTTGTTTTGCGACATGACCCAAGACGGCAGGTCTGCCAAGCGTTTATGGTCGCACAGTCGCCGAATTCGAGTCCAGTGGTCGTCCCACAGTGACAGGTGCTCCGTGCTATGGGGTGAGCGGCTGGCCGTCCAGCTCCCGCGCGGTATCGGCAATCAGCTTGCGCAGCCATTTGTTATCGGGATTGTGTTGCAGCAATGGACTCCAGGCCATCTTCAGTTCCAGCGGCGGGATGGCCAGGGGCGGCTCGCGCAACACCACGCGCGGGTTGTTCAGCATGAGTTGCGCGGCACGAGTAGGCAGCGTGACGATCAGGTCGTTCTGTTCGGCCAGGGTCATGGCGGCCTGGTAGTGCCGCGTGAATACCCGAATTTGACGTTTCTTGCCCAGCTTGTTGAGCGCAACGTCCACCCAGCCCAGCCGCTGCACATCGTCCGGATCCACGCCGACACCGACGCCCATACCGGTTTTGGACACCCACACGTGTTTAGCCTTCAGATAGTTCTCCAGGGTGAAATCCGCAAGTACCGGATTGTGCGGGCTGAGCACACAGGTAAAACTGTCGTTCCACAAATGAATCTGGTGGAAGGACTGCGGCATGGAGTCAAAGCGGTTGATGACCATGTCCACCTTGCCGCGCTCGACATCCAGGAAACTGACGTCCGAGGGTGTCATGATATCCAGGGTCAGGCCGGGTGCCAGGGTGCGCAGTTTTCCCAATACACCGGGCAGCAGGGTAGATTCCGCATAGTCGCTGGCCATGATGCGAAATACGCGCAGCGCACTGGCGGGATCAAAGTCGCCGCGCGGCTGCACCGCCTGATCGATTTTGCCCAGCACCTCGCGCACCACCGGCTCCAGCTCCAGGGCGCGTGCGGTGGGTGTCATGCCTTCGCTGGTCCTGACCAGCAATGGGTCATTAAACAATTCGCGCAGACGCCGCAGGCCGTTACTCATGGCAGGCTGCGACAGGTTGAGCTGGTGAGCGGCCCGGGTGACATTGCGTTCGCGCAACAATGCATCCAGGTAAACCAACAGGTTGAGATCGATCCGATTCACTTTCACTAACCACCTCGCATTCACTTTGTGAATGAAAAAAATATACAACATCGGTTGAGGAAATTATATGCCCAATGTCGCACTTACCCAGCCTGATCAACCGCGTGGGGGCAGATAGCAATGGCACTGTGCCAGTCGGGAATGTGTTGGGGCTACAGTATACTGCGCGCATCAGCAATTCCTGTGGAGTTCCCATGACTACAATTTCTACCCCGGACCTGTCTGATGCGGCGCCTGAGGCTGTCGCTATCGAGCTGCCATTTATCAACTTTGGGCAAATCAGGCAGTTTGGCGGTCAGACCGTCACCATCAAGTGCCACGAGGACAACTCGCTGCTAAAACACTGTGTGGAGGAACCCGGGCACGGTCGGGTGATCGTGGTGGACGGCGGCGGTTCCCCACGCCGTGCACTTCTGGGAGATATGCTGGCGGAAAAAGCGGCAGCCAATGGCTGGGCCGGGGTGGTCATCAACGGCGTCATCCGCGATGTGGACGAAGTCGCCCGTACAGCGCTGGGGGTGCAGGCGCTGGGTAGCTGTCCTGTCAAATCCGTCAAGCTGGGCGTGGGTCAGCGTGATATCGACCTGCATTTCGGCGGCGTGGTGATTGCGCCGGGAGACTATGTTTATGCCGACAATAACGGCGTCATTGTGAGTAAACGGCCCTTGCTCTAGGCGCCTTTTCAATGGTGATGTCGTCGCCTAGAGCAGGCGCATGGACAGGTCCAGCGCCTTGCAATCCTTGGTCAGGCCGCCGATGGAAATGTAATCCACACCGGTTTGCGCAATGGCCAGCAGGGTGCCCTCGGTGACATTGCCGGAGACTTCCAGTTCGACGCGTCCCCGCGCGAGTGTCACGGCGGCGGCGATCTGCGCCAGGGAAAAATTATCCAGCATGATCCGATCGCAGCGTGTGGCCAGGGCCTGTTCCAGTTCTGCGAGGTTTTCCACTTCCACTTCTACGGGCTTGCCCGGTGCGGATATCCTGGCGGCATCCACCGCAGCCGCAATTCCGCCGCAGGCCGCGATGTGGTTTTCCTTGATCAGGAAAGCGTCGTACAGGCCCATGCGGTGATTGTGGCAACCGCCGCAGCGCACGGCGTATTTCTGCGCGTCGCGTAAACCCGGAATGGTCTTGCGCGTATCCAGCAACTTTACTGCGGTACCGGCCACCAGGTCGGCGTAGCGGCGGCACGTTGTGGCGGTGCCGGACAATAACTGCAGGAAATTCAGGGCACAGCGCTCGCCGGTCAACAGGCTGCGCGCCGGGCCGCGAAAGCTGAACAGCACATCTTCCGCGCTGACCGCCTGCGCGTCCTGGGCATGCCACTCAATGCTCACGCCGCCATCGAGCTCGGCGAATACCGCATCGACCCAGGCGCGGCCGCACAGCACGCCTTCCTCCCGGGTAATCACACGGCCTGTTGCCTGCACATGGGGCTCGATCAGTGCGGCAGTGATATCGCCGCTGCCCACATCTTCCGTCAGGGCAGCGCGAACATTGCGCTGCACCACCATGGGGTCGGGGGCGATTAATTTGGACTGTGGATGGCGCATAAGGCGGGGAATGTTCGCGACGAAGGAAGGCGATTGTAGCAGTTGGTCACGGCGACTGTTAATCCCAGCCAGGGCGGTCCGCGACAAATCAGGTTAGACTGTGTGCGAAACAAGGGTCAGCTAGATAACCTCAGGTTCATCCGCAGGTATGCACTACACACTGGAACAGGGCTGGTTGCAGCAGGCGCGCAGGGTACCTTCGCCGAACTACGGGCCGCGCCCAGTCGACTGTACTCCGCAGTTACTGGTTATTCACAATATTTCACTGCCGCCGCGTTGTTATGACGGGGATTGTATCGAGCGATTTTTCACCAACCGACTGGCGTGGGACGAGCACCCCTACTTCGAGGAGATCCGCGGTGTGGAGGTGTCCGCACACCTGCTAATTCGGCGCGCCGGTGAAATGCTGCAATTCGTCAGTTTTGACGAGCGTGCCTGGCATGCCGGGTTGTCCTGCTTCGAGGGCCGGGACAATTGCAACGACTTCAGTATCGGCATCGAGCTGGAAGGAATGGATGATGACCCGTACGCCGATGCGCAGTACGCAGTGCTCGCAGGGGTGACGGCGCTGTTGATAGCGCACTACCCGGCCATCACCGCGCACAAGATTGTCGGCCACAACGAGATCGCGCCGGGGCGCAAGACCGATCCGGGCCCTGCTTTTGACTGGGTGCGTTACCTGCGGCAACTCCAGGCATGACCCTGTAAGGGCATTTTTGTGCTCGACTAACATCACAATTCACCGGAGCTGCTAAGCTTTCAGTAAAGGACCAGTCTTTATTGAGCCCGCACACGGGACGTGAACTGCATGCTGACGCCTGTTGACTCCGATCTGACATTGCCCTCAGTCGCCGCAGCTTTGAGCGGTCAATACGGTGAGCAGAAGCTGGTGCTCACCATTATCTTTCACCCCGACACCTCCCGTATTGGGCACACGGCGCTGGTGACCCGTCCACAGGGTAACGCGCCATGGATCCTGGGGCGTCGTGGCCCGGCCTTTCGTGGCCCGGCCTTTCGTGGCCCGGCCCTCCTGGGGCGCGATGAGCACAGCCCGCGCCCCCTTGAAGACCCCCATATCAGCCGCAGCGCGCTGCAATTTATGCTGCAGGGCAAGCGCCTGACGATTTGCCGTCTCGCGGGTTCCAGTCGCTGTCAGGTGGGTGCCCGTGAGTTGTACGACAGCGTGGAACTGGACTGGGAACAGCTGCGCGCCGGCGTCCCGTTACTGCTGGGCCATTGCATCGTCCTGCTCCTGCGAATCGGCGCCAATAGCGTATTTCCTGATCCTGGTTTTGGCTGTGACGACCTGTTTGTGGGCAGCAGTAACTGCATCACGAACATCAGGGAACAGGTTGCCCGGGCTGGCAACAGCGACCTGGATGTCCTCATTCGCGGTGCGACAGGGACTGGCAAGGAGTTGGTTGCCACGGCCATTCACCGCGCGAGTCGCCGGGCAAAGGGCCCTCTGGTGAGTGTCAATATGGCCGCTATTCCCAGCGAGCTCGCATCAGCAGCGCTGTTCGGCAGTGCCCGCGGTGCGTTCACCGGTGCGGACCGTGCAGTTCCCGGATATTTTGAGCAAGCCGAGGGTGGCACTTTGTTCCTGGACGAGATCGGGGACACTTCTGCGGAGGTGCAACCGCTGCTCTTGCGCGCCCTGCAGCAGCGTGAAATCCAGGCCGTGGGCGGTGCAATACGACGGGTCGATGTACGTGTTATATCCGCGACTGACGCAGTCCTGGAGGGTGAGGGCTGCGATTTTAAAGCCGCCTTGCGCCATCGCCTGGGAGCGTGCGAAATCGTGCTGCCGCCGTTGCGTGAACACCCGGAGGATATCGGCGAATTGTTGCTCTATTTCCTGCGCCGGAACGCAGGCACGGCAGGAAGTACCGTGCTGTTACCGCAGGTGCAGAGTGATGCGTCCGAGATCGCGGCCTGGGCCGTGCTGTTTTACAGCTTCCTGTGCTACCACTGGCCTGGCAATGTGCGGGAGCTGGCTAACTTTGCCCAGCAGGTGATCCTGTCCAGTGATCACCTCCCCACCGTGAATGCGACCCTGCAGGCCGCGCTGACGGGCGCGCGCGACATTGCGCCGCTAGCTTCCCGGCAGGCACCGCGCCGCAGGATGCAGGACATCAGCGACGAGCTCTTCGACGCCGCAATGGACAACAACGGGTGTGAAGTGCAGCGCGTGGCGCGGCAGCTGGGTGTGTCGCGCGCCGCCGTGTACCGTCGCATCGCAGAATCCAACCGATATCGCCTCGCCAGTGCCATTGCGCCGGACGAGTTGCAGCGCCTTTTGCTGGAGCACGGCGGTGATAGCGCAGCCGTTGCCCGCCAGTTACGCGTGTCCATGAGCAGTTTGCGCAGCCAGCTGCGCCGCTGCTCAGTTGAGCCCAGCTGAGCGCAATTCTGTGGAAAATTATGTTGGACCCTATCGCATCCTGCGCTTGATCAATCGGGGCGGGCAGGGCAGTGTCTACCTGGGTTATGACAAGCGGCTGCACCGCAAGGTGGCAATCAAGATTTATGCGCTTCCGCCAACGCGCAAGGCGCGTAGACAATTACTGCGCGAAGCACGACTGGTGGCCAGCATACAGAGTCCCAAAGTGGTGCAGATCCATGATGTGATCGAGTCCAGCTCACACCTGGCGCTCGTCATGGAATATGTGCCCGGATGTAACCTGGATGAGTTCCTGACGGCAGTGCGTCCGTCCCTGGCCAGTGTGTTGACAGTCGGCGCTGATGTCGCCGGGGCCCTGGCGCTCGCCCGGCAACGGCACATCGTGCACGGCGATGTCAAAGCGGCCAATGTGTTGATAACGGAGGCGGGGCGGGCCAAACTCACCGACTTTGGGATTTCCAGGATTTGCGGGGCGGGTAGTTCATCGCGGTGGGCGGCGGGAAGTCTTTCCGCGTTGTCGCCGGAGCAGTTTCTGGGTCAGCCGCTGGACGAGCGCGCTGACCTGTTCGCCCTGGGGAGTTTGCTGTACCGGATGCTGTGTGGCGAGCAGCCATTTTTTCGCGATGGTGGATTTGACTCGGAACTGCTGCTTAAACGCTCCCCCCGACCACTGCAGGATGTGGTGAGTGCCGAAGTGGAGCTCCCTGAACTGCTGGTCGAGATGGTCAATGCGCTGCTGGAAAAGGACCCGCAGTGCAGACCGTCCAGTACACGTCCGGTGCGACAGGTATTACACAAAGTCCTGCGCAGTCTGCCGATGTCGTCGGGCAATAGCCTGGCGCGTGAAGCCAGGCCGTATTTCCGGCGCGAGTCGCCAGAGGACATTCCGCCGCTCATACCCAGAACCCTCGGACAGCGAGGCCGCTCTGCCCTGCCGCCCTCCGGGACGCGCAGAGCCCGACTCTGGTATTGGCTTAAACAATCGCGTTGGCCCGCCCGCGCTGCCGCGGCCGTGGCTTTGCTGGTGCTGGCCACAGTGGCACTGGGTATTGTCGTGCACAATACGGTGACGCCGGTGCGCTTCGCTCTGCCGCAGACCTCCATCGGCCAGGATATCGAATTGCCGCAGGATGTTTCACGTACCTGGCTGGTCGAGGAAGTGAAGCGAGCTCTCAGGGGACGCTTTGCTCACCTCAAGGTGCTGGGACCAGTGGGCGCGGAGCCCCGAACGGCTTTTTATTCGGCGGGGGAACCCAAAAACTGGCGTGAATCACCCGAACAGGCATTCCAGATTGCACTGCGCTGTATTGAAGGGCTGTGTGTATTTGCAATCAGCCGGGAGCAGGCGGGCACGCGCTTCCATCAACAGGGCGTGTTGTTTCCCGATATGTCATTTCAGCAGTGGCAGGATATTGTGCACAACACCACGCTGGCGCTGTACCCCTGACTTACACCTGAGTTACACCAATGCTACCGTGCTGGCCAATACCATCTGGGACAGGAAATACAGCGGTGTGCCCCACACCTGGTTCCACGGCGACTCAGGCTTAATGAACTGGCCCCGTGCCACGGCGAGGTCAGAGCAGGCGAAGCCCCAGGCGCCGGCGATGATCCAGGGCGCGGCTGGCTGACCCGCCGTGAGTCCCGCGCACAGCAGCATCGCGGAGATCACCAGCATGTAGAGTATGACGGGGATACGCATGTCCCGGTTGACATGCGGCAGCAGCCAGCCGCGTACCGCGATTAACAGGATCACTACGGGTACCGCACTGATAGCCATGCCAGGCGAGTGGGTGGGCAGTTGCAGGAACGCCACGGCGAACAGCAGGTGACCGCAGAGAAAGGCCCCGAGGCCAGCCAGGAAACCGCGTTCGTTATCGGGCATCAGGAACAGATCACCCACCAAACACAACAACAAACCGGCCAGCAGCCATTTGCCGTATGTGGTGTCGGTAGCGCCCAGTGCCAGGGCCAGCCAGACGAATGCCGCCGCAGCCAGTGGCTTGAAAATATAGAGCCCGAAACGGAGGTTGCGGTAATCGCAGAGCACCAGTGCGAGCACCGCGATAACAGACACCACGGTGGGCGGTAGTACACTCGCGAGCGGCAGGGAATCAGTGATCACGGATTTTTATTGTCTCCAATAGCGCCCGGTTGTGCGGGGCGTCGATGCCATGCTGGTCGGCCACTTGTAGCAGGTAGCCGGTAATGTAGTCAATTTCCGTGCGTTTCCCGTTCTCCACGTCCTGCAACATGGAGGAGCGATTGTTCGCGGTCCCTGCAATAACAGCGGCCACCGTTTGTGGCAGCGCTGCCGCCACATCGGCGAAGCCAGCGGCCCTGCTGATCCGCGCGACCTCATCGCACAGTAGAGTAACTTCCAGCACCAACTCCTGCCGCCCCGCCAGCTCGCCATTGAGGCAGCGGTGCACCGCCGTCAGCGGGTTGATGATGCAGTTAACCGCCAGTTTCGACCACAAGGCGGCCTCGATGTGCGCGTCCCAGATACAGGGGGAGATCGCTCCTGCCCATTGCGCAAACCAGGGTGGTGGCTGTTGTTGTGTCTGTTGCCCCTGCCGCCCGATGCGGGTTTCGCCACGGCCGGCGTGGCGGATGTGCTGTGGTGCCATACGATAGGCGCCCTCGGTGCTGGTACCACAGTAGATTTCCAGGTGCGGCCAGTCCGCATGCAATGGCTCAGCCAGGCCCATGCCGTTGACCAGCAGCAGCACCACGGCGTGGGGGGTCAGAAGGTGAGCAATGCCGGCGACAGCCATGCGCACATCAAAAGCCTTGGTGGTGACCAGCAAATGAGAAATGACGACAGGGTCATCCGCTGTGACAACGCGCATCTGCTGGGTGCTGCACGAGTCGTCGCGCTCCACTACCAACGGTAGGGATTTTTCAGACGTACCCCGGCGCATAATCAGGGTGGATTGGCAGCCGCCGCGCTGCAGCGTGTCCGCGTACAGGCAGCCCATCGCGCCAGCGCCCAGCACGTACCAGTGCGGAGCTTCCACGCTCAAAATGCGTGTCGTGGCATTGAAAACCGGTCGCGGAGCATTACTATGTCACTCCTGTTCTCATACGTTAGGGGTTTACACACTATGCCATCGTTTGATGTTGTTTCGGAAGTGGATCTGCACCAGTTGACCAATGCGGTGGACCAGGCCGCGCGGATTGTCGGCAACCGGTTTGATTTCAAGGGTGTGAATGCCTCCTTCGAACGGGACGAGCGCAAAGTGGTGCTCACCGCCGAGGCGGAATTCCAGGTCACCCAGATGGAAGACATGTTGCGCAGCGCGTTGATCAAATGCGATATCGATCCCGGCGCTATGGACAGCGGTGAGATACAGACCTCCGGAAAGGTGGTGCGCCAGACTGTGACGTTGCGCCACGGCCTGGACAGCACGCTATGCAAATCCATCGTCAAGCACATCAAGGATACGAAGATGAAAGTCCAGGCCCAGATTCAGGGCGACCAGGTGCGGGTCACGGGGAAAAAACGCGATGACCTGCAGCAGGCGATAGCACTGCTGCGGCAGGAGGAGTTCGGCGCCCCCCTGCAGTTTACCAACTTCCGCGACTAGCGGGAGCGCTCTGCCAGCATGGCCACTAACGCAGCGGATTTTTCCGCGATCACCTGCGGTTCCAGCACCGGCTTTTCCAGCGCCAGGTACCAAAGCAATTCCAGGTAGCGGTAAATACATCCGTATTGATGCAGCGAGTCGCGTTCTTCAGCGCTCGCAGTGCGGCCCAGGTAGGCGTCAAGGAGGGCCTCCGCCTCCGCTGCGCTCAGTGCGTCGCCGTTTATCACCACCGCAAGGTCGTACCAGGGGCTGGCCATGGCGCAGTATTCCCAGTCCAGCGCCCACAGCTTGCCGCCGCTGTAGAGGCGATTGGCGCGCAACAGGTCGATATGACACAACACTGCGGCAGCGTCCTGTTTATGTAACGTATGTAACGTATGTGACGTATTTAATCCCTGCAACAACGCTGCCACTGGCCCCCGGCAGTCGCGTACTTCGGCTTGCAGTGCCCGTCCCCGATGTTCCAGCTGCTTTTCGTAGCGCAGTATGCGCTCCGCCAGGTCCAGGCGGTGATGCCTGGCGGGCAGTTGGTGTATACCGCGCAACAATGTCGCCACATCAGTAATTCGCAGGTCCTGCGCTTCATCGGGTGTGAGGTAATCGCAGACCAGGCTGCCCAGCTCCGGATTGAAATAGTGCGGCCGGGGGGCTAGTCCCGCCCTGTGCGCCGCTTCGAGGGTGCGCCATTCCGTCTGGCGGCTCAACCCGTGGGACGCCGGGTTCTGTCCGTCCAGGCGCACCACAAAGTGCTGCCCCGCTGCAACCAGCACGCTGTAATTACTGATACCGGGGGTGAGGACCCTCACCGCGTCGGGGGCTCGAGCCAGCGCCGGGCTGCATTGCCACTGGGCCCATTGTGCGAGGGTCTGTTCCAGCCTGCGCTGGACATTGCGTGGCAACTGCAGAGCCATGGAACGGATTACTGGATAGCCAGTAATCCCGGGCCACACACCTGCGTACTCATGGCATTGGTGATGATGGTGAGTTCATCGTACTCATGGGCTGTGTCGATAAAGGCATCAATGACATCAAGGTAGTTATCCTGTAACGGATATAGACTCAATTCGGCGGTCAGTTTCACGTTGGAGTACCTCGATGATTGCATAGAAAGTATAGGACGCTTACACTCTTTATCCAATAAGAACGTGTCCGTGTCGGTGATGCCATCGGGTACCAGGCGAGAACAGTGAATGACAGATGATATGGGCCGTGGTGGGGCACTGGGGGAGGAAATACAGGGTGCACCACCGGTAATTTCGCGCGCGGAGCTGCGGGCCAGCAGGCTCGCCGAATTTGTCTCCGTCAATCGCTACCTGTACCAGCAGACCCAGCAGCTGGAACACATGTTGCTGGACGCGCCGGATCTGCAGGCCCTGTTTGAGATCCTGTTGGTCAGCATGCCACGCCACTTCTCCTTTCGCGTATCGGAACTGTGGTTGTATGACCCCGAGGACGTATTGTCCACTCTGCTGGTGGGTGCGGAGCGTTACGGGCAGAACCTGCAACTGGTGAATGACGTTTTCCTGATCCAGGAACTGTATGAACTGGAGCCCGATATTGTGCTGATTGACGCCACCGATTCCCGCATGTTCAAGGTACTCAAATCCGAGCCCGGTATCGAATACGCGCTGCTGATGCCGTTGATGGATTCTGGCCGCATGATCGGCAGCCTGCACCTGGGGCTGCAGGAAGACCCGCTCGACCTGGGTGCGGAGGAAGAGCACCTGTTGTCCCATCTGGCGACCATTATCTCCGCCTGCTTCAAGGCCGCGGTGAGTCACCAGCAAATCTCGCAGTTGACGTTGCTGGACCCGCTTACCCAGATCAGTAACCTGCGCGGCTTTGGGCGGGACATCGCCCGGGAAATCTCCCGCGCCAGGCGCGCGGAGAAGCCTGTTACCGTACTGTTGATGGAAATCGACGAGTTCGAGGACCTCTACAAACACTACGGTGAACGGCGCGGACAGTTTGTTATCCGCAAGGTCGCGGAAAGACTGTCCTCGAACCTGCGCGCGACCGATTTGTTGGCGCGCCTGGGCAGGTCCAAGTTCGCGGTGCTCGTTCCTGGCAGCGGCGAGATGGTGGGCCAGGAGATCGCTGAACGGATGCGCAAGGATATCGAGGATTTTGCAATCGATGACGGGCGCGGTGCTGTGTTACAGGTCTGCATCAGTATCGGCCTGGTCACCTGGGAGCCACAGCAGTTTCCCGCCGTGGATATGCCACAATTAGCCAGGCAAATGGAAGTGGTGGGGAACAAGGCACTGGACGATGCCAGGTCCCGAGGTGGCAATTGTGTGGCCCAATCCCGGCTCAGTACCATGATTCTTTAGGGACCTGCGGTGAGCAAGCTTGATGCGCTGTTTCAAAAAAACCGGGACTGGGCGAACAGCGTCAGAACCAGTGACCCCCTGTTTTTTGAAAAACTCGCTGCCCAGCAAAGCCCGGAGTACCTGTGGATAGGCTGCTCCGACAGTCGCGTGCCGGCCAACCAGATCGTCGGCTTGATGCCCGGTGAAATATTTGTGCATCGCAATGTGGCCAATATGGTGGTGCATACGGACTTTAACTGCCTCACCGTATTGCAGTATGCGGTCGATGTTCTGAAGGTCAAGCATGTGATGGTGGTGGGCCACTACGGCTGTGGCGGGGTTACCGCCGCCTATGAAAACGCCGATAACGGCTTGATCGACAACTGGCTGCGCAATATCAAGGATGTGCAGCACCGCTACCGGACGCGGCTCGAGGCGATTGAGGATAAGGAATCGCGCCTGGACCTGTTGTGTGAACTGAATGTCGTGACCCAGGCCTCGCATGTCTGTCACACCACCATTGTGCAGAATGCCTGGCAGCGCGGCCAGCAGCTGGCGGTGCACGGCTGGGTGTATAGCCTCAAGGACGGTCTGCTCAAGGACCTCGACTGCACGGTGGAGCGGGCCGATCAAATCGCAGACGCCTACCGCGTCATGTCCTGACTGCAACGTGACCCTGGAAGAGCGTCTCGGCCGGCTGGAAGCCATCGAGGACATCAGGCAGCTGAAGGCGCGCTACTTCCACGCCTGTGATCACAAACAACCGGATGTGGTGCGGGAGTGTTTTCCTGCCGGACCGGTCGATTTGCGCTATGGCCGCATCGGCAACTTCAGCGACCGCGAGCAAATGCTCGCCGTCTTTACCGAACTGGCCTGCCAGGCTCACATCGTCGAGATGCACCACGGCCAGAATCCCCGCATCGAGGTGCACGATGCGAACCACGCCACCGGCATCTGGGGTCTATACTACTACCTGATCGACACCTTCGGCGCACGGTGACGCAGCTGGCTGGCTGTTACGATGATGCCTACACGCGTTGTGACGGCCAGTGGCGTATTACACGTTCGCACTACGAGGTGACATCTACCCAGATATTCGACTTGTCCGAAGGCCTGGCGCGGGTCATCTTCGCCGGCTCGGCGGCGCCAGTGGAATTGGACGATCCAAGCCAGCAGGCGGGTTGAGCAGCCAGCCAGCAAAGGTATGCTGATCACTATTCAATGAGCTCGCGATTTCCTGAGACAATACGATGAACAAGCCGTTGGTGGGCGTGCGCGTACTGGACCTGACGCATATGCTGTCCGGACCGTATGCCGGAATGATCCTGGCCGATTTAGGAGCGCAGACCATCAAGGTGGAGCCGCTGCGGGGCGAGGGCACCCGCTCGCTGCTGGCCAATGATCCGGAAAATTCCCTGGGTGGGATGGGCGCGTACTTCCTCACCCTGAATCGCAACAAAAAAAGCGTGGCGCTCGATCTGAAGTCCGCAGGCGGTATGGACTTGTTCCAGCGCCTGGTCGCGCAGTCAGATATTGTCCTGAGCAATTTTGGCGCTGGCGTGCCGCAGCGCCTGGGCGTGGATTTCGAGTCGCTGCGCCTCATCAATCCGCGCATCATCACCTGCACCGTGACAGGCTACGGCACGGATGGACCGGGATCGATGCGCCCCGCCTTTGACCAGGTCGCCCAGGCCGCCGGCGGTGGTATGTCGATCACCGGGCCGGACCGGGAGCATCCCGTGCGAGCGGGGATTCCCATTGGCGACCTCGGCGGTGGCATGTTCGGCGTCATGGGCGTACTCGCCGCGCTGTACGAGCGGGAGCGCAGTGGGCTCGGCCAGCATGTGGACATCGCCATGGTCGATTGCCAGATCTCCATGCTGAACTACATGGCCACCATGCACTTTCTCTCCGGCAAGGATCCCTACCCCATCGGCAATGCGCATTTCGTACACGTACCCTATGACACCTTTCGCTGTGCTGACGGATTTATTGTGATCGCGGTGATCACCGACAATTTCTGGCAGAACCTGAAGCAGGTGGTGGTCTGCCCGGAGTTCGACGACGCGCGCTACGACACCCAGCCGGGGCGTTGGGAAGGGCGCGAACACATCAGCCGGCGGCTTAACGAAATTCTCGGCACCCATACCTGCGCCTATTGGCTGGGCAAGCTGGAAGCGCAGCGTATTCCCTGCTCGGCGGTCAACAGCTTTAGCCAGGCCCTGTCCGATCCACAGGTGCTGCATCGCAACATGGTGGTGGAATTGCGCCACCCCGACGGGCGCAGTACGAAGGGACCGGGCAACCCAATCAAGTTGTCGCGCACCAACGAGGAGAGTTTCACTCCCGCACCCTTGCTCGGTAGCGATACCGACAGTGTGATGTCCGAACTGCTGGGCCTGACCGCTGCAGAAATTCAGGCGCTGAAGGCACAGGGAATCCTCGGCTGATGTCACCCGACGCAGTGCCTGCCGCTGTCACGGATATTGAAACCATGGTGGACCGCCTGCGTGCTGCTCTGGTTGGCACCGCACAGGACGCGCGCGACAATCGTGCCAGCATCGCCGGCCTGCAGCGCCTCTCTGGCGGCGCCAATATGGAGACCTGGTCATTTGATCTGGTGCAGGCAGAACAGACTGAACCCCTCATCCTGCGTCGCTTGCCGGGAGCGGCGATCGCCGGGAACAATGACTCGGAGCAGGCCGTCGGCGAACTCACTCTGACTGACGAAGCGGCGCTGCTGGCTATCGCGGGCCGGCACAAGGTACCTGTGCCCGCCGTGCGCCTGGTCCTGGGCGCGGAACACGCACTGGGCCAGGGCTATATCATGAGTCGGGAGCCGGGCGAGGCGCTGCCGTTTAGGCTGCTGGCGGATGAACGCTATCAGGCGGCTCGCACGCAACTCGCCTTCCAGTGCGGACAGACCCTGGGCCACATCCACCAGATTCCCTTGTCAGCCTTGCCGGTCGGGCTCGCGGATCACAGTGGCGAGTTGTTATTCCAGCGCGCCCAGGCGTTACTCGACCAGTACGGCAATGTGTCACCGGTGTTGCAACTGGGCCTCAACTGGCTGCGCGATAATGCTCGAAGGGCGCCCCGGCGCACGCTGGTGCACGGCGATTTTCGCAATGGCAACCTGTTGGTGGGCGAGCAGGGCCTGGTGGCGGTGCTGGACTGGGAACTGGCCCACCTGGGCGATCCAGTGCAGGATCTTGGCTACATCAGCGCCAATGTGTGGCGCTTTGGTTCACCCAAACCGGTGGGGGGATTCGGCGAGTACGCCGACCTGCTGGCAGGCTATGCGTCAGTAACCGGGGAAACGCCGGCCATGCAGGACATCCACTACTGGCAAGTGCACGCCGCCCTGTCGTGGGGCATCGTGTGCCTGCTCATGCTGGACATGTACCGCAGCGGCCGCGATGCCAGCCTGGAACGCGCAGCAGTGGGGCGGCGTCTATCTGAAGCAGAGATTGATATATTGGTATTGCTGGATGGGGAGTTGCAATGAGTGGAACCGATGGCGAGGAACTGCTGGAAGCGGTGAGGCAGTTTTTGCGCGAGCAAGTGCTGCCCGAACTGGACGGTTTTAAAGCGTATAACACGCGGGTGGCAGCCAATGCACTGGGCATTGTGGCGAGGGAGATGCAGCTGGGAGCGGGGCTGGCGGAACTGGATGCGAAGTTCGCGGCAGACCTGGGGCTAGCTCCGCAGGCCGGAGCCATCACGCGGCAGATCGCGCTTGGCCTGCGCAACGGCACACTGGGCGTCGATGACGAGCTGCTCTCCTACCTGCGCCAACGCGCCCTACTGGCGATAGCCATCGACAACCCGAAATACTCCGGACTGACACAGGCGCAAGCGCGCTGGAGTGCTTCACGCGATCGCTGATACTGGATTCCCCGCCATGTCTTTCGCCAAGCGCGGTTGAGACAGCGGCCGGGTTCACGCCGTGAGCTCGTTATGCATCGGACTTCCTCTTTTGGTGCCGGGCAGTGAATACGAAGGAGCGGCTGAGCCAATAGTTGACCAGCATGCCGGCCAGCGAACCGACCGCGACGGCCAGCGGTAACGCCCTCACCGACAGGGCCAGACCGTAAACCATAAGGGAGTAGCAGGCGACATTGACCGCACCACCCACCAGGGTGGTTAAAAAATAGCGAGAGAACTCCTGGTGCAGCGGCTGGTCGCTGATCTGGTTGCGAAACGTCAACGAGCGATTGATCAACCACGTGGTAAGCACTGCGCAGGCGAAGGAAACCAACCGGCCAAAGTATGCGCCAAGCCAGTGATGTACCATCATCAGCACGCCCGCGTCGACCAGGAAGCCAACTGTCCCGGCAAAGGCAAATTGCAGAAACTGCTTCATGAGTTGACAACCTGGCCAGGCTGCTCCCGACACTGGATGAACGGCACGCCAGCGGACAGATATTGGAATTGCTTCGCTTCGCGCCTGCCGACGGAAATGGCTTCCTGAATGAGGCCGGTGACGAACGCGATGGCGCTCAACAGCATGAGTCCGGTGCACAGGATTGCCGTCGGAAAGCGCGGGACAAGGCCGGTTTTGAGATACGTGTCGAGTAAGGGAACCCCCAGTGCCACTGCCACCAGGGACAGAGTAACCGCCAGAATGGAATAGAACTGTAGCGGACGTTCAATCGCGAACAATTTGATAATGGTCGTGAGGATGCGCAGTCCGTCTGCATAGGTATTGAGTTTGCTGCTCGACCCATCTGGGCGCGCGCCGTAGGGCGTCGCCAGTTCGGCGCACGGCATGCGCAATTCCAGGGCATGGATGGTCAATTCGGTTTCGGTCTCGAATCCGTGCGACATCGCAGGGAAGGATTTCACGAAGCGGCGCGAGAACACCCGGTAACCCGACAGCATGTCGGTAAAGCACTCCCCAAATATCAGGGTCGTAGCACGAGTGAGCAGCCGGTTACCTAGTTGATGCCCAGGTCGATACGCATCGCTGCTATTGTGAACGCGCGCGCCGACGACCATATCCAGGTGCTGCGTCACCAGTGTGTCGATCAACGCCGGCGCGCTACCGGCATCGTAGGTGGCGTCGCCATCCACCAGGACGTAGATATCCGCCTCGACGTCCGCGAACATCCGGCGCACCACATTGCCTTTGCCCTGGCGGGAGACGTGCCTGACAATGGCGCCGGCATCGCGCGCGGCATGTGCAGTGCCGTCACTGGAATTGTTGTCAAACACGTAAATCGTTGCAGTGGGCAATGTCCTGCGAAAGTCGGTGACGACCCTGGCAATCGTTAGCGCTTCGTTGTAACAGGGAATCAGAATTGCAATGGAGCTGTTATGCATGGAGTGGCTCGCACTGTAGAGTCGTATGGCAACCTCGCCCGCTTAAAAGCGTAAAGCGATTTATTGCACCAGTGTATAGAAAGAATTCCATTGGTTATACTGCGCCGATGTTACTGGCGAGCGAAATCGAGGGGTTGGACATGCAACTGACCATCATCAGCGATACGCACGGCGAACAGGAAAAAAATCGCTGTTCTCTGCGGCGAGGTACTGATTCACTGCGGCGACATGTCCACGCGAGTTCCGGTGTGCAGGTAGTGGGCGATACCACGTACATCAATGCTGCACAGGTGAATCGTCAGTACCAGCTCCGTCGCGAGCCGTACGTGCATGTCCTCTAGGGAAATAGCGCTGTTGAAACTGCTGGCGGCCGGTGAGCGACAGCAGGTGGCCTCCCGCGTGCTGTCCCGCGAGGTCGATTTTCAGGCGCTGGCGGACTTTCTCGAAAGCCAGGAGTTAGGGCTGTACTTCTCCCACAAACTTGATGCCCTGAAATTGGACAAGCTGTTCCCCGCCACCTTGCGGGAACGATTGCGCTGGCAGCAGGAGGCGCAGCGTGGGCAGCGAACCGCGCTGATCGCAGCGCTGGAGGAACTGCAACGCACGTTTGCCACGGCAGGCGTGGAATTTATCCTGACCAAGGGCCTGCACCTTGCCGAGCAGTATTGGGGTGGCGTCGAGAACCGGTTTACCTGGGACCTGGATCTGCTGGTGGAGCCGGAACACCTGCCGAGTGCCGTCCTGATTTTGCGGCAGGCGGGTTACCGGAGCGCACACGCCGGTGCGCTGGGCGCACGGCTGGTGCGCCACTTCAGTCATGCGCAGGAGTTCATCAGGCGCGGTGTGGCGGTGGATGTGCACTGGATATTTCGCCCGCGGCCGGGGCACTGTGTGGACTATGCCGCGATCTGGCGGCGACGATGCACCTGGGTGTTCAAAGACGTCCAGT